>NZ_JBHSFT010000049.1:0-321673 GCF_042654105.1 Oceanobacillus aidingensis | reverse complement strand
TAAAGCAATACAAAAATTAATCAAAAATCAAGTACAGCAATGGGTGGCAGGTTTACCTAACTATATCAAGGGTTACATGTCTATTTCAGTGTGCGAAAGTTGAGTTTATTAAAATACCTGACGCTTTGTATCTCATCCTTGGTCAGCTTTCGATTTGAAGGTAGTTTTTTTAAATGATAGGCTGCTGCAAGTGAAGTGGTGTGCGTGCCTCCATAATCATTGTATATATAAATCAAATTACTTCTCTCCTTTCCGAAATACCACGTAATCAATTGAAATCTTCATGCTTGCTTTTCTAATTTTGTTCTCTCCGTTTTGAAATACTTTCCTGTTATGGATAATCAAGCTTTATTATTATCTAAATCCAAAAAAGAATACATATTACATACCTAAACAAACATTCGAAAAACAAAATGGCTTATTCTCTGGTCATATAAAAAGAGGATGAACGTATAACCATTCACCCCATTAAATAAATGTATTGATTTGCTTAAGATTTCGTATAATTCAAATTCCATATAACACCGGTGTTTAAAAGATTAAGTGGTGTTCTTGGTTTTTCTTAATGAAAGCATTCCTTCTTTTTGATTACGCAATTGATTTTTAAAGATACATATGGATACAAGCACTTACTTAATCATCCCCATTAGTTATTGAAAAAATTCTCAGTATAAAACGGCTGATCACTTTCATTAAAGTCCACGCCAATCCCTAGATGGCTGAAATCCCGATGTAAAATATTTTCTCGATGCCCCTCCGAATTCAATAATCCCTGATGCGCAAAAACACTGCTGAATTGCCCATATGCAAGGTTCTCCCCTGCACTTAAGAATGAAATATCATCTTCCTTCATCCGGTCAAAAGGAGATTGTCCTTCTAAATTAGTATGGCTGAAAAATTGATTTGCGGCCATATCTGTACTATGCTTTCTCGCTGTTTCTCTTACTGCTTCATCCCATTCTAAAATAGACAGCTCATGCTTTACGCGAGTTGCATTGGTCAAATCAAATAATTGATACTCCAAGCCTTCTTTTAGAGCCTCACTGCCAGGTGTATAAAGGGTGCTTTTGGCAGATTCCATATCCTCATCTATTAACTGAATTGCTGTTACTTCTTCTGATTCATGCAGGTCATAAAAAATGGTTGCGTAGGTTCCATCCATATGATATACATCATATTCGCCTTCGCTTTCAATTTTATAATTAAACCAGCCATTGCGGATCATTTCTTCCGGCTCCCCTAATGTCTCGTTTACAAACGACTTGGAATCTCCCAAGGCAATACCCTGCTGAGAGGATAGTAAATCCTGATTGGTAAAGAGTCCACGCACCATGTCTTGTTCATCATAAGCAACCATCATAAAGTTTTGATAGTTTTCATGATAGGTGAACCATTCCACTCCATACTCATTCTCACTTTGCCGCTTAGCTTCACCATACATTTCTTCCACCTGTCCTCTTGTGTCACCTATCTCTACATTGCCAACGGAGAATGATTGTTCCTCCGGAGTAGTGAGCTCCGGTGTTTCTACTTGTTCATACGAGGTGCCTGTTTCAGAATCAGTAAAGGATTGAAAAAAAGAAGTTGCTTCATCTGCTACTTGACGGAAGTAAAAGTCATTATCTATCGCTTCTGAAACAAAATCGCTTGCAGAGGAAAACGTATCACTGACAGCATCGGGGATGACATCGCGGACCGGGTCTTCCCATAAAGGCCTTGTCCAAATGGCTAACAGTATCATAAACAGCAATAATAATAATCGCTTGAAAATAGCTATCCCAACCTTTTTAAATACTTTAATGCAGCAGAAGGATTACCGCTGCTATTCTATTCTTTACGAAATCAACCTTGGCTAACCCTTAAAAAATAGTCAGCCCGCTGACTTATATAAATTATACTATCTCCAAATTACTTTCAACAAATCTAAACCTTTTTTATTCAGGAAAACGTCAACGTAAATGAAAAAATCCGCTTCTGTATTTATAACAGAAACGGATTTTCTATTCTTCCTACATCAAGGTCCCAAACCACACTGCAAGGAAAGTTCCAATGTAGTTTCCAATAATATAACCCAGTGTCCCAACAATTAATATCGGACCGACTAATTGCCTCCATCCTTTCGCAATCGCAAACGCGGCTGCAGTAGTTGGTCCGCCGATATTTGCATTGCTTGCCAGCAGGATTTCTTCTAAACTCATCCGGAATAGTTTTCCAAAAATAAGAGACAGCGTTAAATTGATTGCTACAATAATAAATGCAAAAACAAGCAATAATGGTGCCGTTTGAACAATTAACGTGATAGAAGCAGGTATTCCGATTACGACAAAAAAGATGTGAATCAGATACGTTCCTATTTCCTGACTGCCATTTAATCCGGAAAAATAATTTGGAAATACTGCTAAAGCGACAAAGGTAAGCGTCGTTAATACTAAATACTGATCTCCGATAATTCCATTCAACAGATTATTGAAGAAAGAAGCCTCTTCTCCACTTGGAATAATCCCGGCAAAAAATTCGGCAATTTTTAAGGAAACTATAACTAAAAAAAAAGCTGTTCCAATCGAAAGTGCCATGTCCTTCAAAGAAACTTCTTTCCTTTTCCAGAAGCTTTCTGCCAACGTTTTATCATCATCCGATTGATTCTTTTCTACCTCTTCCACATGCGGCGTCGGGTAACGTTTACGGATAAAATGAAGTGCAGGAATCATCATTAGAATAATAAACAGCAGTGCCATCATTAAATTATCCGCAACAACAGCGGCAGAAATAATTTCCCCCGGGGTTTCGAATTTAGCTGCCATAGCAGCAAAGTTCACGCCTCCTCCAATATAGGAAGCACCGAAAATCCCACTCAATTGGTCTAAAAAAGGTATGTGATTCTGTAAAGTAAAAAATGCAATAATCGTTCCTGCAACTGTGCCAATGGAGCTCAATAGGAAAATGAGCAACAATCTGCTGCTTTCCTTCCATATTTTTTTAAGATTAACGTGAAATAACAAAAGCGGTATTGCTAACGGTACAATAACAGACCATACTGCATCATATACCGGCGATTCTGTGGGAATAATTCCAAAGTTGGATAAAGCCATCGCCCCGACTAATGCAATAATGGCCCCAGTCACCTTGGAAGCCCAGCTGTAGCGTTGTTCTAAAAAAATACTGACAGACGCCCAGATAATGATAATCCCCCAAAGCGTAATGCTATCATCTGCTTGAATCAATGTTTCTTTCATCCACTCCCCGCCCCTTCTCTATTTTCGGTTGTATGTATCATATTTTACCACTTCATTTTAAATATTTGTTAGGTATTGTGGAGTGTTTTTTTGAAATTAACCTATCATGATGCAGAAAAATCCCCATCAAAAAAACCTCTCTAACCATTGTCAGAGAGGTTTTCAACAGGATTATTTCACTTGCTCTAATAACGCTAATTTATGGTTTAACGCTTGCAGCTGCTCATCATTTAATGGAAGCAGCGGCAAGCGAACACCGCCGACATGGACACCATTGCGATTTAATGCTGCTTTTACAGGAGCTGGACTCGGTGCTGCAAACATTTCCTGCATGACCGGCAGAATCCGCTGATGTATGGAAGCAGCTTTTTTCACGGCTCCCTGCTCATATGCAGCAATCATTTCCTGCATTTCATTGCCGATAACATGCCCGGAAACCGAAACAATGCCTATAGCTCCAACTGCAAGAGACGGAAGGGTCAAAGCGTCTTCCCCGCTGTATACAGAAAAGCTTGCATCTGTTTGGGCCGCCATTTCAGTTATCTTATCCATATTGCCGCTTGCATCTTTGATCGCCACAATATTATCAACCGCAGCCAAACGAATAACGGTATCTGCCGCCAGATCAACAGAAGTTCTGCCAGGCACATTATATAGCATGACCGGCAGCTGAACGGAATCAGCCACTGTTTTAAAATGCTCATATAAACCGTCCTGAGAAGGTTTATTATAATAAGGCGTTACAAGCATAATCGCATCCACACCAGTTTTTTCAGCTGCTTGTGATAACGCAATAGACCCTTTCGTCTGATTAGAACCGGTGCCCGCAATTACTGAAATTCTTCCATTTACTTTTTGTACCGTATGTGAAAATAATGCCAGTTTTTCTTCATCTGATAAAGTCGGTGACTCTCCAGTTGTTCCAGCTACCACCAATCCGTCTGAACCATTTTCGATAAGATGCTCGATTAACTGATCTAATGCCCCGTAATCAATTTCCTGCTGTTCGTTAAATGGCGTTACCATCGCCGTAACCACTTTTCCAAAATTCATAACAACACACCCTTTATATAATATCAACATTCTTTGATGAAAAATAGACGGATAGCACCGAAGTAAAGTGCCTTAAAAACTAGAGGGTGGAAAGTAATAAAGATAAGCAGAATCCGTATTATTGTTTGTTATTATTGTTTGTTCCAACTTTTTCAGGGTCCTTTTCTCTTATCATCATGCATTACTTCAATTATTTCCACAAAATAAAAAGCACCAACGGAGACCGCTGCTGCTTAAACACTTAATGTCCTCTCAGCTGATAGCCCTCCACATAGTTTCCTATATGACAGCACTGGATTTATTCAATACCAGTACCAGTATAATAAGAATAAGGCTTATTATACTTCGGCAAATTCCCCTTTCCATATGCTTCATCGTCAGCCTATTCTGTCTCAGCATATTTACTAATGGTTTTTGCACCTCTACCGTTCACCTATGAATAATGAATTTGTCTGTATTATAGCAAGAATAACAGAGAAACACAATTGAAAAATAGAGGTTTTTTCAAAAGAGCCAAAAAAGCTTTACAGCGTGCGCATCCTCCATGGTGTTAAAAAAACATGATGAAGTTTCTTTACTGGTAAACTATGCAAAATAAAAAAATAGGTGATTCCCCCGCCCCTCTATTCTTCCTCTTGCAGAAAACCCATAGACAGGTATCTTTCTCCGGTATCAGGTGCGATACAAACCACCTTTTGCTCAGGTTCCATGCGCTTGGCAACTTCTGTAGCTGCATAAATAGCAGCCGCTCCTGATGGTCCGACAAACAGGCCTTCCTTTTGGGCAAGCTCTTTTAATAAACTTAATGCCTGCTCATCATTGATTTGAATGATTTCATCATAAACCGATGTGTTTAAGATTTCAGGAACAAAACCCGGGCTGGTTCCCACTAATTTATGCGAACCAGGCTCTCCGCCGGATAGTACGGGAGAACCTTTAGGCTCCACCACAGCAATATGCAAATCCGGAATATAAGATCTTAGCGATTCTCCTGTACCTGTTACAGTTCCTCCTGTACCCGCAGTACAAACAAACGCATCCAATTGATGATTCAAATCATTTAAAATCTCCAGTGCTGTTGTATTACGATGCGCATCTGGATTTGCTATATTTTTAAATTGCTGTGGAATAAAACTGTTTGGTATTTCTTGTTGCAATTCTAATGCTTTTTGAATAGCGCCCGGCATTTTTTCACTGCTTGGTGTTAAAACCACTTTGGCTCCATATGCTTTCAAAAGATTTCGTCTTTCCTGCGTACTATTATCCGGCATTACCAGAATCGCCTGATATCCCTTTGCAGAGGCAGCCATGGCCAATCCGATTCCAGTATTTCCGCTTGTCGGCTCAATAATCGTATCTCCGGCCTTTATCAGTCCTTCCTGCTCAGCAATATGAATCATATGCACTGCAGCCCGGTCCTTCACACTGCCGCTTGGATTAAACATTTCCAGTTTCACATATATCTTTGCAGCATTTTCAGGCTGCAGTTTATTTAGTGTTATCATAGGAGTATCTCCCACGAGCTCTGTAATATTATCCGCTACTCTCATTTTTTATTCTCCTTCCTCATCCTTTAATAAACGTTTATCTACTGAAATATTTGGATTTAACTTCGCCAATTCTTCTACAAAAGCAAGCTTATCCTTGGGCGAAATAGCTATCAGATCATATTTTCCGCTTCGAATCTGGATACGGTCCAATGATAATGCCGGTGCAATTAGCGGCATCTTAGATTGAAGAATCAATTCCATATTTTCTATATAAATCGTTTGCCGGATAGGGCCATAATAAACAATTAACCGATCTCTATCAATTTTATATCCCGTGCGGAACCAGAACCAGAGCAATATACCGCATAACAGCAGCATAATCGCTACATTGATCACCTGGCCCCTGAATAGGGGAATGAGCACCCCGCTAATCACAATAGCCCAGAGAACGATTGCCATCCATTTATCCTTCTTTGATTTAAAATACATTCAATTCCCCCATTCATTCGAACAATATTCCTTCTTTTATTATAGCTTTTGTATGACTTTATACCAAACTTCAGCAATCCGTTTCTGTTATTTTTTTAACAATAAGGAAAACTTATACTGACTCACAATATGTTCTCTAAAAAGAACAAAAATAATTTCAGGCTTTATAGAAAGGAAGATATACTAGAGGTTATGTACATTCTCATCCGAAACAGAGAGTACAGACAAAAGCAAAAAGAGGGGTATTCTCTATACCCAGGGGAGGTACAAAGGATACCCCAGTTTATTCTAAAGATAAATTAAAACGATACAGATGTTTGATCCTTTATAGGTGCCAGTAACCGGTCTACATGCTTCCATTCCAGCTTATCTAATGCTGATGTCACTTTCTCTTCTTTAAAATTCCATTTAGAATCCTCTAAATCACAACTAATCGGAACATCACATTTAATTTCGGCAAGCGTCCGGGATAAATAGAGCATATCCATATCTGTCTGTAATTTATTTTGCACCCCTTTTGGAAGCTTTTCTATATTATTTACTAATTCATCAATGGTTCCGAATTCCTGTAATAATTTCAAGGCTGTTTTTTCTCCGATTCCTTTTACCCCTGGATAATTATCCGAGGAGTCTCCCATTAACCCTTTTAAATCTATAATTTGTGCTGGTGTAAGTGCTTTTTTCTCATAGAAGTTATCTTTATTAAAGACTTCATAGTTCCCCTGACCTTTCCGCATAATAATCACGCGGATATTCTCCTTGACTAATTGCAGCAAATCCTGATCTCCTGACAAAATAAACACATCATTTTCCGGATTATACATATTGGCAAGGGTTCCCATGCAATCATCTGCTTCAAAGTTTTCTAAACCGATATTAGGAATATCAAAGGATTCTACTACTTCTTTTACTAAATCAAACTGCGGAATCAGTTCCACCGGCGGTTCATCCCGATTGGCTTTATAGCCGTTATACATTTCTGTGCGGAAGGTTTTGCTCCCCATGTCCCAGCAGCAAACCACATGAGACGGTTCAAATGTATGAATGGCATCTGTTAAATAGCGTAAAAACTGATAAACTCCGTTTGTCGGAACTCCTTTTGAATTATACATAAAATTTCCGCGGAAAGAAGTGGCGAAGAAGCCCCTAAACAGGAGCGCCATGCCATCTACTAATAAAACTTTTTTTGTTGTCATACTTCATTTCCTTCCTCTCTGTATCCAGTCAGGATAACATCCATCTGTTGTTTCATTTCCATTAAATCATCCATATCCACCTCTACAAACAGACGGTCAATAAATTGCTGATAAAGGACATCCGCTTCATGTACAAGCGTTGTTTTTTCCTGTTCTATTCCTTTATCCCACTGCGCTTGGTAAGAAGACTGAATTAACCTTCCGCCTTCTTCTACAAATGCTTGGATGTCTGATTCAATAATTGTATAAAGCTGTTCTTTGATTTCTTCTTTTTGATTCTGAACAAAGAAGGTTTTCGTATCTTTAAACTTAGCAAATAATTTTTGCAGCTCATTCTGCTTGTTGATCGATAGTTTTATCGTTATATCCGGTGTGTCAAAAGCCGTCATATCCCACTCCGAAATGGAAAAAACCGGATCCAGTTTTTTCGCTTCTTCAATCATTTCTTGCTGATTGGTTTTTAACAAGCTTTTTAACAGCTGTTCTATCCGTAAAGAAATCGCTAATAATTCCTGATGCAATTCAGATTCCATGTACTGAACCAGCTGTTCAAATTGCTTTGTGAGCTGTTCCCGTCCTGTTTTTCCAGACTCTGTAATGGTTGTCGGGTTATAAATTTCTTTAAACAGGTCATGAAAACGGATGGTAAAACGTCCATTCAAAAAGTACGTTTGCTTTTCTAATTTCTGATGCCAGCGGTTTTCGGTCGAAGAGATATCCCGTTTTTCTACATGTTGAACAAGTTGCTGATACGCATTCTCTAATGTTTCTTTCCGTTTCTTTTTTGCAGATTGATCCAGTTTTAAGGATTGGATAAATTGGTCCAATGCCTCCCCGGAACGTTCAATATCGCTGATTGCAGCTCTTTTCGCAAGGGCAGTTAAATCATGGTGAATAAAGTCATAGAACCGTGTTTCAAAAGCCTCCATCTGTTCGTTCAAGGTCTTCTGGTCTGTTTTTTCTGCCAAAGAAAGCTTGCTGGAAACTGGATAAAGACGTGGAAAACGAATTCCCAATTGCGCTAATTGTTCTTTAACATAAGTGGTTACCAGATTTAATTCTGCCAAATTGCTGGCAAGGTCTGCGGCATTGACGATGAAGAACATTTTATCCAGCTCAAATACATCCTTTACACGTCCCAGCTGCATCAGAAAATCTTTATCTGCACGGGATAAAGCATGATTATAGTAGGTCACATATAAAATAGCATCTGCATGCTTGATATATTCAAAGGATACATTGGTATGTCTGGCGTTAATCGAATCTGCACCCGGTGTATCTACAAGCGTAATTCCCTGCCTTGTTACTTCACAATCATAAAAAAGATCCATCGATGCAATATAACACGCTTTTTCTTCATCTGTCACATATGACTCAAAATCATCGAAGGTTATTTTTATCGGAGTGCCAATTGCCGGTTTTGCCTCTTCATAACCTTCCAGCATCGCACGTAAATAAGCCTGATACATTTTTGGCAAACGCGCATCTGTCAGCACGTTCTCTGTTTTCAGCCATGTAATCAGCTCATCCAGAGAAGCTTCCGGCGGTTCACACTCTTTTGCCAGTGTTTGAATATCGTCGGCCAGCATTTCCTCGGATTTAAAGGTTACAATAACATCCCGGTGCTGATTTTCACTGGTAACCGGACGAATCCGATTGACCGCAGCGGTTGTCGGATTCGGGGAAACCGGCAAGACACGTTCCCCAAGAATGGCATTGGCAAAGGATGATTTTCCGGCACTGAAGGCACCAAATAAAGCAATCGTATAGGAACGCTCTGTCAGAGATATTTTTCGTTTCTTTAAATCCTGCTGGTAGCTTTCAAAGCCCGGCAATTGAATCAGCTGCAATACATGATCAATATCACGGACGACATCCTGAGCTGTATTATCATGCCATTCCTTCTCTAAGGCTTCTTGTTCCTCCTCAGGCTCATCTGCCGGTATTTCCTCATTAGATATTTCCAAAGCAGCTGTGCCCTGCTCTGGAATCACTTGGCGGGCTTGCAGCTCCTCCTTCATTTCCGTAATAATTTCTGCCGGCACTTCCGGGTGTTCTTCCGCCTCATCTAAATAGTTGAAATAAGCTGACTCTTCCTTTTCAAGCGCCTGATTAGCCTTTCGTTCTGATGCTTTCTTCTGCCATTCCTCCAATGCTTGTTTTAACTCATTTAATTTACTCTCATTTTTATTTTCAAGTTCTTTTTTCACTTCATTAGCCAGCTGTCTCATCTGTTTCTTAAAATATGATTTTAAACTGGCTGCAATTTCATTTGTATAATTTAAAACATAGTCGCCGTTTATCGTAGCACCTTTACGCAAATTATTTTCCAGCAGCTCATCACTTAATGTCCATTCCAGGAAAGAAACTCCTTTCTCCTGATAGGAAGAGTCGAGCTGGTTGCTTTCAATATACTCATACCACTTATCACGAAGCTTCCATTTTAATGTTGTCTCGACATTCTTTTCTAAAGCTTCCATGAAATTTTGTTTTCGTTCTAATTTAGCTTCTTTTGTTTTTTTGCTGCTAGTGAATAACCCGCCGACCTTAAAATCAGGCTGTACAGATTCTAAATATTCCTTCGCAAGCTCTCTTAAATCAGCTGGCATCAGATAAGCATTTTTCGCAGTCTGATCCACCTCCGTTAAAAAACCGGCTGCTATCTTTTCCGGCTGCTGCTCCAGATTTTCAATTTCGTTTGTTAAGCTTTCTATTTTCTGAGCCAATAATGCTTCATCAACGTCATCCAGGGATGCTTTCTGATTCGACATTTCCCGATGCACCTTTTCTTTATGGTCACGCACAATTTGTCGAATGCTTGCCTCCATCGTCATATACTCATGCTTCGATTGCAGCATATGAAACACTTTATCTTTCAGCTCTGACCACTCATTGTGCGGTGCTTCCGAATTTTTAAGAGATGTGTAGAAAATGGAAGAAGGGTGCAGATTCCATTGATCAAACGTTTGTTTAATTTTTTTATCAAATTCGACAAAAGGCAATTCTGCTTCATTATGCTTGTCTATCTGGTTGATAACAATCATAAATGGCAGTTCATTTTCCTGCATTGCCTGTAAAAATAATAGATTCACTTCGGATTGCACATGGTTATAATCCGTTACATAAATAAGATAATCCGATAAATGAAGTGAAGCTTCTGTCAGCATCCGGTCCACGTCATCTGCAGCATCGATTCCCGGCGTATCTAAAATAGCCGTATCCTGCGGCAAAATGTTATCCCCTGTGCTGATGTGCATTTTTTTTATATCATTTTTATTAGTCGCGAACTGCTTGATTTGCTCCAGGTTATACGGTTCGTGATATTCCACCACGTTTCCATTGTGATAAAACACATTGACAGCACCTTCTCCAGATGAGATTTTAACAACATTCGCACTGGTAGGAATCGGACTGTTCGCTAAAATTTCTTCCCCTAATAAATGGTTGATTAAAGAAGACTTCCCCGCAGAAAAATGACCTGTTAGGGTGATAATAAACTCTTGGTTAACGTATTTTTCCAAGATATCAAGCATCTTATCTGCATTTACCTGATCTCCCTTGTTTTTCATTTCATTATAGAGAAACGCAATTTGTTGTTCTGTTACCCTTTTTTCCATATACGTGATCACAAGCCTTTACCCCTTTTTCAACTTATTCATATCTACTTTTAACGTCTATGACGTTTCTTTCTGTCTTTACGAGGTGTGGTTTAAGTACTTTACATAACACCTTCATTATACGCAATATTTGTTTTGATTTCTAGGTGCTAATCAGATTCTGATAAAGTGAAACTGACAAGCCTTCTTTGTTTTTAAAACGGGTGTCTTACAAAAGCCCTTCTATGGGACGAGCAAACACAGTATGCAAACACAATAACATATAAATAACCCCCTGCAGGCAGGAGGTTATCAATCTATTACTTTATTATTTAACAGCATGTTATGATTATTTTATTTTCTAAAATAGCCTTTCCAAAGGGAGATACCGATGATAATAAGACAAAAGATAAATCCGTAAAGCCATACGGAAAGCATCGGATTAACAAACATCCATACTCACCCCCTCTTTAATTTGCCCGGACCTGATTTTTTTCTGTTTCCTTCTCTTGTGGTAAAGAAGGATTTTTCAATATTTTTGCCAGAATCGTAATCGTTGCTATACCAATAAAAGTAGCCGCAGCGCCTGCAGACATGGTACTTGGGATAATACCAGTAAAGTAAATAAAAAGGTAGGAAAACAAACCTGCTGCCATCGAGATTTCTGCCGCTCTCGCTGGAGCTTTTTTCTTACTGTAGATAGCATGTAATATCGGTCCCATCGTTCCTGCAGCAATGCCGGAAATCCCAATCCACATGACATCGCCCATATATGCGGGCGGCCGTAATACAATTAAAAAGGCGATCAGCCCCACCAGTGGAACAGCTAGACGGCTGATTTTGAGCGCAATTTTCTGCGCCTTCTCATTGCTTAGCTTGATAATTTTCTTTTTCACGAGGAATTTCAGGAAAATGTCGTTCGCGAACACCGTAGAAATGGAGACGAATATCCCGTCCGTCGTGGACATGGCTGCAGCAAGAATAACGATTCCAAAAAGAGCTACAAAGATTGCCGGAAAGGCCCAAACTACGTACTCCATCAATGCTAAATCAGCGGCTGCAACATTGTCCCCAAGCGCTGTTCTGCTGTATAACCCTCCAAAAAGAACAAGCAGACAAAAGGCTGCGGTAATAACATAGGTTAGAATCATTTTTCCCAGGTCTCTTTCATGCTTTAAGCCAAGCACTTTATTGAATAAATGAGGTGCAGAAGCAAAGGCCCACTGAATAATAATCGCGCCAGATATTGCTCCAAACGAATAGAAATGGAGCGAATCAGGGTTAAATACGCTTACTAAATTCCCATTCTGCACGCTGAGATTATCTGTAATGCCAGTGAAGGTTGCTGTAACACTTCCTTCCCAGAAAATAATAATTCCGGAAATAAATATAGCTAAGCCTGCAATTGCCATCATAACCGCTTGGACAGCATCTGTATAAATATCAGCAAATGCTCCTCCGGCATAAACATACAGAACAACAATGACTGCGATAAATATCAATCCGCTTGTATAAGACATTCCCAAAAGGTATTCAAAAATTCTTGCTCCTGCTACAAACTGAGCTGCTATATAAAAAATGTTAAAAAGTAAAATCAGCCCAGTTCCCACTCTTAAAATATCACTATTATAGAAGTCACCAAGCCAATCCGGCAGGGAAAGGGACTTTTGTTTTGTATTCAGCTTTCTTACTTTTTTAGCTACCATCAGCACTCCTATTGGCCCGCCGCCGATCATCGCCAAAAACAGCCAGAGGTTAGACAATCCCCAGTCATGAGTCCATCCCGGGTAACCCAGAAAAGTTGCTGCACTTAGATAAGTAGCAGCAAAGGACAGGCCCAGTACATAGGGTCCCAGACTTCCGCCGCCTGTAGCGAAATCACTGATGTTTTTCGTTTTTTTAGCACTTATGTAACCAAGGATCAGCATGACAGCTAGAAATATTGCAAAACCGATCCATGTATAAAGCATAATTGTACTCATCTCTGACCTCCTTGCACATACGAGTAAAACAGGAAATGTACTTCTCCGTTATCTCGGCTGAAAGCTGCCAAGCTTTCGCGCAGGATGATTATCGGGTAAATGGGGTGTTCCATTTCCAAACATATTTTCTCTAAGCGTCTTCCCTTCATATTCAGTCCGGTAAATGCCGCGTTTTTGCAATTCAGGAACAACTAAATCCACAAATTCCCGAAATGTATCCGGAGAATAGGTCTGCGCGATATTGAAACCATCCACGTCACCTTCAAATGCCCATTCTTCCATTCGATCTGCAATTTGTTCAGGTGTTCCGATAAATTTCACCGTACCATTGCCGAGTCCATGATTTTTAACAGCTTCCCGCAGTGTCCATTTCTTATTAGGATCTTTTGTATACATATCCAGATTTCCCTGTACTGCTTCTGTCTGTATATCTTCAATATACTGATCCGGATTATATTTTGAAAAATCGATTCCTGTATGTCCGGAAAGGAGAGACGCAGTTCCTTCGTAGCTGACGTGGTCTGTTAAATCTTCATACTTTGCCAGCGCTTCTTCTTCCGTTGACCCAATGATTGGCAAAATCATAGGAAAAACAAATATATCTTGCCGATTTCTGCCCTGTTCCTCTGTTCGTTTCCGAATATCTGCAACATAGGCCTTTAACGCATCCAAGGAATGATTTTTAGTAAAAACCGCCTCTGCATGTTTCGCTGCAAAATCTCTTCCTTTTGGTGAAGCTCCTGCTTGGAATAAAACAGGCGTACGCTGCGGAGAAGGTTCAACCAAATGCGGACCAGGTACATTGAAAAATTCACCTTCATGATTAATCAAACGAACCTTATCCGGCTGTGCAAATGTATCCTTTGTGCCATCATGAACAACAGCATTGTCATCCCAGCTGTGTTCCCAAAGTTTATAAACGACTTTGAGAAATTCATCTGCACGGTCATAGCGCTGTTCCTTAGGAAGACGGCTGGAAAGGCCAAGATTGACTGCCTCGCTTTCTAAATAAGAAGTCACCACATTCCAGGCAACTCTTCCATTCGTTAAATGATCCAGTGTAGATAGCTGCCTTGCGAGTGCGTATGGTTGTGCATATGTAGCAGAAATTGTTGGCGCAAAGCCGAGATTTTCAGTGACAGCCGCCATAGCAGAAATCGGAATCAATGGATCATGTGCCGGAAGCTGTACAGCATGCCGGACAGCTGCTTCATGACTATTTTCATATACACTGTAGGTTCCAAGCACATCAGCAATAAACATGGCATCAAATTTACCGCGTTCCAGGATTTTTGCTGTTTCTATCCAATATGACAGGTCATTATGTTTTGTCCCCTCGTCCTTTTCATGCTTCCATAATCCTGTCGAGTGAGGGGAAGGTGAATTTTGAATAAATCCATTCAGGTGAATTTGTTTTGTCATCGTTTCGATAAGCTCCTTTTCTCATAAATTTTCATCTTGACCGCTTCACCAAAATCTATAATTGACTATCTCTCATTTGATGCAGTCAGCCATTGATTTTGGTATCGGCCCTTACTTCTGAATTGCTGATTACTTAAGATTCATCGAAAGCATTTAAGGCATTCACACTATGTGCCACTGCGGACCCGGCTTTTAAAGCTGCTGCCACAAAAATCGCTTCTGATATTTCCTCTAGGCTGGATCCTGTTTTTTTGGCGTTTTTCGTATGCAGATCAATGCAATACGGGCAGCCTGTGGTATGTGCTGATGCCACCGCGATAAGCTCTTTCTCCTTTTCGGTCAATTTGCCTGCTTTGATAGATTTATGATCAAAAGCAGCAAATGCCTTGAATGTATCCGCATCAATGTCACCAAATTCGGTTAATCTATTAAAATAGGATGCTTTGTACAGCTCGTCTTTTTCCTCTTCATCAAACGCATTTAGCGCATTCACACCATGAGCAACCGCTGAACCAGCCTTTAGAGCTGTTGCAACAAAAATGGCCTCTGTTACTTCCTCTTTATCAGCGTTATTTTTTTTAGCATTCCCCACATGTAAATCAATGCAGTACGGGCACCCCGTAATGTGCGCTACGGCTACCGCAATTAATTCCTTTAATTTAACTGATAATTCACCCTCAGCTAATGCTTTATCGTTAAAAGCAAAAAAAGTTTGAAACGCTTCCGGTGCATATTCTTTTAATTCTGTTATCCGGTTAAAATAAGATTTTTGATATAAACTATCTGTTTTAGTCAATGAAATCTCTCCTCATACATTTAAAATTTTGGCTTGTCATACAGTGAAACTTCAATTAGTGAAGGTTTTTCGACGCACAACTCTTTATAATAGGACGGTTAATCGCAAAAGCTCTTCGATGGGACGAGTAATCGCAGTCCCAGTCCCAGTTTCAGCCCTAGGACATCGTGAACCTGGTCTGTTTCCTTTGCCCACTGATTTGTGCTGCGATAAAATCATACAAATTGTAAATCCATCTCGTTAATTTTCTTACAGCCACCATAATAATTAAACTTTACCTATCTAATTACTCGGTTTTAAGCCATGCTTGCCCCTTTGAAATTATTCCCTCCCTACCCTTGTTTAAAAATGAAAAAACCCCTTTTCCAGAAGAAGAGGGTTTCTTTACACACTGCCTCATCTCTCAAGTGAAAACTTGCTGGAATTAGCACCATTTTACTGCGTTTCCAGTAATGGTTGCTGCGGGATTATAGGACCAGTTCCTCCCCCGGCTCTTGATAAGGAATTACATTATTTAGTTTTTTAAGATTTCTTCATATGTTATCGAATTCTAAAAAATATGTCAAGTGGAAATTTTAATTTAATGAAGCGTTTCTTGATCAAAATCTATTGATAATATTAGCAGATATCTTTTTGCTGTAAGCGGCGACTGGTTGTTTTATCACATGTAATTATATTTTCCTGCTATAGAGTACGATGCTAAATCGATTGAGCAGCTTTTTTCATCGTGTCCTTAAAATTCATCATTTAGTTTACATAATACAATTATGGTGAATTAATGTTTTTTTGTTTTCAGTAAAAACGCTTAGACCACATTCTAGCCTAAGCGTTTCCATTATTTGTTTACACTGGGTAAACCCCATGTTTTCTCTCGGTAAATTGCTTTTTCTTATTCTGATAAATGGTGAAACGTCTTGTCAGCTCGCTCCGAAGATGATCTGGATCAATGATATCATCAATAATCATTTCGGAAGCTAAGCGGTAAATATCAATGTTCTCTTTATAGGCGGCCTGCTTTTCTGCGATATATGCCTCCCTTTCTTCTTCTGGAAGCTGAGCGATTTTATTTGCTTCTACTGCATTCACTGCTGCTTCCGGTCCCATAACAGCAATCTGTGCATTTGGAAAGGCTAAACAGCAATCCGGATCGAAAGCCGGCCCTGACATCGCGTATAGACCAGCTCCATAAGCCTTTCGGACAATAACAGAAATTTTAGGTACCGTTACCTCACTCATTGCAAACAGCATTTTGGCTCCATGGCGAATAATTCCCTGCTTCTCCACTCTTGTTCCAATCATAAATCCTGGTACATCCGTTAAGAACAGCAGCGGAATTTCAAACGCATCACATAATTGGATAAATTTTGTTGCTTTATCTGCTGAATCCGTAAAAAGAACGCCTCCTTTTACACGTGGCTGATTAGCAATGATTCCTATACTTTGACCGTTGATACGGGCCAGCCCAGTAATTAATTCTGGAGCAAACCGCTTTTTTATTTCACAAAAACTGCCTTCATCAATTGTACGGTCAATCAGTTCATACATATCAAAAGCAGCATTTTGATTTTCTGGAATAATTTCGCTGATTGGCTTATCAAAGCTTTTTGGTTCTACAGATGCTGCTTTTTTTGGCTTCTCACGAAAATTAGCAGGAAAATACGTTAAGTACTTCTGTGCAAATTGAATCGCTTCTTCTTCGGTATCTACTAAAACATCGCCTACTCCTGAGGTTGTACAGTGCATCTTTGCTCCGCCCATTTCCTCTAAAGAAACCTTTTCGCCAATGACCTTTTCAGCCATTCGCGGTGAACCTAAATACATCGATGCGTTCCCATCAACCATGACAACGATATCACAAAAGGCCGGAATATAGGCACCGCCGGCAGCGGATGGACCAAACAATAAGCAGATTTGCGGCACTCTTCCTGACAGCTTAATTTGATTATAGAAAATACGTCCCGCTCCTCTTCTTCCCGGGAACATATCTATTTGATCTGTAATTCGGGCACCGGCAGAGTCTACCAGATAAACCATGGGCACCTCCAGCCTCTCAGCCGTCTCTTGAATACGTAAAATTTTCTCCACCGTCCGCTGTCCCCAGCTTCCTGCTTTGACGGTCGAATCATTTGCCATCGCACAAACTGTCTGACCGTTTATTTTTCCTGTTACTGTAACCACGCCGTCTGCCGGCAGGTCTTCATCCATCGCATTGGCAAATAAACCATCCTCAAGTGTCTCATGAGAATCAAAAAGAAGCTGGATTCTTTCTCTAGCAAAAAGCTTGCCCTTTTCAGCATTGCTGTCGTGATACTTTTGTTTTCCTCCCTTTTTTATTTTTTCTATACGCTCCTTAAGTTCTTGATTCACAGGCATATAAGCATTCTCCTTTCCGGCTTTAACTTCCATGGTAATCAGGCTTTCTTTTCTCTTGAAATGCAAGCAATCCTTCTTTTCTGTCCTTTGTCGGTATTAGTTTTACATAAGCTGCATGTTCCAATTGAACCGCTTCATCTATCGAAAGATCCATTCCTTGATTAATCGCTTGTTTAGCCTGCTTCATAGCAATCGGTCCATTTTGGCTTATTTTCCGGGCAATACTTATTGCTTCGTCTTGTAAAAAAGAAGTGGCGACTGACCGCTCAATCAGTCCAATGGCTAATGCATCCTCTGCTGAAATTGTTTTGGCAGTATAAATAAGCAGTTTCGCCTGGCCGATTCCAATTAATCTTGGCAAACGCTGTGTCCCGCCGGCTCCGGGTATAATCGCCAGAGAGGTTTCCGTCAACCCCAGCTTTACATGATTGGCCGCAATGCGCAGGTCACAGGCTAAAGCGATTTCCAGTCCGCCTCCAAAGGCGACGCCATTAATAGCAGCAATTACAGGAACCTCTATTTTTTCTATGGAATCGGCAAGTCTGCTAATTTTCTGTACAGCAGCAACAACTTCCTCCTCATTCATTGCCTTTCGTTCTTTTAAATCTGCTCCGGCACAGAAAGCTTTTTCTCCGCTGGCTGTAATAATCACACAGCGTATAGCACGATCCGTACTGATTTTTTGAATACAATTCTCTAACTCTGTTAGTAACGCGAAAGATAATGCATTGGCTGCTTCCGGCCGATTTAATGTGATAACAGCGATATGATTATCCACTGTTTCTACGTTTACAAGTTGCATAGGCGTTCACTCCAAACTGATTTAGTCAACGATTGCAATCGTATCTCCTTCATTAACAAAATCTCCTTCTTGCACCTTCCATTCCTTCAAAATCCCTTTTCCCTCTGAAGCAATCGGAATTTCCATTTTCATTGACTCTAGAATAACGACATCCTGCCCTTCTTCCACAGCCTCTCCCTGTTGCACTGTAATCTTCCACACATTTCCTGCCATCGATGCTTTAATCTCCATCTTAATTCCCTCCTGTAGTTGGTTGATAATATTTATCTAAAAAGTTTGTTGGTGTATTTCCTTTTTTAAATGCCTCATAGGTGATAATTTCCTGAAGCATCGGTATATTGGTTTTTATCCCTTCTATTTTGAATCGACCAAGCGCTTTTTCCAGCTTATTCCTCGCTTCTGCCCGGTTTTCCCCAAAAACGATCAGTTTTGCAATCATTGGATCATAAAAAGGAGTTACCATATCTCCGGATGCAACAGCACATTCATTACGGACACCTTCTCCTTCAGGCAGTTCCAGTGCTGTGATTTTTCCGGGCGATGGAAAGAATCGAATGGGATCTTCTGCATAAACTCTTATTTCTATCGCATGCCCGTTTCGGGTGATTTCTTCCTGTGTAAAAGACAGTGCCTGCTGATTGGCAATACGAATCTGTTCTTTGACAATATCAATCCCTGTTATTTCTTCTGTGACGGGGTGCTCTACCTGAATACGTGTATTCATTTCCAAAAAATAAAATTGCTCCGATTCATCAACTAAAAATTCAATTGTTCCGGCATTGGTATAATCAATTGCCTCCGCAGCGATAACAGCTGTTTCTCCTAATTTCATGCGAAGTGCTTCAGAAATAGATGGCGATGGGGCTTCTTCTAAGACCTTTTGATTCCGGCGCTGAATAGAGCATTCTCTTTCAAATAAATGAACCGTATGCTGATGACAATCTGCTAAAACCTGTACTTCAATATGCCTGCTGTTTGTTATGTGTTTCTCTAAAAACATTGCTCCATCCCCAAAGAAAGACAAGGCCCGCTTGGAGTTATTTTCAAAAGCTTTTCGCAGTTCATCCGAAGTGTGAACAACCTCCATTCCGATACCTCCACCGCCTGCAGATGCTTTTAACATCACAGGGTAGCCAATTTGCTCAGCAAAAGTGACCGCTTCTTCCAGCGATTCCACCGCACGATCAGTACCGGGAATTACAGGCACCCCCGCTGCTATCATCGCTTTTCGAGCTTCAATTTTACTTCCCATCAGACTTAAAATAGCCGCTTCCGGTCCAATAAAAATAATTCCTTCTTCTTTACAGCGTTCAGCGAATGAAGGGCTTTCACTCAAGAAACCGTAGCCTGGATGAATTGCATCGGCATTTGTTTTTTTGGCCACTTCTATAATTTTATCTAATTGAAGATAGCTTTGCTGCACTTGTGAAGGACCGATAGGATAAGCTTCGTCAGCTTCTTGTTTAAATAAAGCATTCTCATCTGCTTCGGAATAGACAGCTACCGTCCTGATACCTGATTCTTTGCAGCTGCGAAGAATTCTTCTGGCTATCTCACCGCGATTAGCAATCAATACTTTTTGTATCATGATCTTCTCTCCTTCTCTAGCAGCCTAGCTGTCTTGCAATAACCAAGCGTTGGATTTCAGATGTCCCCTCTCCAATTTCCAATAACTTAGCATCCCTGAGCAGCCTTTCTACTTCATATTCACGCATATAACCATAACCGCCATGAATTTGAATCGCCTGATTTGCCGCACGAAATGCCATTTCCGTTGCGTACAATTTTGCGTATGCTGCCTCTTTGGAAAAGCTTCTATTCTGATCCTTTAACCAGGCTGCTTTATAAACCATATTACGAGCAAGCTCAATTTCCATCGCCATATCTGCTAATTTAAATTGGATCGCCTGAAAACTGGAAATGGATTTGCCAAATTGTTTACGATCCTTCGCGTACTGCAAGGAACGGTCTAAAGCCGCCTGACCAATACCGACAGCTAATGACGCAATAGAAATCCTTCCTCCATCTAATGTTTTTAAAAATTGCTGATGGCCTTGATGTTCTGTACCAAGTAAATTTTCTTTGGGAACACGGACATTATCCAAGATGACTTCTGCGGTATCTGACCCGCGCACGCCCATTTTGTCATAATCACTGCGGACAGTCAGCCCTTCAGCATCTGTCGGCACAATGATGGCAGATATTTTATTCTTGTTATTTGCATCCTTTTTCGTGACTGCCGTTACAATAATAAAATCTGCAAAACTGGCATTGGTAATAAAACATTTTTCTCCTTGAATAATATATTCGTCTCCGTCTAATTTAGCAGTAGTTTTTGTCCCCCCGGAATCAGACCCTGCATTCGGTTCTGTTAAACCAAAAGCTCCAAGAGAACGGCCTTCAGCAATTGGTTTTAAAAACCGCTGCTTTTGTTCTTCTGTTCCAAAATAATAAATCGGGCTGGCACCTAAAGAAACTGCAGCGGCATAACTTAAGCCCGTACTTCCGCATCGGCGGCCGATTTCCTCTACAGCGATGGCATAGGAAACGGTGTCACCGCCCGAGCCTCCATAGCTTTCAGGAAATGGAATCCCTAATAAACCAAGCTCTCCCATGTCTTGAAAAATATCTTCCGGGAAAGCTGCATTAACATCAATATCGATTGCTCTTGGACGGATGTTTTTTTCAGCAAAGTCAGAAACCATCCGCTGAATCATCTTTTGTTCCTTGGTTAAATCAAAATCCATTCTCGTACCCCCTTTTGACGAATTGAACACGCTTACATTATCATTTTATCAAAAGCTGGGAATTAGGCAAAGGAAAAGATAAAAATCTTTTTCTTGAGCAGCTGCTCTGACTTCTTTATTCAACTAAAATACAAAAATCTCCCTAACAATGTTTTGGCATTGTCAGGGAGTTAATATCATTTTTTTACGATTCTTCATCATTATTTTCAAATGGTTTTTCATACACTGTTTCTTTATATACTTCCATCACTTCACCGGTCTGATCGGCATCAATCATAAACGATCCGTTGCCATAACGATCGGAGGCGGATAACTCCAGCGGATATACCTTCTGTGTATCGCCATTTTTCGTTTTATAGCAAATCATTTCCTGATTATTTACCATAAAGAATCCTTGGATCCGATGCGGTTTTTTCTTTAATTCCTTCAGCATAAGCAATCCGCGCTTCGCCCGGCTTGCTTTTTCAAAGGATTTTAGCTTCATGCGTTTGCTGGCTCCGCGCTGCGTAATGATAAATAAATCTTTTGGTGCTTCCAGATCAAATACTTGTCCATTGACAACAAAATCATCCTCTTTTAAAGAGATCGATTTTACTCCGGCTGCTCTCTGCCCGACAATGGACACTTCTGCTTCTTCATACCATAGACCATAGCCTTTGTTGGTTGCGATAAATATATCTTTCCCGCCATCTGTACGGCTTACATGAACCAGTTCATCATCATTTTTCAGATTTAACGCAATTAACGCCTTACCACGTCGCTGCGCTTCATAAAGCTGAAATTCGCTGCGTTTGACCATGCCATTTCGAGTAAAGAACATTAGAAAGCCGTCTTCTTCTTTAAAATCACGTACAGGTATGACCTTAATAAAATGTTCTTCTTTTTCCAGCGGAACAATATGCGAAATATGCTGTCCCATATCTTTCCAGCGTATATCCGGAAGCTCGTGAACAGAACAAATAATATATCTTCCTTTGTTCGTAAATAACATGATATTATCCGTTGTATTGATTTCCAGGAGACTTATCGGATGATCATCGTCCTTCAGCGGTAAATCCTCACTATTGGAAGCTGCATAGGACCTTAGGCTGGTTCGTTTGACATAACCGTCTCTGGTTACGGAAACTAACACATCCTCACTTGCCACGGTCACCTCAATATTAATTTTCAGTTCTTCCACTTTTTCCTCGATATGGGTGCGGCGGTCATCTGCAAATTTTTTCTTGATTTGTCTTAAATCATTTTTAATGGTTTGCAATAATTTCTTTTCGCTTTCCAAAATAGCAGACAGCTTCTCCATTTGTTTTCTTAATTCGCTAGCTTCTTCCTCAAGCTGAACAATATCCGTATTTGTCAGCCGATAAAGCTGCAAAGTAACAATTGCTTCCGCCTGTGGTTCGGTAAAACCGTATTTAGCCATAATCTGGTTTTTTGCATCCGCCTTATCTTTTGATGCGCGGATGGTGGCAATCAACTCATCTAAAATCGAAATTGCTTTGATTAAGCCTTCGACAATATGTGCTCTCTTTTTCGCCTTATTTAAATCAAATCGGGTTTGATTCGTTACAACCTCGCGCTGATGACTGACATACGCATCTAGAAGCTGCGGCAGGGATAAGAGTGTCGGCGTTTTATCTTTGATAGCAACCATATTGAAATGGTATGTGATCTGCAGGTCTGTGTTTTTATATAAAAAGTTTAAAATACCCTCACTATTTGCATCCTTCTTTAACTCAACAACAATACGGAGGCCTGTCCGGTCTGTTTCATCGCGTACTTCCGCAATGCCCTCGACCTTCCTGTCAATACGGAGCTCGTCCATTTTCTTCACCATTGCTGCTTTGTTCACCTCAAAAGGTACCTCTGTCACAACGATTTGTTCACGGTTCCCTTTTAACGTTTCAATGGCTGCCTTTCCGCGAACGACAACCTTTCCTTTGCCGGTTTCATATGCTTTTTTGATTCCTTCGACCCCTTGAATAATGCCGCCGGTCGGAAAATCAGGTCCTTTCAGCACACGCATTAAATCATCTACACTTGATCCCGGTTTATCGATTCGCATAATCACTGCATCGATTACTTCTCCTAAATTATGAGGAGGAATGTCGGTTGCATAGCCTGCGGAGATTCCTGTAGAACCATTTACTAAGAGATTCGGAAATTTCGCCGGTAAAACAACCGGCTCATCGGTTGTTTCATCAAAGTTAGGAATGTATTCAACTGTCTCTTTGTCAATATCCCGAAGAAGCTCTGACGCAATCGGAGATAATCTTGCTTCTGTATAACGCATTGCTGCAGGGGGATCTCCATCAATACTGCCGTTATTCCCGTGCATTTCTATCAGTCTGTTACGTACCTTCCAGTTTTGGCTTAAGCGGACCATTGCTTCGTATACAGAAGAATCTCCATGTGGATGGTAATTACCGATTACGGTTCCAACCGTTTTAGCAGCTTTTCTAAAATTCTTGTCATGCGTATTTCTCTCTACATGCATGGCATAAAGAATACGCCGCTGTACAGGCTTCAAGCCGTCTCTGGCATCAGGCAGCGCACGATCTTGAATGATATATTTACTGTATCTTCCGAAGCGATCTCCGATAACTTCTTCTAAGGGGAGATCTAAATATTTCTCTGTTTGATCCAAATGGAATCACTCCTTACAATCCGAACTAATCTTCCTTATGAATATTTTCATTTTCTAAAATGGTTGCATCTTCTTCCAAACCAAATTTAACATGACCTTCAATCCATTTACGGCGGGGTTCTACTTTATCCCCCATTAACGTTGTTACTCTCCGTTCTGCACGCGCTATATCATCAATGGATACACGAATAAGGGTACGTGATTCCGGGTTCATCGTTGTTTCCCACAATTGATCCGCATTCATCTCCCCGAGACCTTTATAACGCTGAATATCATAGCCATTTTTTAATTCCTTCACTGCTTTTTGGAGTTCATTTTCATCCCAGGCATAACGTGTTTTTTCTTGTTTTCCCTTTCCTTTTGATACTTTAAACAGCGGCGGGAGAGCAATAAACACTTTTCCCGACTCCACTAAAGAACGCATATATCGATAGAAAAAGGTTAACAACAGCACTTGAATGTGCGCTCCATCGGTATCTGCATCGGTCATAATAATAATTTTATCATATTGGACGTCTTCCAAATTAAAATCTCCGCCGACTCCGGCACCTATCGTATGGATAATCGTTGAAATTTCTTCATTTTTAAAGACATCCTCCAGCTTAGCTTTCTCCGTATTGATAACCTTTCCCCGGAGCGGAAGCACAGCTTGGAATTTACGGTCGCGCCCTTGCTTTGCTGAACCGCCGGCAGAGTCTCCCTCTACAAGATAAAGTTCATTCTTTTTTGGGTTCTTTGATTGTGCCGGGGTCAGCTTTCCGCTAAGCAACGTATCTTTTCGTTTTCGTTTCTTTCCGGTACGTGCTTCCTCACGTGCTTTTCTGGCAGCTTCCCGTGCTTCTTTTGCACGGATAGATTTTTTAATCAGCAAAGAAGAAATCTCTGCATTTTCCTCTAAAAAGTATGTCAGATGTTCAGATACTACGCCATCAACGGCCGAACGGGCTTCTGTTGTTCCCAGCTTGCCTTTTGTCTGCCCTTCAAATTGCAGCTTATTCTCCGGAACACGGACGGACACAATCGCAGTTAATCCTTCCCGGATATCTGTCCCTTCCAAGTTCTTATCTTTTTCTTTTAATAACCCTGCTCTTCTTGCATAATCATTTATGGTACGGGTAATTGCTGTTCTGGCTCCAAATTCATGTGTACCGCCGTCCCTGGTCCGCACATGGTTTACAAAGGAAAGCATATTTTCAGCAAAGCCGTCATTGAACTGAAAGGCAAATTCAACTTCAATTTCCGATTGCTCCCCTTCAAATGAAACAACTGGCTGAAGCACGTCCTTCTCCTCATTAAGCCACTCTACGAAAGATTTTAGGCCTTCAGGATATTCATAAACCTGCCGCTCTCCATTGTGTTCATCCTTCAGTTCAATTTTTAGCCCTTTTAATAAGAAGGCAGACTCCCGTAAACGCTCGGAAATTGTTTCAAAATTAAATACCGTTGTCGAGAAGATAGATGGATCCGGCTTAAAATGAATGCAGGAACCTTTCTTTCTGGAAGGTCCTTTATCCTCTAAGGTCGTTGCCGGATGTCCTCCATTTTCAAAACGCTGCTCATATTTATGACCGTCGCGGTAAGTGGTTACTGTCAGCCATTCCGATAAGGCATTAACAACAGAAGCACCTACCCCGTGCAATCCTCCGCTTGTTTTATAGCTTCCTTGCCCAAACTTTCCGCCTGCATGTAGCACCGTAAATATAACCTCAGTAGTTGGTTTTCCGGTTGCATGCATTCCGATCGGCATACCGCGGCCGCTATCTTCCACAGAAATACTGTCATCTTTATGTATGGTTACCGTAATTTGATTGCCATGACCAGCCAGCGCTTCGTCAACAGCATTATCAACAATTTCATAAACAAGATGATGCAGCCCGCGAATGTCTGTACTTCCAATATACATCCCTGGGCGTTTTCGTACAGCATCCAGTCCTTCCAGCACCTGAATGGAGCTATCAGAGTATTGATATTCTTTCTCCACGAATCATCTTCTCCTTTCAATACTACCTCTATATACATCATAGAACATTCGTTCTTATTAAGCAAACAGAAAATTATCCTGCTTGTAACACGAACACGATGTTCCTGTATTAGCGTTCCTCATAAATGTTTATCCTCGATACGAGTCAGCGATTCAATCAGGACTTACATGATTAAAAGTATAAGGAGCTTCGGAAAAGCAGCTTGCACTTTCAAGAGGCCCTTTTAAAAAATGCCATGCTTTCTAATAAAGTGAAACTTCATTACAATCTTCTAACAGAAAAACAATTTTTGTTGATAAAAATCTGCAGGTTAGAATTAGAGGCAGCTATACTTATATTACGCTTCTTTCAACCCTTGTTCTATCTATATAACATGAAGCATCCTTTCGAGGAAAGTTTATAAACGCTTATCGGTGATAAATAAAACCTTGTTTATACACTATAGAGCAAAATTTGTTTCTCCGTCTAGTCTAAACATGCTCATTCCACATAAAGGGCAAACGCACTATATCCATATTTACATCATTAATATCTTATGGGAAAAATCGCAGAAAAGCAAGATAATCATTTATTTGCATAGAACCACAGCCAATTGTTGAACCCGTTTTTTAGCAATGAGAATATACGTAAAAGTTCTCCGGCAGGACAAGTAACTGCACCAATGCGGGGCAATTTAATGCCGTTTTTTGCTGCAATAACCGTTGCATGATCTCTGTGATAAGCGCATAGTCAGCAGAAGATGCTTTTCACCCGGGCAAGCTGCCGGCTGCATCCGCTGAAACAAAAAGACCGAGCCAGGCTTATCATGCCTGGCTCAGTCTTTAATTGTTTATACACTATTTTAATAAAACTGCGTGTAACACCTTAATGCAAAGGTCCATAACGACTTCAAAATCATGCTCTTTTAAATAATTATAAGCTTCTTCGTTCACAATTCCCTGCTGCGCCCAGAACATCTTACAATTCGTCTGTACAGCATCTTTCGCGACATCAGGCAGATGCTCCGGACGGCGGAAAACATTGATAATATCGATTGGTTCGTCTACCTCTGCCAGGGAGCTGTAGGCTTTTTCTCCAAGAACCTCATCAATGGTTGGATTGACAGGAATAATTTTATATCCTTCCTCCTGCATTCTATGAGCTATTTGATACGAGGTTCTCTCTGGATTAGCAGATAAGCCTACAACCGCAATCGTCTTCGCATTCTCCAGGATTTCTTTTATTCTTTCTTTACTTGGGTTTTCAATGGACATGGTAATTCCTCCTTTAGTTTGTGTTTAGAATCTCTTTTTCCACTTATTCAATAAAACCATTTTCCATCAGGTAATCCCTGGCAACATCTTCTGCAGCTGCATCCTCATAATCCACTTGATAATTCATTTCCTGCATTTCTTCATCCGTAATTTGTCCGCTCAGCTGATTTAATATGTCCTCAATCTCTGGATATTCCTCTAACGTATCTGCTCGCATTAACGGTGCACCCTGATACGGCGGAAATAGATTTTCAGAATCTCCCAAGGATACCAGCCCTAATTCTACCATATAGCTGTCTGTTCCATAGGCATCAATCACATCTACCTCACCGCCCGAAATGGCTCCCTGACGAAGGCCTGGATCCATTGTGTTTACCTCGTTGAAGTCCAGGTTATATACTTCCTGCATCCCGACATAGCCATCATAGCGGTCATTAAACTCGGATGTAAATCCGGCTGTTACCTGGTTTTCAATCGACTTCAAATCAGAGATATCCTCCAGATTGTTTTCTTCCGCAAATTCTTCTGTAACTGCTACTGTATACGTATTATTAAACAACATTGGCTCTAAAAGCTCCAAATTATATGCTTCTTTTATACCGTCTCTGGCTTGTGCATATACTTCCTCTGCTTCATTGGATTCCGCCTGTTCATCAAGCAGCGAAACGATAACCGTCCCTGTGAATTCCGGATAAATGTCAATGCTGCCCTGCTGGAGTGCGTTAAATACCATATCTGTTTTTCCAAGATTCGGTTCTATATCAACAGTGATATCACTTTCTTCCTCAATTAAAATTTTATAGAGATTCATAATAATTTCTGGTTCAGCTCCTAATTTCCCGGCTATCACAATTTCTCCCTTTTGGCTGCTTGGAATCATCAAGGGAATGGTGATGACAAGTACAACAATAACAAGCATCGCAATAAATGCCTGAATACCATATTTTTTAGACAGCTTTTCAAATAAACGCAGAATAAAATCAAGCATAACAGCTAATAAAGCTGCCGGTATCGCACCTAATAATACAAGCGGAATATCGCCGCCCCGGTCCAGACCGAGTAAAATGATATCTCCGAGTCCGCCAGCACCGATTAAAGCTGCGATAGTTGTAGTACCAACGATAAGAACCATGGAGGTGCGAATACCAGCCATAATAACCGGCATCGCAATTGGCAGATCTACTCGCATTAATTGCTTTTTTGTATTCATCCCCATGCCTCTGGCAGCTTCCCGTAAGGCAGGATCTACACCGTCTATCCCTGTGTATGTATTTCTTAGGATTGGCAGCAGCCCATAAAGGACTAGGGCAACGATAGCCGGCTGGATACCGATTCCTAAAAACGGGATCAAAAAAGCCAATACAGCAAGACTCGGAATTGTCTGTAGAACTGCGGATGTGCCAATGATAGGCTCGGCAATGCGTGGATATCTGGTCAGTATAATGCCGATTGGCACAGCGATTAAAATCGCAATTCCAAGTGATATCAAAGAAATTTGCAAATGCTCCCAAATCGCCTGAAGAAGCATATCCTGCCGATTCTGGAACACGTTTATAAATTCCTTCATAAAACGCTCGCCCCTTCCTTCTCCTGTTGATAGAAGTATTGAAGCAATTCATCTCTTGTAACAATTCCGATGGTTTTCTGATTGTCATCGACTACCGGAAAATCAATCTGATTTACTGATTGAATTATTGCGTATGCATCCTCTATTGTACTCGTTGCAGGAATTGTCATGACATTTTCCGGCTCCCGGTCATGAGCAGCTGGTACATCATTTTTCATAACTTTCTGAACAGATGTCAGCCAGGCTGATTTTCGATTTCCAATGAATTCCTCCACAAAATCATTTTTAGGGTGTTTCATTAATTGTTCAGGCGAACCGCATTGAACCACACTCCCTTCTTTCATTAAACAGATCCGGTCGCTCATTTTCAATGCCTCGTCCATATCATGGGTAACAAATACAATCGTTTTCTTGATGTCTTTTTGTAATTTATCGATATCCATTTGTAATTGCTCCCGGCTGATTGGATCGAGTGCGCTGAATGGTTCATCCATCAATACGATATCAGGGTCTGCAGCTAATGCCCGGATAACACCGATACGCTGCTGCTGTCCTCCCGAAAGCTCGCTTGGATATCTTTTTTTAAAAATTGATGGATCGAGCCCCACCATATCCAGTAATTCATCTGTTCGTTTCTCTTTTTCTCCTTTTTTCCATTTCAGGAGTTCTGGAACAACTTGTATATTCTCCTGAACAGTCATATGAGGAAATAAAGCAATCTGCTGCAGAACATATCCAATATTCCATCGTAATGCGTCAATGGAATAATCACTTACCGGTTTCTCGTTTATGTATATTGTTCCTGCAGAGGGATCAATCAGACGGTTGATCATTTTCATTGTTGTTGTCTTACCGCAGCCGCTGGGACCGATAAGTGTCATAAATTCCCCTTTTTCGACCGTCAGATTAAACTGGTCGACAGCGGTTGTCCCATCAGGGTATGTTTTTGTAATATCTTTAAATGTAATCATAAGAATAACCTCCTTCATAAAAAGATTCCCGCTTGTGACTATTTAAAAACCTGCTGCTGTATTATTTTTCACTTTAAATCAAGGATAAGGAAAACAATAAATTAGTAAATGGAAAGCTTTGCTGTGTTTTTCTTAAAAATTTTTGTACTTAAACAGATTGGTTCATGCTAAAATAGCCATAGGAACATAGAATAAGAATTTGAAAAAGAGAGTTGGGAACGTATGGATTATATTATTTTCGGGATTACCGCATATCTCTTAGGATCTATTCCATTTGCCTTAATTATCGGCAAGCTTGGTTATAAAATAGATATTCGTGAGCATGGAAGCGGCAACCTTGGAGCCACCAATGCCTTCCGTGTACTTGGAATAAAAGCTGGAAGCATCGTTATCTTAGGCGACATTTTAAAAGGAACGGCTGCTGCTGTATTACCTCAATTATTTCATGCGGATGCCTATCCGTTGATTATAGGTATTATCGCTGTATTAGGTCATACTTATCCGATTTTTGCTAAATTTAAAGGCGGAAAGGCTGTTGCAACATCAGGAGGGATGATACTAGGGATTAATCCTATCCTATTTATTATTATGATTGCAACATTTTTACTGTCATTATATTTATCTAAATATGTTTCCCTTTCCTCTATGATTACGGGAGTTGTGGCCTTTTTCGCGTCGCTGTTTTTCCAAAATACCGGGTTGACTGTCGTTATCCTGATATTAACTGCTTTTGTAGCGTATCGGCATTGGGCCAATATTAAACGGATAATAAACGGAACAGAACCTAAAATAACCTGGATGTAGAAAGCCGATAAATTGAATATTTAAGCCGAATTCAGTATACTAGTGGCTATAATTAAAGATTGTTTGAACATCCTTGAGCTTCTAGTCTAAGCTTTCAGATGTTTATCAGGAAAGGACGTTTTTATGCATCAATTAAACACGATTCCATTAAAAAAACTTCCTTCAAAGGAAGAAAGACATAAATTATTCGGTTCTGTTCCTCCTGGTGAGAAGAAAAAACCGACTGAAAAAAACGAAATGGCTGACCTGCAAAATGTAAAACGCGATTTTCTTTTTGATTTGGATGTTGTCGGTGTTTCTAATGTAAAATACCCTGTCCGTGTCCTAAGCGGACAAGCTCCATTTGAACAAACCACCGTCGGCACGTTCACCTTTTCATCCAGCATCCCTGCGAATAGCAAAGGGACGAATATGAGCCGTTTTATGGAGCTGTTAGAGCAATATCATCAAGGCGGATTTACCGTTTCTATTGATGAATTAAAACAGTTCGCAAAGGATCTGGCCGTGAAATTGGAACAAACAGATGCAACGGTTTCTGTCAGCTTCCCGTGGTTCTATGAGCGGAAAGCACCCCAAACCTATGCTGCTGGTTTAAACCATGCAGAAGCATCTGTTTCCGTACGTTACTCCAAATACGAGGATTATCAAATCACTGTTTCTCTAAACGTACAAATAACAACATTATGCCCATGCTCCAAAGAAATCAGTGAATACAGCGCTCATAACCAACGTGGTAATGTAACCGTGGAAACTGAGCTGGAGCCAAGTTTTTCTAATACAGACGGGGATTGGAAAGGCATTTTATTAGAAGCTGCAGAAAGTAATGCAAGCGCCAGACTTCACCCTATCCTGAAAAGACCGGATGAAAAAATGGTGACAGAAGCAGCTTATGAAAATCCCCGATTTGTAGAGGATATGGTTCGTTTAATTGCTGCCGATCTTTACGAGCTGCCGGCAGTGATGAAGTTCCATGTAGCATGCCGTAATGAAGAATCGATCCATATGCATGATGCAATTGCTTCTGTTACCTATGATAAACGCAACAGACAAGGGTAACGACAAATGAAATATATTTTTATTGGATTGATTCGCTTTTACCAGCTTGCCATCAGTCCTTTTACACCAGCAACCTGCCGTTTCTATCCAACCTGTTCAGCTTATGCATTAGAAGCATTTCAGCGTTTTGGATTTTTTAAAGGTGGAATATTAACTATAAAGCGAATAAGTAAATGTCATCCATTTCACCCAGGCGGCGTAGATTACGTTCCGGAAAAAAAGGGAGAAGACAAAACAGCAGGAAAAGGGAGAGATATAATGGAAATCACCGTATCAGAACAAGCAGCAAAATGGTATAAAGAAGAATTAGATTTACAAAACGAAAAGAATATACGATTCTTCCCAAGATATGGCGGAGTCGGCGGCAGAATTGCCGGTTTTTCCCTCGGTATTAAAGCAGAAGCACCCGAAAATGAATCTGCTTCTACATTGGTAGAAGGCATTCATTTCTTTATCGAAGAATCAGATGATTGGTATTTTGAAGGTGCAGACTTATCTGTTTCTTATGACGAGACACAAAAAGAACCAAAAATTGAATATCCTGAGAACAACTGATTGTAAAAATGATATGCTAAAAACGCAGGCGAAGACATATGTCCGCCTGCGTTTTTTAATTATCTCAACTTTCGCACCTAAGAATAAGCAAATATATCTTGCTATTCCAGGGTAAGCATGTTCTCCATTACCATACTTGCATTTTGGTTAAATATCCGGCTTTTTTGGAATTGGTGATGGTGCATAGCTCCGCTCCGGCCAACCACTCCGCTTTCCGACGTACAAAAGTTTTCGATGGGACGAGTAATCGCCGGCCCAGGACGTCGGAAAGCAAAACGGTCCGCCGCAGCGGTGATATACACTTCACCTTCTATTCTTTATCAAGAGTGTTAGCGAAGGAACAATCAACTTCTGTTTCTATGGAAATGAAGTTATTATTTAATGTGCGAAAGTTGAATAATTATTTAAACCGCTCTAATTGTTCCAGCCGGTTTTCTGATTTTAAAATTTTCCACTGGTATTCCCCGAATAAATCAAAATGGGGATATTTGGGCTTTAAATCAATCCAGGATTCATCCAACTGATATTTTCTTCCCCATGCTTTCAGCTTTTCCAAATCACTGCAACCCACTTTGGTTACTGTATTACAGCCTGGAAAACGGTCATCCAGCCAATAATGAGTAATAAAATCAATCTCTCCGGCACGGACATTCCGCTTCCACTCGTTTAACTCTTCTCTTTTTAATCCAAAAGCCATTCCTATTCCTCTTTCTTTAGAAAACTTGGTTGTCACCAAGCCTTTAGGTGACAACCTTAGTTACACTTATGCAGTAAGAAAGTTTATACTTTCTTAACTGCCAAGCTGGTTTTGATATGCGGCATGCCAATCAGGAAATTTTCTTCGAATAGACAGCGGCCGAAACGTATTTTTATCAACAATCGTATGGGTCGTCGTACCAGTGACAGCTAAATCTCCAGACCCATTCAAAATTTCATAACGGTAAACCGTACGCAAGCCGTCATATGCATCAAGCCACGTTCTTACAATAGGTTTTTCACCATAGCGAACTGCGTTTTTATATGAAATCTGGGCATCAATCACTGGCGAAACCACATTTTGCTGTTCCATTCCTTGATGGTAATTAAGCCCCAAGGCTTCTACAAACTTTGTACGCCCGATTTCAAACCAAACAAGATAGTTTGCATGGTAGACGACACCCATCTGATCGGTTTCTTGGTATCTTACTTCTATTGGTGTTTCTGTAACTAACAAACTTTCTTCCTCCTTGCTTCTCTCTCAATCAATCCATTCCTTGAACCATTTCTTCCATAAATTCATAGTCCATCGGTCCGATTCTTCTAGGCTGTTGTATGTTTCCGTCCGTGCCTATAAAATATGTCGTCGGTGCGGCATAGACAACATACGGCTCCGATAACGTATCCTCTCTATCTAAAGGAACCGTAAAGGTATGCTCATGCTCATCGATAAAATCGCCAACATCCGAAAGCTGATTCTCATGCTTCGTCATATTGACAGCAACAACTTCAACTTCATCCTGATAATCCTCATAAAATTCCTGTATTTCAGGCATTTCTTCAATACAAGGCGGGCACCAGGAATACCAGAAGTTTAAAATCACTTTCTTTCCTTGCAAATCAGAAAGTTTGAAAGTCTCTCCTTCTAATGTCTCCAGTTCAAAATCTGGAGCTGGCTCACCAGGCTCTACTCCGGCACTTTCCGCAGGTGCAATCGCAGCTCCCTGACTGGAAGATCCATCGTCTACAAGCACTGCTTCCTCTTCTTCAGCAGCATTGTCCGCAGCTCTGTTCTGAAGCACATTCGCGATAACAATTCCAACAAGCACTAATAATAAAACAAGCGAAAATATCCGTTTATACAATTTGTATCTCCCACCATCCACATTGTTTTCCTACTTCTATCGTAAAGAGAAACTTCACTTTTGTAAAGAATACAGACCTCAATAGGAATGCATAGAAAAAGAGCCTTGCTCTATAAAAAGCAAAGACCCTTTTTCTCTTACAAAGCAGCTGACTGCTTATGCTTTTACTTTTTCACGCAATACCATACGAAGGATACCGCCATGACGATAGTAATCAATTTCTACATCACTGTCGAAACGGGCAACTGCTTTAAATGAAGTTACTTTTCCGTCTTCATCTGTTGCAGTTACATTCACTAAATCGCCTGGTTTAACAGACTCATCTACTTCTACAGCAAATGTTTCTTTACCAGTTAATCCTAAGCTTTCCGCGCTGTCACCTTTTTCAAATTGAAGCGGCAATACGCCCATCATAACAAGGTTAGAACGGTGAATACGCTCGAAGCTTTCAGCAATTACTGTTTTAATTCCTAAAAGGTTGGTACCTTTGGCAGCCCAGTCACGGGATGATCCCATTCCGTAATCTTTTCCGCCGATAACGACAAGACCTGTTCCATCCTGCTGATATTTCATTGCAGCATCATAGATTGCCATGACTTCGCCAGTTGGCCAGTAAGTTGTATAACCGCCCTCTGTACCAGGAGCCAGCAGGTTACGGATACGAATGTTAGCAAATGTACCGCGCATCATGATTTCATGGTTACCGCGGCGAGAACCGTAAGAGTTAAAGTTTCTTGGTGAAACTCCTTTCTCTTGCAAGAATTTACCTGCCGGCATATCTTTTGCGATAGCACCTGCTGGTGAAATATGGTCTGTTGTTACAGAATCGCCAAACAATCCGATAGCACGTAATCCGCTTAGCGGTTCAACTGTTCCAGCTTCCGGAGTCAATCCTTCAAAGAATGGAGGGTTTTGGATGTAAGTAGAATCCTCATCCCATTCAAATAAAGGCTCATCTGTCGTGTCGATTTCATTCCACTTCTCGTTAGATTGGAATACATTTTCATACTCTTTGCGGAAAATTTCAGGTGTAACTACTTTTTCCACTTCTTCTTTAATTTCAGTAAGTGATGGCCAGATATCATTCATGTAAACATCGTTACCATCTTTATCTTTACCAATCGCTTCTTTTACAAGGTCGATATCTGTTGTTCCAGCAAGCGCATATGCTACAACAAGCGGTGGAGATGCAAGGTAGTTTGCTTTTACCAGCGGATGGATACGACCTTCAAAGTTACGGTTACCAGATAATACGGAAGATGCAATTAAATCATTTGCTGCAATCGCTTCTTCAATCTCTTCACGTAAAGGACCGGAATTACCGATACATGTTGTACATCCATAACCTACAAGGTTAAAGCCCAGTTTATCTAAATATGTTTGTAAACCGGCGTCCTCTAAGTAGCGAGTTACCACTTTTGATCCTGGTGCTAAGGAAGTTTTTACGTATTCAGGAACTTCCAGGCCTTTTTCGACAGCTTTTTTAGCAACCAGACCTGCACCTAACATAACATATGGGTTAGATGTGTTTGTACAAGATGTAATTGCTGCAATAGCAAGGCTTCCTGTCTTCATAACAGAAGTTTTTCCATTTGGATGGTTGATTTCAACTTCTTTATCAAATTCAGATTTATCTAATCCGAATCCTTGGTTACCTTCTTTTGCAGTAATTGCTTTATTAAATTCTTTCTTCATGTCAGAAAGCGCGATTAAATCTTGCGGACGTTTTGGTCCGGAAAGGTTCGGCTCTAATTCGGACAAATTGATTTCAATTACTTTTGTATATTCCGGATCAGTACCATCTGCGTCATACCATAAATCATTTTCTTTACAGTATTTTTCAACAACGCTGATTAATTCATCACTGCGTCCAGTCAGCTTCATGTAATCAAGTGTTTCCTGATCAACCGGGAAGAATCCGCAAGTAGCGCCATATTCTGGAGCCATATTTGAAATTGTAGCACGGTCAGCCAATGGCATATCCTTTAGTCCTGGACCAAAGTACTCTACAAATTTGCCAACTACACTTTGTTCACGCAGCACCTGCGTTACCTTTAACGCCAGGTCTGTCGCTGTTGTTCCGTTCGGGAAGGAACCAGTAAATTTGACCCCGATGACTTCCGGTGCAGGGAAATAAGAAGGCTGTCCTAACATGCCTGCTTCTGCTTCGATTCCGCCAACACCCCAGCCAAGGATACCCAGACCGTTAATCATTGTTGTATGGGAATCAGTACCTACAAGTGTATCAGGGAACGTTTCATAAGTTCCATCTTCATTTTCTCGCGCATGTACAACGTCAGCCAGATACTCCAGGTTAACCTGGTGAACGATACCAGTTGCCGGTGGAACTGCACGGTAGTTATTAAACGCTTTTTGTGCCCAGTTCAAGAACTGATAACGCTCTGCATTACGTTCGAATTCCAATTCCATATTTGCACGCAGCGCATCTGGAGTACCATATTGGTCAACCTGTACAGAGTGGTCAATAACCAGATCCACTGGAACTTCCGGATTGATTTTATCCGGCTCTCCTCCAAGATCAACCGTTGCTTTACGGAGGGACGCAAGGTCAACGACTGCAGGTACCCCTGTAAAATCTTGAAGAATAACACGGGAAGGCTTGAATGGAACATCTGCTCCAGTTGCTTTATCCGTTCCCCAATGTGCTAATGATTCAACATGTTCATTTTTGATTTGATGGCCGTCTTGTTGCCTTAATAATGATTCTAAAAGAACACGGACAGAAAAAGGCAAACGATCTACTTTACCTAGCCCCGCTTCTTCCAGCGTCTTTAAACGATAATAATTGTACGTCTTACCGTTTAATTCGAACTGCTTTTTTGCATTGTACGCATTTGTGTTCGACATATTGTGTTACCCCTTTCATTTCCTCTCCTTCTCGCAAATAAATGAGAAGGTATTACTTTTTTTAATCCATACTGCTATTCAACTAAATAGAGCCTTCAATATATATAATATAGGAATCTAGCAAATAAAACAAATAATTATTGTTAAATAGTAGATAGTAAAAAGTTATGCCAAGAGATAAATATTACTTATATAATTACTGAATTATTAATAGTGAAAATAATAGCTGCCTGCAAAAAAGATAGAAATTCTGCGAAATTACAATTATTCTTTCTGATAAAACGCATTAATCAGCTTTTGAAAAAATAATTTCAAATGTGCTTCCTTTATGTTCATTATTATACATATGAAAATCTGCATCATGATTATGGAGGATTTTCTTGGTAATCAGCAACCCTAGCCCTGTACCCGATGTCTTTGTCGTAAAAAATGGCTCTCCAAGCCGATGTAAAATATCCTCAGATAATCCGCAGCCTTCGTCAATAACAGATATAATTATTTTTTGATCTGCTTCTTTTGCTTCTACAATTATTTTTCCAGGCTGTTCCATAGCTTCAATTGCATTTTTAATCAGGTTAATTAAAACTTGTTTAATCTGGGAACGATCACAAAGAACGGATGCATTTGTACTGCTTTGCAGCTGAATTTGAATATCCTTTTGATTTGCCTGGGACTGTAATAATAATTCCACGTCCTGCATCATTTTTGTAACACTTTCTTTAGAACGGTTATCTGTTAAGGGCTTTGAAATAAATAACAATTCCGATGTGATTGACTCAATTTTCTCCACTTCTTCAATCATCACATGAAAGTATTCTTCTTTATGCTGTGCACCAGCCTGAAGCAATTGCAGGAATCCTTTTAATGATGTCAGCGGGTTGCGTATTTCATGAACTAAACTTGCTGCAAGCTGTCCAGCTACATTCATCTTCTCTGAACGTATCATGATATCATCCAGCCTCATATCTTTTGTTTTTCTTTCTAAATAAAGTAAAAACTTTTTTTCGACATCAATATCCTGAAAAACATCATTTAACTCACATGAGAAAGATAAATTCTCCCCTTCTTTGGTCGGAATATCTATTAAAAGCTTTTTATGCTTTATTTCGTTGCCAACAAGTGCTTGTGAAATGATTTTTGAATCTATTTTAACCGGAATATCGCCCAGCTTTTTCCCGACTGCTTCTTTTGGCTCATAGCCAAGAATCTCATATACGGAATCACTTATATATTCTATTTCACTATCTGTATTAATCACGATCACTATTCCTTCTGTTTTTTTACTCAGCCAAGAAATAATGGCCGCTGAAAGCGTTGCATCGGGGTGTAAATTATGACGACTTTCAGAACTTTGCAAGTCATTGGGGTTCTTATTTTTGTGGTTTTTATCCATACCCATGCTCCTTTCAGAAGTTATTAAAAAGTATAATTTCATTCCATTGGGATTTTGCTGCGTTCCCAAGGGAATAAAACGCTAGATTACTCACTCATAAAAAAACGATTTTCATTGAACCAATCGAGTTTATACCGGCAATTAGTCCCTAATTACCCTTTCTACATATTTTTTCGTTTTTTGAAGTGAGTGGTTTACTGCCAGTTTAACTGCGATAAATAATATGTATGATTATGACGAAACAATTATGATTACTTGTGTATATTTCTTAATAACTTTATAATGTACAAGTGAGGAATAATAACAAAGGTTAAATTAATGTTACTACAATTTTCTAAAAAAATAAATTGATAGTTGATAATAAATTAGCAATATTCGTAATTTTTTTATGTAAAATTAAGGTGAGGTGTACGATGATATCACTGTTTATTATCCTGTGGGGATGTTTATTAATTGGTCTGATGGCAATCGGTGGGTATTTTATGTTTCGAAAGTTTTTAAAGCGGCTCCCTAAAGAGGATGGGCGTTCCATTATGGATTGGGAGGAATATTATTTCGAAAAAACATTACATAAATGGTCTCAAGCAGAAAAAGATTTCCTGGAAGAGCTGGTTTCTCCTGTTCCCGAACTATTCAGAGATGTCGCCAGACAAAGAATCGCCAGTAAAATTGGAGAGCTTTCTATTCAAAAGGACGAGGAAAGCATTACACGCTCTACATTGATTGAAGGGTATATTTTAGCAACCCCCAAAAGAGACCATAAATTTCTGCGAAAAAAGCTAAAAGAAAAAAATATCGATATCGCACCCTACGAGCCTTTCTTCCAACAATCCAAAGAGGATTATCAGGAAAATTGGGAAGAAAAATTCAAGCAGAAAAAATCTTAGTTTAGCGAAAAAGAAGCAAAGTGCAGAAATTTACGCACTTTGCTTCTTTGTTAATTGTACATATTGATAAAGCATTGCTATTCTCCAGGTACCAATCATCCCAAACGCCAGCAAAAAGAACATTCCTGAAGTTTCGCCAACTGAGATGCTTGTACCAATAATCAGTTTTATTATAATTCGGATAACTAATAATCCAATTAAAATAACCGGAAACATTTTTGACGGCTTAACATATATTTCTCCGTCCGAGAATTCTAATTTTGATGTTTTAATTAAAAAGATAGAAAATATTATTCCGACAGTCAGTGCTTCTGCGACTTGAAGCCAGCTTATCTGAAACATGGGGAACAAGAACATCAGTGCTCCCGTACTCATAAAAAATGGCGGTAATATAATCTTTTTTACAGATGCCGGCTTTCTAGAAGCGCGCATACGTACAAATATCATCACAATCGCCATAAATGCAAAGACAGCAGTAGTTGCAATTGCTAAATACATACATAACAACTCTTTTCTTTATACGCTGAAAAAATATCGGCCAAAACGATTTAGGCCGATACTTTTCATCGTTCCATAAAAATAATGTCTTAACCCTGATCTTAAATCATATTATTTCATTTTAAAATCCGGTAAATCCAAATAGATTAGCTAAAAATGCAGTAACCTTCGTCATCCAGTCAAAGAATAATGCGATTCCCATTAAAACCATTACCCAGCCGCCAATTTTCACCATTTTTTTACTGTGTTTCCGAAACCATTTCAATTTACCAATAAAGAAAGCAAGTAATAAGAAAGGAATGGAAAAACCTAAAATATAGCTAATCATCATAACAAGTCCAAGATTAGGATTAGTTGCAGCTAATGAGAATACCACCATTAAAATTGGTCCGGTACATGGTGTCCAGCCTAAAGAAAACGCCATTCCAATAAGGAAAGAACCAAAAAACCCTGCTGGACGATTTTTAAAATGAATTTTACGATCCTTCATAAGAAACTCGAAATTCAATACACCCACAATAACCAAGCCAAAAAAGATAATTAAAATTGCGCCAACCTGTCTGATGGTATCTTGATAGGTCATTAAAAACTCGGATACATATGTCGTCGTAAATCCAATCATTACAAAAATACTTGAAAAACCAATTAAAAAACAGACCGTATGTAATATTGCTTTTCGATCAAGCCGTTTATTATCCTGATTTATTTCATCCATGCTCATCCCGGTAATATAAGAAAGAAACACCGGATACAGCGGAAGAACACAAGGCGAAATAAATGAAAGAAACCCAGCTGCAAAAGCCAAGAAAACATTAATTTCTTCCATATGAAGCCCCCCTTACTCAATCATTTCTATTCTAACAGAGAAATTAAAAAATAAAAGTCAAATTTATGACAATATCTATACATTTTTATGAAAGGGGCTTTCAAATAATGCAGATATTTCTCCTCGCTTCAATCAAGGACACCGGCTTCAGCATTCTGGTGAATTCCTTCGTGACGAGTAATTGCAGCAATGCTGTCAGGTTAGTACGACCGCTACGACGGGTTATGGTGAGGCGCATAACCGTCCCCTGGAAAAACACTACACTAGATAGTTTTATTGCTATCTGAGATAAATTGAGAAAATGCATGAACCTGACAACATCGGTAAGCGCTGTCCATCATAAAGCCGGAATCCCTTTATAAGCATCCAGATTGTGCGTAGCTCTACTCCGGACAACCACTCCGCTTTCCGACGTACAAATGTTTTCGATGGGACGAGTAATCGCCGGCCCAGGACGTCGGAAAGCAAAACGGTCCATCGCTTTACACTTCACCTTCTACTCTTTGTCAGGAACGTTATCGAAGGAATAATCAACCCCATTTTCTATGGAAATAAAGTTCCTTTTCAATGTGCAAAAGCTGAGTAAAAATAAACTGAATGGATTAAATATACTCTCGTACATCATAAATTTTTCCGTTTTTAACATTTTCGTCATCCATTAAGATGTCGATTAAAACGCCTCCAATGATGTCTGCTCCCCTTAACAGATTATTCTCTTTTAGAGCGCGGAAGCTGTCTACGTCCTTAAACGCTTCCTGTGAACTGGAACGGATTGTCTCTTGCATTTCTGTATCCATTACACCCGGGCTAAATGCAATAACAGCATGCTCTGTTCCTTCCTGTTCTATTGCTGCCACTTGCGTATACATATTTATACTGGCTTTTGTAGAGCAATATACGCTCCATCCATACTTCGGTTTTTCTGCTGCTCCTGAAGTTATCATCGCTGCCAGAAGCTGGACATGATGTTCCGAAGCTTTTTTTAAGAAATGATTCGTTAAAGCCATTGGTGCAACTGTATTGATTTGAACCTGTTTCATCAAATCATCCATCTCGATATTTTCGGCACGGTCAATTGGATCAACTAAGCCCGCATTATTAATTAAGTATACTTTAGATAACGTTTCGTGAAACAGCATTTCATCCACGCTTTTGCATGCTTTTTGTAGAGAGGCCTGCTCAGATAAATCACATGCTATGAAATGATAAGTCGCATTATTTTGTTTCGCATAGTCATATAACTTGGTATTATCCGTCCTCGAAATTCCTATCACATTTATTCCAGACTCCAAGAATAGCTTAGCAACGGATGCTCCCAGCCCTTTGGAAGCACCTGTAATGATTGCAGTCTCCATAAATTCTGCTCCTCTCTATTTCTAATTATTATTCTATTCCCCATTTTTCTATATTTTGCACATGAAATTTTTGTTGTTTTGCCTTATAAAATTAGAAGCAGAAATCCTCTCTAAAATAAAAAAGATCCCTCTCAACAAGGTCTTACGCATTGAAAGCAGATCTTTTTTACATCCTTCTATTAACTATTTCATTTTCAAGTTAAAGTTCATTCCAATAATAAGCTAATGTTTCCATCCCTTTTTGAAAGCTGTCTACCGGAAAGCTTTCATTTGGAGAATGTAATCTGTCTTCTGGCGTACCAAAACCTAACAGAACAATTGGATATTGATAAGCTGCCTCCAACCATTCAACAACCGGAATGGATCCTCCCATCCTCAGGAAAACCGTTTCTTTTCCAAAAGCCTTGCTGTAACTTTTGGCAGCCTTTTTTATCAAAGGGTGATCTGGCTCTACTTTATAAGCTTTCGCAGAGAGCTTTTCTTTTTCAACATGAACATGTACACCCGACGGTGCAAACTTTTGAACATGATTCACTAATTTTTCTTGAATATCCTGCGGGTCCTGGCCGGGAACCAAACGGCACGTAATTTTAGCAGTTGCTGTAGATGGAATAATTGTTTTTGTCCCATCTCCCTGGTAACCGCCAAATAATCCATTCACTTCCAATGTCGGCCTGCCCATCGTATGTTCTTTTGCTGTATATCCTTTTTCCGATACAGTTTCCGGAATATTTGTTGCTTTTACAAAATCTTCTCCTGGCGCTTTTTCCATCAGTTCTCTCTCTGCTGATGTTAAGTCCTCGACGTCATCATAAAATCCGTCTATTGTAATAACTTCCTTCTCGTCCTTCATCGATGCCAGCAAATGACTCATTGCCATTAATGGGTTTCGGACTGCACCACCGTACATTCCAGAGTGAAGATCATGATCTGGACCGGTTAATGTAATTTCAATTCCTGTAAATCCTTTCAATCCATATAAAATCGTCGGCTGGTTTTTCTCTGCCATCCCGGAATCCGAAATTACGGCAAAGTCAGCTTGGAATTGTTCTTTTTTATCCTGAAGGAGCTCGTAAAGATTTTCACTGCCTATCTCTTCTTCTCCTTCAATACAAACTTTTACATTCATCGGCAATTTTCCTTCTGTTTTTAAGAAAGCTTCAAAAACAGCAAGATGCATAAAAGTTTGTCCTTTATCATCACTTGATCCACGGGCGTAGATTCTTCCATCGCGTACTTCTGCCTGGAAGGGTTCACTGTCCCATAAATCAATCGGATCCACCGGCTGTACATCATAATGACCATAAAGCAAAACAGTCGGTGCTTCTGGTCCTGCTTCTGTATATTCTGCAAAAACGAGCGGATGACCTTTTGTTTCCATTTTCTCTACATTTTCAAATCCCAACTCATTTAAGTATCCTGTTAAAAAGTCAGCCGCACGCTGTACATCTTCTTTATGCGCCGGGTCCGTGCTGACACTTGGAATTGCTAAAAAATCATACAGCTTTTGTAATAAAGCTTCCTGATTTTCTTTCAGATAAGCAATTGCTTGTTCACTCATTACTTTTATTCCTCCTTCAGCATTTAAATATTAGCCTTTTCACTGTGTCAAAAGCTTTCCACTAAACACGATATCTATTCCAAGCACGCAAAATTCAGCAGTCGCATAACAAATATCACCTGTTAGGCAACTGCCATTCTTTTCTTAAAATACTTCATGCCAAGCATCTTTATGCTTCAGCATTTCTTCTGCTATTTCCTTTGCTCCTTCTAAGCTGTGGTTAGCTGCCCAGCCGCACTGTACTTCATTACATGCCGGAACTTCTGTTGCTTCTAAAACATCCTTTAGTGTTTTTTCCAGCATATCAAGAACTTCATCGTAATTATCATGATTTATTAAAGAAAGATAAAAACCGGTCTGGCATCCCATCGGACCGATATCTAATACGGCATCTGAATGATTACGAATATTTTCAGCCATTAAATGCTCTATGGAATGTAATCCGTCCATTTCCATATGTGCTTTGTTCGGCTGGGTAAAACGGATATCATATTTATGGACTTTGTCTCCGTGTGCTCCTTCTGTTATACCTACAAGCCGTACATAAGGAGCTTTTACTTTTGTATGATCTAAATTAAAACTCTCCACATTCATTTTTTGGGTCATATTGTCCTTCATCCCTTCTCTATTCTATCCTTTAGCAGGAACTGTATCTTTTTCCATCATACATGAAAAAAACGTGTAAGAAAAGTGGAGAGCGCTGATGTATACCAGCTGATATATCCTTCTATGTCAGATTCCGATTAAAAAAATCCAATCCCGCAGTTTTATATAGCTAACGGAATTGGATTTGTACCATGTTATACGATTGAAAAAACGCGAATCATAAAATGCTTGATATTATTTTGCGTCTGGGAAAACGCGGTCAATCATGCCGCCAATTTGATCAAAGAAGCCTTCAACTGGATTTCCATTGTCCATATCGTTGACATATCTGTCAGCTAAATCCAAGAAATCCGGATTGGATGTTACATATACGTTATCAATGGATGAGTCAACAGAACGTACAATATCTGCAATTCGTTCTTTTACATCATCTGTAATCTCCATACTGCCTTCATTATTTTCTTGGTTATTCCTGTTTCCTTCATTATCTATATCCAAGTTGGCTCCTACATAAGCGTTGTTTCTAGTTGTTAATACATAAGCATGATCAATTTCGTCCATTTCATCCGTTATTTTCTCAGCTGCCTCTTTGGACACATTATATTCTGCGTCTGTATTACGGTCAGAAACTCTGTCTATCGTATGGTCACGATTACGGTCTCTTGCATTATCATCGATATGCTGACCTTGATATCGAGTCGGCTCCACATTTCCATCCGAGTTATTCGGATTGGTATCGTCGTTATTCGTATTTTGACAAGCAACTAAGACCATCATAAGAACGGTTAATACCGCAAATAAGCGTAATTTCATTTTCATTCCTCCTTACCTATTTGCCTCTTATTATGGTTAGACAGATAAGGAATTATGCATATGAAAAACGTTAATTTATGGAAAGCTGACCATGAAAGTAGCGGTGATATTTAAGAAATAATGGAGAAGCTATGGAAGAAGCCTTTCACCAATAAGATTGTTTACCGGAATTCCTTCTTGATAAAGGAGTGAAAATGTTGATACCTGATTATGATAAAGCTTTATATTACACCATATGGGGACAGTGGGACAATTTATTCATATTAATGTCACGGACTAATGATGATTTACTCGCTAAAAAAATTGAGCATTTTCTGTATGCCTACCATCATTCTTCCAGTCAAAAATATGTTGATCAATCACACGATACTCTGCTTTATTATTTAGAGCATGCCCTTCAATTCAGCAGTCCATGGATGTATGAATTTGAATAATTTACCGCAATGTAACCAGCTGTAGTTTCACTTTACCGTGCTGAAGAAGCAGATGCCGGTCAAAACTGGAATTCCATCTGCTTTTTACAGCTTTAACTGGTATTCAAATGTCTGTTTGTAGACGGCTGTTAACGAACCCGGTGAAATTTTAATCACGTTTGTACTTCATTGTTCTATAATGATTCATCCTGGCCGCTGTCTTCATCATCAGAAACATCATCTGTTAACTCATTATTTTTTGGTTTTATTGGCGTTTTTTCATGTTTTATAGAACGGCTAATATCAGACTCTTGTTCACCATAAAAAAAATTAATAATTGCACGATTATTTGCGTCTGTCATATCAAAATGTGCCTGTTCTACATCTACATTATGATTTGCCAATTCTGTAGCCATTACTTCGTTCATTGATTTATTTTCATTTTTTGCTAATTCCCTCACCTCTTCTGGAATAATCAACGTTGCAACATCCCAATCAGGCAAGGTTTCTATGTAAGGATTAATTTGCGAAATGAGCTCTCTCGGGTTTCCGTTTTGATTTTCACAGCTCACTCCTACAATCATTCTTCTTTGCTCTGCCAGTCCTCTGTTTTCACTCTCATCAACAATATGCGTTAATACAGAGTGGATGGGCTTGTCTTGAACACTGTTGATTTCCTCCAGCAGCTTATCTGCAGAACCATTCAATGCATTGACGTCTGTAACCATTAATTCATCATTCAATTCTAATTCAATACTGGGATTGATATCAATGGCAACATAAGCATGCGTTTCTGTATCACCCATTCCGTGAAAAAGCGGATATCCAAAAATCAACAGCATCAAAAGTACAATAGCTGATAATCTTACTGCGATAGGCGTCTTATCCCAATACCTTCTCCATCTGGGCTTTCCAGATACAGGTTGAAAAATAACTTCATCCCCTCGTTCCGCATGCTCTGTTAATATAATTCCCTTCTCAAAACTGCCATCCTTGGTAAGCAAAATGGCGTATTTGCGATGGATTTCCATCACAATTCCTTTTTTCATTTTTCCACATCCTTGAGGTAATCCTTAAGGTAGTCCTTAAGATAAGCATATTCACTGCCTAGCACAATAAAAATAGCTAAAATAAACTTGCGATTCCGTTCTAATGTTTTTTTACTTACTTCAACTTTCATTAATAACTTTTTAATTGGCAGCTTTTTTTTACGATAAACATACTCACTTAACTGGTTATCCTGATATAAAATATAAGCTACCTGTACTGCAGATTCCCTGGCGTCCCGATGCTTGGGGGAAGCATTTGTCAACTCCTCCAGTGTAAGCCGGTATGATTTTAGCTTCTCCTTGAATAAAATAATTTCTTCCCGTCTTTTGCTGTTCTCTGCTTCCATTTGGTGTTTTTCTTTTGCGGCAGCAATAACAAGCGGATTTTCCATTTGCTCCTCTTCATTTATTTCATCTAAAGACAGCAGATTCGGGCGTTTTTGATGATAGCGGATATAATCAATCACTTTTCTTTTCACAACAAGCTTTGCAAAGGATAGAAATGAACTGCCTTTATCTGGTTCATAAGAAAATATAGCATCATTAAAAGCCATTAATCCGACACTAAATTCATCATCTTTTTTAGGATCAATATATCGTTTGCAAACTTCTGATACACATTTAGCGATAAATGGCTTATACGTATGAAGCAGTTCATTTTGCAGTACAATATCTCCTTTTTGGATTGCTTCAATTTTTTCTTCAATAGGGGTGTCTGTTAATTGATTGGTCATCATCATTTGTCAGCTCCCCCTAACACTATATCATTCGTTTTTATTTTTATTTTTCCGGGTTTTAAATTTATATTCATCAAATATTTATTTTTATTTATTATTTTCATATCAAATAATCTCCATTTTTATCATTCTTATTAGTTATTGCGGTATCATCGCCCATACCCTTTCTCCTCAAAATTCAAAAGGAAAGCAAATCTGATATGAGGAGAGAGGATGGACAATCATTTCCTGAACCGCTTCTCGTAGGTGAGGATATTCTCCACACGTATCAAAATTTATTTGTCTAATCCGTTTTATTTTTCGTAGCAATAAAATCTAGTTTATTGGTTAAATATATACAGGCCATTCTAGCCTGTACATATAATACTACCCTATATCCAAAATGGTTACTATCACAAATGAATAACATTTCATTTAAATTAATATGACGAAAATCCATATTTTTGTAAAACATCCTCGAAAAATGTTGGAATTTGTAATGAAATGTTTAAATAAGAAATAAATATGTAAAAATGAAAAAGCATTATCCTTTGTCTATGATGAAAAAAGGAGAAATGCTGGGGTTTGGGATTTAATGAATTTTAAAAAGGATTGCTAATCCAGCATTCGCTGTTGGGATTTTGAATTAAATTCTTTATCGAAAATGCGGAGGAAAATCAAGTGAATTTTTCTGCCTTTAGCAAAACAGGATAAAATAATCGGCATTATTCGATTTTTTTCCCTTTTTTCATATATTTTTATTGAAACATACGCAATTATTGAAATAATTAACATAGTAACTGCGATTACAAGAAGAAAATTTACTACAGAGAATAACGGGAAATCATTACTTTGATAACTAAGATAGGATACGATTGTTATCAAAGTAGCAACTATTATATTTCCAATTAAATATCTTTTTAATGATTTTATCGAAGGCTTCATGATTTTTCACCCTCTCAAACTTTCAGACTTCTTCACCCTTTTATGTTTCCGTTTACATAAAAGGTCAAAATAACTAATACTAAGAGACTAATTGTGAAAAGAAAGATTATCATGTCAATCTGGTCTGTAGTACTTGTTACGAATGCTTTGCTTGTTCTAAAGATAATGGTGAAGGAAAGCAAGAAAATGTTCAACCTCAAGCTGTAAGCTGTGATGCAGATAAGCCTATTGCTAAAATGGGTTATATTACAAATACTCCGTTTGAAGAAATGCAAGATTAAAGAAAACTATCAGGAGATTGGTATGCCGTAGTCACTGCATTTGGCTTTTGCTATACTCGGTGCTGCTTATGCGTATGCCATGACGAAATAATGATTAAAAACAGTAACTAGCGAAAGAAAAATACGGAGACTCCTGCGGGAGAGCGTAGTGTTTTCCTGCAGCGGTAATTATTAATTTCAATTTGTATAAACATCACATTTGTACTATTTTATTTCGGGGAATTTAATCTTCATATCTTCCTTTTATCATTTTCGTAAGTAAAGCAGCATCCCAAAAGAACAAAGAAAAGCAAAACGAAGCTATCTGTTAAGACAGAGAAGCCCACAGTCCATCTTAAAGTTACTGCTATCACTATAAAAGTCAAAGAAAGGATAATCTGTTTTAATTTAAAATTCACTGGGGCCACTCCCCTATCTTATGAATCAGCATCTTGCATTGCATGAATCCACTTAGGAATGATTTAAGTGATGAAATACTTCTTCTTTATCTTTAAATGGTGTTACCTGCTCTAAACCTTCCACAGAATCATCCAGATACAAATCTTTTTCAAACCAATCTACCGATGTCACCTGATCTGTCCGATATAAATATAGGTTATTTTCTACATAGCTTTCGTTGCTGTTTACTACAAGATATTGTATCTTTCCTACTTCTGTTAAAATAATATTATCGACGAGTCCAATTTTACCGTCTGTTGCATGTGCTTTAAATTCCATAAACTCTTCTATGCTTCTCAGGTTATCAGTTGCATTTTCAGGTGCAGCTAAATCCGGTTCCGGCGGTACACTGGCATCCTCCAGCTGTCCGTTTCCAGTTGCTACCGGACCGTGATCAGAATCTAACACCGCGTTTTCCTTATAGCTGTTCCACCCGAAATAATCCAATACCACTTCTTGATAGGAAGAAACGAAATCTTTATCTTCAGGCACCTCAGGACTCTCTCGAATCGTTTCCTTATCCCTGTCTACCTTAAGATAACCTTCCTCCAGATTAATTTCTTCCTGTACATGGAAAGGAAGCAGTACTTTCTTACCCGGAAGCCACTTTCTTGTATCGACAACAATAAATCGCAGCTCCCAATCATCATTGAAATATAAATCTTTTACCTTTCCTATTTCTCCATCTGTTGCATGAATAGTTAAATTCGTTAATGTTGAACCTAGAAACATGACAACACCTCCAAAAAGGGTTTATCCTGGAAATCGCCCTTAAACTCCGCTCTAACGCCTCTATTATAAAGAATGAAAATGCATAATACAGACGGAAGATCAGGCGGGCTGAATCCCTGAATCATTTTATTATCTAATACCCTTTCAGCAAGGTGTTAAACAAATCTATTATAATTGTTAATTATTTGTAAAATAACTTATCGGCACATAAAGACCGACACGTCCATGCTCTTCATGATTTAACGTTGCGAAAATAACTCCAATAACATTGCCTTCCTGATTTATAACAGGACTGCCGCTATTCCCCCGGTAAACGGGGGCCTGGATCATCATGACTTCCTTTTCCCAGCCGGAAAGCTGCAGCGGACCTAATATCGTGCCCTCATTGGCAATTCCGTTAAAAAATAAAGGGTTGCCTATAAAACGGATATCGTCTTCATATTCGACGGGTGCTGTTTCATCTAATGTTAAATAAGGAAGGCCATTCCCCTCAACTTCCACAACTGCTAAATCTATCTCCGGCATTTCTTCCACTACTTCTCCTTGAAATAGGCCTTCTTCCGGAAAAGCAACCGTTATCGTCTGCTCATCCTCAATCACATGATAATTTGTTAAAATTGTGCCATCATCGGAGACAGCAAAACCGGTGCCTCTTCCATCATTTGTTTCAATAACCACGACAGCTTCCTTGGATGCTGCTATCTGTTCCTCCTGCGATAACCGGCTGGACGCTTGAAGGAAATCTACAGCAGGAACCGAAATTACTTTCGGGAATAAGGAAAGTACATAAAACGTCATCGCAAAGGCTATCAGGATGACTAATACTTTCGGAAAACGGCGCTTCGGTTTAGTCTCTTCTTCTGCGCGGGCTCTTTCCCACGCTTCTGCTTTTGCTTGCGTAACCAGCTCCTGCATTTCTTCCTCATCAATATTTTCTATTAAATCTTCGTCCATTGATTTTTTGAACTTGTCATTTTCCTCTTCTTCGTTCAACGTCCGGCCTCCTTTCTCTGCTTAGTGGATCACTTTCATTTTATTTTAATAGAAGGAGCCCTGCTTTTCTATTAAAACAGCGTATCTCCCCTGCAGTTTAGGCGGAGATACGCTTTCTTCTTCCTTACTCAACTTTCGCACATTAAAAACTAACTTCATTTCTATAGAAACAGGGGTTGATCGTGCCTTCGATAACTCCCTTGACAAAAAATAGAAGGTGAAGTGTAAAGCACCACTGCGGCGGACCATTTTGCTTTCCGACGTACAAATGTTTTCGATGGGGTGAGTAATCGCAACCCCAGAACGTTGCGACATTAGTCTGCCTAGGGGCACACTCTTCAGCTAACTTTTGCCAAGAAGAGCACTTGGCAAAAGTGGATCTTCAGATGGTGCTGATCCCTCAGGAGTCAAAACGGTCCGCCTCCGCTAGTAGGTATTCTATACGTGAAAAACAACTTACCAAACAGAAGTTTGAACCGATAGAACATGTTTTTCATGCTGTATGGTAATGAAGAACATGTTCACCCTGGAATAGCAAGATATATTTGCTTATTCTTAGGTGCGAAAGTTGAGTTACTTATATTAACTAATTATTATACTTAAACACTTACCTTCAAAGAACCTTGCTGCATTTGATACATTTGATAATACGTTCCACGTTCTGCAATCAGAGTATCATGATTCCCCTGTTCGATAAGTCTTCCTTTATCCAGAACAATAATTTGATCAGCCTGCTGGATAGTAGACAAGCGGTGAGCGATAACAAGTGTCGTTCTTCCTTGCTTCAGTACCTCCAGTGCATGCTGAATCAGCAGCTCTGTTTCCGTATCAATATTTGCTGTAGCTTCATCTAAGATAAGAATCGATGGGTCAAAGGCAAGCGCCCGTGCAAAGGAAATTAATTGCCGTTCTCCTAATGAATAGGTAGATCCGTTTTCCGTCACTTCTTCATCATAACCGTTTGGAAGCTTTTCAATGAACCGGTCTGCCCCGACCGCTTTCAAGGCAGCAATCGCTGTTTCTCTCGTTATTTTTTCATCCTGCATCGTGACATTGCTCAAAATCGTACCCGAAAATAGAAATGGATCTTGAAGCACAACCCCCATATGACTGCGAACCTGCTGTCTGGACAAGGAGAATGTATCCATCCCGTCGATGGTAATCCTTCCTTTTTGCGGATCATAAAAACGAAATAATAAATTCATAATCGAGCTTTTGCCAGAGCCTGTATGCCCTACAAAAGCAGTGGTTTGCCCCGCGCCTACATGAAAGGAAATATCTTTCAAGATATAATCGTCCTTTTGATAAGCAAAGGATACATGGTCAAAAGAAATCGTTCCTCTGTATTTATCGATTGCCCGGTTATCCGTTTCTTCCGCAGGCTGGTCTAACAGCTCAAATACACGGCTGCCTGCTACTCTTGCCTGTTCAATTAATGGAAGCTGATTCACGATATCTGTTACTGGCTCAAACAAGCGGTTAATATAATCGACAAAAGCATACAGAACACCAATTGATATCATACTTGCCATATCAAAAGAAGAAGCTCCAAAATACCAGATAAACCCGACAAAGGTGATGTTACGAAATACAGTCACTAAATTATAAGAGGTCAGTGCGCTTAAGCGGATTAATTTCTTTTGGAATGTATAATTGCGATGATTTAATTCTTCAAAATCCGCTTTCATCGCCTTTTCTCTGTTGAAAGCTTGAATAATCGGCATACCTTGAATTGCTTCGTTGATGTTACCGTTAATTTGACTAATCGTTTTTCGGATCACCTGATTATATTTACCGCCAAAATACTTATAAAAACGCATCCAGCCATATAATAATGGAATCACAAGCAAGCAAAGCGCTGCGAGCTGCGGATCCAAAATAAATAAGGCAACAAAGATTCCTGCCATATAAACCAAGCTGGCGACTACAATCGACAGGACGCGCTCATATAAATCGCGAATCGCTTCCGTATCATTGGTGATTCTTGCAACAATGGTTCCCGCCGGCTGGTCGATATAATAATTAATCGGCAGCCGCTCCGTATGCGCAAATAAATCTGTCCGCATCCGCTTGACAATCTGATTTGCAGACTTTTGTAATAAAAAGGTTTGATAAAATTGAAAAACACCCGCAATAATCAATAAAACCATATATAATACTAGCAAACCGATGATTGGTGCCTTCTCCGGCTCGAAGAACGGATATGCTTCTTGAACAGATAACCGCTCCCCTTCCGCTCGAACAATATCATTATTCGAGGTAATCGTCAGTTCTCCATTATTCATCTCCCGTTCTCCTGTCAGAGGAAGCTCACCTTCAAAAACATAATAAGAAATTCCGATTTGTAATAAGGTGTAGGTAGCCCCTGTGGGGGTATCTTCATTTTCCACGCGGTCCGATCGTTTTAACAGCTGTTCGTGATAAGGAGCTGTTGTATCATCTGCTGTTTCTACAGCTTCCCAATATCCTTCGACACCGAGAATATGATTATCAATGACCCGTTTAGCAATCAATGGCCCAGCTAATTCCAAAGCAACTGCTATCATTAAACAGACAAGACCTAAAATAATTCCTTTTTTATATTTTAAGGCGTATTGAAATAACCGTCTCTCCGTACTCTTCATCTTTCCACCTCCCTAGTCTCTCATCTGCTGCTGAACATATTGTTTGTAATACCATCCTTTTTCCCTCATCAATTGCTCATGGGTGCCCTCTTCCGCTATTTCGCCATCCTCCAAAACGATGATATGATCTGCATGCGTTACTGCAGAGAGGCGATGCGCAGCTATAAATGTTGTTTTATTTTTTCGTTCCTCTTTCAGATGAGCAATAATAGCTGCCTCTGTTTTACCGTCAACTGCTGATAGCGAATCATCTAAAATAAGAATCTCCGGATTTTTAATAAAGGCACGTGCCAAAGCCACACGCTGCTTTTGACCCCCGGATAATGTAATTCCGCTTTCACCGACCTGGGTGTCTAACCCTTCAGGCAGCTGCAGAATGTCACTTGCGAAATACGCCAGCTCAAGTGCCCGGAATATTTCTTCATCGGTCGCAGCTTCTTTGCCGAATTGAATATTTTCCCGAATGGATTTGGAGAACATCATTTGATCCTGAGGAACATACCCTATCCATTCACGTAGCTGCTTTAACGGGAGACTTTCTATTTCCTCTCCAGAAATCACTATCTTTCCTTGTACATCCGGATACTGTCTCAGCAATAATTTAAACAGCGTTGTTTTCCCTGCTCCTGTTTTCCCGACAACTCCAATCGTATCTCCAACCCGCACCTTAAAAGAAACTGCTTTTAAAGCCTTCTCTGCCGTATTTGGATAGACAAAGGATACGTTATGAAATTGAAGCTCTTTCACCGCTTCAACTTGCTTCAGCTCCCTGACATCCCGCACATCAGGCGGGTAGGACAATGTCTTGTTCACCCGGTCTAAGGAGGCATTTCCCCGCTGGAGAATATTGATTAGCTCACCAACTGCGAACATTGGCCAAATCAGCATCCCCAAGTAAACATTAAAAGTCACTAAATCTCCTAAAGTTAACCTGTTTTCAAAGACAAGCATTGCTCCGTAGCCAATTCCGATTGTATAAGACAAGCCGACCAGAATTTTCATTGTCGGTTCAAATAACGCATCGATTTGGGCAACTTCCATATTTTTGTCATACACATCTTTTGTCATATTCTCAAACCGTGTTTTTTCCTGTTCTTCCTGGACAAAAGCACGAATTGCACGAACACCGCGAATGGATTCTAAAACACTGTTATTCATTTCCCCAAAAGCATCCTGTGCCTTGGTAAAACGACGATGTATCGCGCTTCCGTAAAAATTCATCATAACAGCCATAATGGGTAATGGAAGCAAAGCTGCAAAAGTCAGCGGCCAGCTGATGGTCAGCCCCATTACCGCAATAATCATCAGCATAAATATACTGGAATCAACCAATGTCAGGACACCAAAACCAGCTGTCAGACTGATTGCTTTTAAATCATTGGTCGATCTTGCCATTAAATCTCCTGTACGGTATTTCCCAAAAAACGTCGGAGACATCGATAAAAAATGATCCATCAGCTTGCTTCGCATCCATCGTTCTAAAATAACCGCTCCGCCAAAAAGCGTATAATCCCATAAAAATGAAATAATATAATGGACAATCAGCAGTACAATGTAACCTGTAATAACTGCCGTCAGAATTTGTACCGTCAATGTTTCAAATTGGATATGGTCGATAATATATCCGACTAATTTTGGAGGAATCAATCCAACTGCACTTGCCAAAATTAAAGCGATAATAGCGAACGTATATCGTTTCCAGTAATGCGCAAAAAACCAGCTTAATTTCTTAAATACGGCAAACATCCTTTCACCTGCTTTCTATACCAAGTTTTGCATTCTAAATTCATTTTCTGTTGAAATCCTCCCCGTAAAACGACCTGGAAGTTTCCTCCCTGCTTCAATTATTAAGAAAACACGTCAATTCCACATAGTAAACGGCAGCCAGGTCGCCTCTCCTTATTCACACCCCATTTTCTGGTTGAAAAATGCATCAAAAAAAGCGCACGCCATCTGTCGGCATACGCTTATAATAATCATCCTGCTTATTCCATTATCAGCCGGCCACACGGAAACCTGCGGCCATACAAACACTTCTCCCTTAAAAAATTAAGAGAAAGCAAACCCGTTTACTGGAGGCCACAAAATTGTATTCTGTTGTATTTGATTTGATTGGTTGATTTGATACTGTAAATTCATCATTTTGTGATTCCCTCCTTTTTTATTTACTTGAAAATTGAATGCCTTTTTATTATATATTCCTACAATTCCCAAGTCAATTGTTTTTTTAATTTTAATAAAATTATATTATTTGAAAGCATTTTTTTATATGTTTCTCACGATTTTTTTCACCCTATTTATTTTCATATAATAAATTCCGTGCTATTATTTTTATTTAAGGGAGATGAAAGATATGAATTTAGATCAACTTTTAGATTTCAACGAAAAATTTGTAGACAGCAAAGATTACGAAGCTTATACAACGGACAAGTTCCCGAATAAACGCATGGTTATTTTTACTTGCATGGACACACGTTTAGTGGAACTGCTTCCCAGAGCACTGAATATCCGGAACGGTGATGTGAAAATGGTGAAAAATGCCGGAGCTATTATCCGGAAGCCATTTGACAGTATTATGAAAAGCTTATTAGTGGCTATTTACAGCTTAAAAGCAGAGGAAGTTGTTGTTATCGGTCATCATGGCTGCGGAATGTCCAATGTAGATACAGAAGCGCTACAACAAACTATGCTTGACCGCGGTATATCGGAAGACACGTTACATACCCTGGAGCATTCTGGTATTAACCTTCATAAAGAATTCCATGGTTTCGAGAAAATTGAGGACTCTGTGACTCAAAGTGTAGGAATTATTCGCAATCACCCGCTTCTTCCTAAAGAAGTGAAGGTTCACGGGCTTGTTATTGACCCGGAAACTGGAAAATTAGACGTCGTTTCCAGAGAAGACTAAAATAATACAAAGAAAGGGCCCGCTCATTTTATGAAGCAGGCCCTTTTTAAACATTAAAAATGCTATTAGCTTATTTCTTTTGAATCGATTGAATAATTTCAATAACTTTATCTCTTGATTCTTCACTCTTATATTTTTTCATTTCATCCAGCATGACTGGCGCAGCTTTTTTTAGTGCAGCCGCTTCTTGAATCAGCTTTTCTGTTGTTAACGTCTCCTCTTCAACAACCTTCGCATATTTCTTTTCTTTAAAAGAATTTGCATTAATAATCTGATCTCCCCTGCTTGCCCCGCGAGAAAGCGGGATTAACAGCATCGGCTTTCGCAAAGCTAAAAATTCAAAAATCGCATTGGAGCCGGCACGGGATACAACAAAATCCGTAGCCGCGAAAATATCTTTTAGTTCCTCATGTACGTATTCAAATTGCGCATATCCTGGAGCATGAAGAGCTGAATCTACTTTTCCGCTTCCGCAAATATGAATAATTTCAAAATGCGTCAGTAAATCATCCAACGCCTCATGGATCGTTGAATTAATTTTTTCCGATCCGCCGCTTCCCCCCATAACCAAAAGCACGGGTTTTTCTCCTGAAAGCTGGGCAAATGTTAACCCTGCCTTTTTATCACCTGTAAATAATTCATCCCGAATCACCGCTCCAACATAAGCAGCCTTCTTCTCCGGAAGATATTGCATGGTCTCCGGGAATGTCGCCAATACTTTTTTGGTAAATGGAATAGAAAGCTTATTTGCAAGTCCCGGTGTGAAATCAGATTCGTGAATCACTGAGGGGATGCCTCTTAATTTTGCTGCTGCAACTACCGGGACAGAGACAAATCCGCCTTTTGAAAAAACAACAGATGGCTTTCTCTTGCCTAAAATACGAAAAGCCTGTATCGTTCCCTTTAAAACCTTAAACGGATCTTTAAAGTTTTCTTTGGACATATAGCGGCGCAGTTTCCCGGTAGATACCGGATGATAGGTCACGCCCTCCAATTTTTCAATCAAATTTCGTTCGATTCCTTCATAGGATCCGATGTAGTCTACTTCATAACCCTGCTCCTGATAATATGGTATAAGTGCTAAATTAACAATGACATGGCCGGCAGTTCCGCCGCCAGTAAATAAAATACGTTTTTTATTTCTTTTTTCCATGGATCAATTCATCCTTTCCCAGATTATTATATCAGCGTATAATGGGCAATGCACCTATTAATGTAATGAAAAACCGAATTACGAAATGTCAGGAAGATGAATGATGTACGAAACAACGAATCGAAGACAAAAAATCAAACTTTTTATTATCATTATGCTGCCAATCCTTGTGACCCAAGTCAGTATGAATCTGATGAATTTTTTTGATACGGTCATGTCAGGACAAGCCAGCGCCGTTGATTTAGCAGGGGTTGCAATCGGATCCAGCCTTTGGATACCAATTTTAACAGCTGTAAATGGGATTGTTCTCGCAATAACTCCAATTATCTCTCAACTTATTGGCGCCAAAGAGAAAAAAGATATTCCGCAGGTAATTCAGCAGGGTATTTATTTATCTGTCGGTTTATCCTTCATTATTCTCATTGCCGGTTTTTTTGTTTTAGAACCTGTATTACAGCTGATGAGCCTGGAACCGGATGTACATCATGTGGCGAAATATTATTTAATTTTTCTTGCTGCGGGTATTATGCCATTATTTATTTTTCACACGGTCCGAAGCTTTATGGATGGGCTTGGACAGACGAGAGCTTCTATGATTATTATTTTAATTTCTCTGCCAATCAATGCCTTTTTGAACTATATCTTTATTTTTGGCAAACTGGGAATACCGGCATTTGGCGGCATCGGCGCTGGAATTGCAACGAGTATTACCTATTGGATAGTCAGTATCATTTCTTTATATATGATACATAAGGTTGCTCCATTTACATCGTATCAAGTCTTTCAGGTACGCTTTAAACCACAGATTTCCTATTGGCTCAGTCAATTAAAAATTGGTCTGCCAATCGGAATGGCAATGTTTTTTGAAACAAGTATTTTTTCTGTGGTAACGATGATGATGAGTGTGTATGATACAAATACAATTGCCGCCCACCAGGCAGCAATGAACTTTGCCGGATTATTATACATGCTGCCGTTAAGCGTCGGAATGGCGCTTACTATTGCAGTCGGGTTTGAAATAGGAGCGAAACGTTTTCAGGATGCACGAACCTATACGTATCTTGGAATTACAGGCGGGATGATTATTGCTCTATTTATCGGCATTATTTTGTTTGTATTCGATGATGCCGTTGCAGCGCTATACCATAATAACCCAGAAGTGATTGCCTTAACAAAACAATTTATTCTGTTTGCGATATTTTATCAGCTTGCAGATGCCATCGGCGCTCCTATCCAAGGAGCTTTAAGAGGATATAAGGATGTGAACGTCACCCTTATTCTCGCATTAATTTCTTATTGGCTTATCGGCTTGCCGGTTGGATTTTTATTTGCCAACTATACCAATTTTGATGCCTTTGGCTACTGGATTGGAATTATTGTCGGTTTAAGTGCAGGCGCAATTGCTCTGCTGCTCCGACTATTACACATTCAGCGTAAAGCAAAGCGCGGTTGAAAATGTTTTAATAAGAATTATAAAAAGCACCATGAATCATTTTGATTGATTCATGGTGCTTTGATGTTATTCCTACAAGAATAGTCCAACGATGGTTGCTGAAAGAATAGATACCAGCATAGACCCTGCCAAAAGCTTCATTCCAAATTTAGAAACAATGACAGCTTTGGCATTATCAATCCCTTTTACAGTACCTGCGATAATACCGATAGAAGAGAAGTTAGCAAAGCTTGTTAAGAATACTGTTACAATACCAACTGTTTTTTCAGAAAGCTGATCCAGCAATGGTTGTAATTCCAGCATTGCTACAAATTCATTTGTTACAATTTTTGTACCCATAATCGATCCAGCTTGAACAACTTCACCTGGCGCAATTCCCATTAGTACGCCTAGTGGAGAAATAATATAACCAAGAATTTCCTGCAGGGTAATTCCAGCGAAAACAGCTTGGATAATCCAGTTAACCAGTTCTAATGAGGCAATAAAAGCAATTAACATTGCAGCAACAATCAGTGCAATTTTCCCGCCTTCTAATGCACCATTTCCCATTGCTTCGAAAATACTTTTATCCTGACTGACGTCCGAAATATCCACTTTGTCTTCTTCCTTTGGAACGTTTACAGGGGCAATGATTGAAGCGATCATCAAGCAGCTGAACATATTCAACGGCAAAGCAACCAAAACATATTCTGGAGGCAGCATTTGAATATACGATCCCACGATAGAAGCTGATACAGAACTCATTGCCGAGGCACAGACAATAAATAAACGATTTTCATTTAAATGGTGAAATTGCGAGCGTATTGCAATCAATGCCTCAGATTGACCGAAGAAAACACTATTTACACCATTAAATGATTCAATTCGAGGTAACCCTGTTATTTTGGAAATAACAGCTCCAATATACTTAATAATTATTGGAAGAACTTTTAAATAAGTAAGAACGGAGAGAATGGTTGCAAAAAAGATAATTAAGAGAAGCACATTGAAGAAGAATACGCCGCCCTCTGCCAACTCAAATCCACCTAACACAAATCCAATACCTTCTTGTCCGAACTCAATTAACTTATTGAATAAGTTTGAAATCCACCTGATAATGTCTTCACCAATTGGCGTGGAAAACATAAACCATGTAATAAGCAATTGTATAACTAACATAATACCAATGGCATAGAAGTTGATTCTTTTCTTATCATTCGACATTAAAAATGCTAGGCCGAGTGTAATGATAACTGCCAAAATCCCCAACAAAATGTCCATATTACCGCCTCCTCCACATTATTTCCTGTAAACGCTTTATCATATATAATAAAAAATTTACAGGAAAAGTTTCAAATCTACATATTAAAACAATACAAAACATTGCAATCCCTAAAAAAATAAATGTAATTATTTAATTAAGAACTCCCATTCAATTACTATCATATTAGTAATTGAAAATAATTTCAATGCTTGGAAAAGAGAATTAATAATTAAAAAAATTAGAAATAAATTGTAATATTTAGGATAAATACTCTATTTGTGTCATGTTAAATAAATCATATATAATATTTCCTAATTGCTTAAGAAAATACAACTTCAATTTGTCTGCACCTGTCGAAATTCGGAACTATTTTGGTTTCTTTATGATTCAGCAGAGTTTGAATTAGATATTTACTGAAGAGGCTAATTTTACTTTCTTGACATATAAGAAAAAAACAAGAACACCACTTGATTTTTAAAACTTCGGTGTTCTTGCCAAAAAGATTTCCGATGCGACTCTTTTCGATGGAACGAGTAATCGCATTCCCAGTCCCAGTCCCAACCCCGACCTCAGAACGAGAGCCCTTTCTTACTCTTATAAAAAAAGTCTTGATACGAGCATATCAGCTCATATCAAGACTTTTACATTTTTAACCTTCTAGCAATAAATCATATGGATCTTCAAGCATTTCCTTGATTCGAACTAAGAATTGAACGGCTTCTTTTCCATCTACAATACGGTGATCATAGGATAATGCAATATACATCATCGGACGCACTTCAATGGAATCATCCGGCATAGCGATTGGGCGCTTAATGATGTTATGCATTCCCAAAATACCAACCTGCGGCGCATTTAAAATTGGTGTAGACATCATAGAACCAAATGTACCGCCATTTGTAATTGTAAAGGAACCGCCTTGCAAGTCATTTAAGGACAATTTATTGTCACGTGCTTTCGTACCTAAATCAACGATATCCTGCTCAATTCCTGCAAAGTCCTTGCGATCTGCGTCACGAACAACCGGAACAACAAGACCATCATCTGTAGAAACGGCAATACCGATATCATAGAATTTTTTAATGACTAATTCATTGCCTTGGATTTCTGCATTCAGAAGCGGGAATTCTTTTAATGCTCCTACTACAGCTTTAGCAAAGAAAGACATAAACCCTAGCTTGACACCATTTTTCTCTAGGAATTTATCTTTTCGCTGCTTACGAAGCTCCATTACAGAAGTCATATCTACTTCATTAAATGTAGTTAACATAGCTGTATTATGCTGTACTTCTACAAGGTTTTTAGCAATTGTTTGGCGGCGGCGTGTCATTTTAACACGTTCTACCGGCTTATCAAACTCTGTTTTCTCTGATTTAGGCTCTTCTTTTTTCGCCGGCTTCGATGGCGCAGACTCTTTTTTAGGAGCATTATTATGAGCATTCACATCGTCTGGACGAACTCTGCCAAGCGGATCACGTGTTTGTACTTCACTTAAGTCAATACCCAGTTCGCGAGCGCGTTTTCTTGCTGCAGGAGAAGCAATCACATCACCATTACTTTGTTCAGGTGCAGCTTCCTGCTTATTTTTCTCAGAAGCTTCCTGTTTAGGCTCTTCTTTAGGAGCTTCTTCATTTTTATCAGCTTCTTCTGTCTTACTTTCTTCCTTGCCGGAAGATACACCCGCTTCGCCATTTTCATCTAATTTGCCGATGATATCTCCTACAGAAACATCCTCGCCCTCATTACTGGTAATTTCAGCGATAACACCAGAAAATTCTGAGTTGACTTCCACGTTTACTTTATCCGTCTCTAACTCTACAATTGCATCGCCTTTCTCTACTTTATCGCCTTCTTTTACAAGCCATTCTGCTATTGTTCCTTCTGTAATAGATTCCGCTAATTCAGGTATTTTAATTTCTTGCACTTTATTTTCCTCCTTCAAATTCGTTCAATGCCTGGTCAATAATATATTGATGCGCTGTTTTATGCACAGTAGGTATGCCTCCAGCTGGTGCTGCACGCTTCGGTCTGCTGATAACGTGTAATTCCTGATCCTCTTCAAGAAGCTCTCTTAAATAATCATCTACAAAATCCCATGAACCCATATTTTTTGGCTCTTCTTGCACCCAGACGATTTCTTTTAAGTTAGGAAGTTTTTGGATTTCTTCTTGAATTGCTTTTTTAGGGAACGGATAGATTTGCTCTACACGTAAGGCGCGAATCCAATCGCAGTTCGCTTCTGCTTCTTCCATTTCCCCTTCAATATCAATCATTATTTTACCGCTTCCCAATAACAGACGTGTCGCTTTTTTCGGATCTGTATCAAAGTATGGTTGTTCACGCAACGTTTTAAATCCACCGGTCGTAAACTCTTCCGCACTGGAAGCCATCTTATAATCTCTGATAAGACTGCTTTTCGGTGTCATCAGAATCAAAGGACGTGCCTCTGGACGGGAACGCATTGCTGCCTGACGACGAAGCAGATGGAATAACTGCGCTGAGGAAGTAACATTCGCTACGATCCAGTTATTCTCTGCAGCCATCTGTAAATAACGTTCTAAGCGGGCACTGGAATGCTCTGGCCCTTGTCCTTCATACCCATGAGGAAGCAGCAATACCATATTTGATTTTTCATCCCATTTCGCTCTCGCTGAAGCAATAAATTGGTCAATAATCACCTGACCCGCATTGGCAAAATCACCGAATTGTGCTTCCCAGATAACAAGTGTGCTTGGAGAATACACACTATAGCCATATTCAAAGCCTAAAACTCCTGTTTCTGATAGCGGACTGTTGCGAACATCAAAGGAGGCTTTGACATCTGACAATCCATGCATCGGACTATATTTTTCACCTGTATTCACATCATGCAGGACAACATGGCGATGCGCAAAGGTTCCTCTTTCTGTATCCTGACCTGTTAATCGAATTGGTGTGCCATCTTTTAATATAGAGGCAAATGCTAACGCTTCCCCGGTTCCCCAGTCAGCTTTGTTTCCTTCTTCTAATGCATCTTCTCTGCGCTTCAGAATTCTTTCGGTTTTCTTAAAGCCTTCAAAACCTTCCGGACGTTTTAGAAGTTCTTTATTGATTCCCTTTAAAGTCTCTAAATCTACTGCAGTTTCAAATTGATCTAATCTATTAGATAATACTTCCGGCATAGACTTCGGCTGCGGCTCACCTATTTCCGTTTCTGTCATGCCCTTGTAAATATCAGACAGTTTTGTATCAATCTCGTTTTTAATTTCGTCAAATCCGCCGGATTCCAATAGGTTTCTTTCTTCCATCGCACGTGCGAACAAGGTAGATACCGATGGATGATTATCGATTTCACTGTACAATTGCGGCTGTGTCGTTCTCGGCTCATCCATTTCATTATGTCCATAACGGCGATAACCTACTAAATCAATTAAAACATCTTTATGGAATTTTTTACGATACTCACAAGCTATTTTCACTGCAGAAATACAAGAAATCGGATCATCTGCACTGACCCGGATAATCGGAATTTCAAAACCTTTAGCCAAATCACTTGCATAGCGTGTAGAGCGTCCGTCTACGCGGTCTGTTGTATAACCAAGCTGGTTATTCGCAATCAGGTGAACAGTTCCGCCTGTTGTATACCCCGGCAATCCGCTTAAATTAAGCGTTTCTGCAACGACACCTTCCCCGATAAAGGCTGCATCCCCATGAATAATCAGCGGCATTGCTTTATTCGTATCTCTAACAGGATAACCGCTTACATCACGTTCATCCTGTGCCGCACGGGCAAATCCTTCCACAACCGGGTTGACAAATTCAAGGTGTGACGGATTATGCGCAAGTGTAATTTTTGTGTTTACTTTACTTCCATGGATAACTTCTTTTTCTGCTCCAAAATGATATTTTACGTCTCCGGTCCAGCCATAGTTAATTGCTTTAGAACCTTCTGACGGCATCAATTCCTTGTCTCTTGTATAATTAAACTCGGAAAAAATCTTATCATATGGCTTTTTCAATACATTCGCAAGCACAGCTAAACGTCCGCGGTGCGCCATTCCCATCATTACATGTTCAATGTTATCTTCGTTTGCATATTTTACGAGATAGTCGATCATCGGAACCATTGACTCTAAGCCTTCGATGGAAAAACGCTTTTGGCCGACAAATGTTTTATGAAGGAATTTTTCAAAACCCTCTACTTCATATAAACGCTTTAAAATATCCTTTCTGTCCTCTTGATCAGGATCAAATCTTGCATTTCCTTCTTCAATCAAATCAAACAGCCAGGTCCGCTCTTCATCATTATTGACATGGTCATACTCAAACGTAATAGTTCCTGTATAGTATTTCTTCAGCAGGTTAATAACATCCAAACCTGTTTGAACATCTTCTTTTTCCCGTTCCCAGATCCAGGAGGCCGGGATTTTTTTCAAATCTTCTTCTGTTAAATTGTAATGCTTTAAATCAAGCATTACGGACGGAGCACTTTTATAGCCGCCAACAGAATAAATATCCGCATCTGTATGACCGTAACGCCGAATAGCCTCAACAAGTTTGATTGCTGAGGTTAATTTCGTCACATCAAAATCTTCTGATATATTCCCATTGGAAGCTGTTTGTTCACTGATAGGAAAGACTACTTCTGCCCCTGTCATCCAAGCAGGCGCTCCATATGCATCAAACAATGCTTTAATAGAAGATTCCACTTGTTCTGGATCTTCTTTGTACAATTCATACTGTTGTTCTAAATACCCCGCATTTGGTCCGTGAAACTGTCCCCAAAATTTTTCTGCAGACTCTTCATTTCCTGGCACGACTGATACCCCCATTGAATTAACTAATCCGTTCGTGAAAACGGTTCAAATTATTAATAATCCTATTGATTTCTTTACACCAACTAATATACATGATTTTTAAGGAGGTTACAAGGAATCAGAACCGATTTATTGGGATAATTCGACATTTTCTATTCTTCCATAAAAATATATCAAAACAGTCCCTTTTTTATATTTTTCTAACAATTAATTCAGTGACTTTTGAACACATATTTTCCGGTAAAAATACATTTAATTAAAATTAATATAGGAATAGTTCACAACCAGTGATTTTTCCGTTATAATAAGGACAAATTAGTAAACAAAACTTCATTCTGTCAGAGCATCCCGATTTCTGCAGATTGGCAGTTACATGCTTCAGGCTTGCAGGCAGTTCTTCATTCTTCTTTCAACAATTTCTATAACAGAAGAGATATGTTTACATACAGCTGCTGCAAGATAAAAGCGTATCCATAACCCAAATGAAAATACAACGCATTTCTTTATGATGTTAAATTGGATACCATCACTACATAAAAGGAGGAATCTTATCATGAAATTAGCATTGATTTTAGGAGTTGCTGTTACATTTATTGTTTCCTGTTTTTCAGCTGGCTACGAAGCAAAACCGGGAGTACCAAAAGAAGATCAGCGTACTTAAGATTTAAAATAACTTTATAGAAATCACTTTATGTACAATCAAAAAAAGATGCCTCCATTTTGCGGAGACATCTTTTTTAATGTAAATCAGGAAACCCCTGCTGTCTTAACGCTTCATAGATAATAATGGAAGCTGTATTGGACAGATTTAATGAACGAACCTCGTCATTCATATGAATTCGCAGGCATTTATCTTCTTTATCTGTCAGCAGTTCCCGCGGGATCCCTGTAGACTCTTTTCCAAATACAAAAAATTGATCCAGCTCCACGGAGGAAAAATCAAAATCAGTATAATATTTGGTTCCAAAGTTCTCTATATAGTAAAAGCTCCCTGCCGGATAGGTTTGATATAATTCATCGATGGAATCATATTCTTTAACATCAACATGCTCCCAGTAATCCAAACCGGCGCGACGCACCATTTTACTGTCTGTTGAAAAGCCAAGCGGACGGATAAGGTGTAACGTCGTCCCGGTCGCTAAACATGTTCTCCCGATATTCCCCGTATTTGCCGGGATTTCTGGTTCAAATAATACTACATGCAAACTCACCATTCATTCTCCTTCAATTGCAAATTCTAAAAGTGGATATCCCTAAAAGCTGGTTCTCTTCTTTCTATCCCAAAATCAATTATACACTAACTTATCTCAATCCGAAAAAACTTATATTCAATTTCCGGAGTCCAGGCAGCCGAGTCCTCATAAGACCAATAACGGTTGCGGCTGTTATCGGTATGCGCATTGACAAGCGGCATATTATCAGCATCTTTAGCTACTACAATCGTTGTATGATTCCATGTACCGTCGCCTTCAAAATCATAGCAAATCACATCTCCGGGATTTAATTCTTCCGGTGTTTGCATCTCGATTCCCCTGATTCCGCGTTCTGAACCGCTTAAATACCATCTGAACGAATGCGCCACAGACCAGCTGAAGCTCCAAGAATCTTTTCCATACCACCAGCCCCGCTCCCGGACCGGCTCCCCCCACATCGGGCCTCCTCCCGCCCGCAGACATTGGGAAATGTAATTCGTGCAATCATCTTCAAAGCGACGATATTCCGGATTATAGCTGTTCCACCAGCGCTCTGCATATTTCACTGCTCCCAGCCGGTTATATTCTATTTCACGATTATTATCCTTGAGGTTTCCTTGTTTTAATACAGGGGGCTGATTACTGCCGTTTTCCGCTGGAGGCTTTTCAATCGATTGATGTCTGATTTCTCTATCCGATTGTTTCACAAGCTGATAAGGGACGACCTGCTCTTCCGTATAAAAAAAATCGTCCTGCTTCATTAAATATACCAAGTGTACCGCATATCGCGTGCTTCTGGTTGTGTCATAGGACTGTTTGCTGAAGACGAGGCCTTTTCCTTTTATCTTCACAATTTGCGCCTTTCGCTTCTTACAAAGTCTCTGCTTCTTACGCCACCAATCTTGGCCCTCCTTGCTGCCCTTGAAAAATTGCTGCCAATATGTTGTAATATCGCCCATAAAAAATCGCCTCCTCATCACAGCTTATGCATAAAGGAGGCGAATTAGGTCTTAGAAACCGCTGGAATGGCCGTGAGTATTTCTTCTACTTTACTGTCATGGCCGACAGCGCATTTTCCATTTCAAATTGTACTTGTTCATGATTCTCTTTTTCCAGGGCTTTAGAGAGCGCTTCTCTCGCAGCATCTGTTCCTATCTTCCCTAATGACCAGGCAGCAGTACCACGAATAACCGGCCGCGGATCGTTTTCCATAACAGCTATTAAATCAGTTTCCGCGGATGCTTCTTTATAATGGCCCAACGCTAAAATAACATTACGCTGAATCGGCTTTTTCCCTCTCCAAAAGCCGGACATATGCCCGAACTTTTCTTTAAACTCCCGATTTGATAAATGAAGCATTGGTTTAAGTCTTGGTTTAACCAATTCTGGCTCTGGCTCTAATTCCTGGTGGAAATGAGAATCTTTATCCCGGTTCCAGGGACATACCTGCTGACACGTATCACATCCGTATAAACGATTTCCTATCTTATTACGGAATTCCTCCGGCAGAAAATCCTTTGTCTGGGTTAAAAACGCAATACAGCGCTGCGCATTCAATTGTCCTCCTTGTACAATAGCACCTGTAGGACAGGCATCTAAACAAATTGTACAATCACCACAGCCGTCCTCTACCGGCGAGTCAGGGATAAACGGAATATTAGTCAGCATTTCTCCCAGATAAACAAACGAGCCATATTCCTTGGTAATAATGGAGGTATTTTTTCCGCTGAAGCCAATGCCGGCTCGTTCAGCTACAGCCCGGTCGCTTAATTCCCCAGTATCTACCATTGACTTGATAACAGCATCCGGCACTTTATCTTTTATATACTCTCCCAGCTTATCCAGCCGTTCCCGCAAGGCAACATGGTAGTCAATCCCCCATGAAGCACGGGCAAAAATGCCGCGTCTGTCTCCTTTTGTCCCTCTCGGTGTTGTTTCCATTCTCGAAGGATAGGCGACGGCAATGGAGATGATAGACTTCGCTTCCGGCAGTAACCGCCTGGGCTCCGTTCTTTCCTCAATACTCCCTTTTTCAAAACCAGATTGGTATTTTAGTTCTTGCTGACGTCTTAACCGTTCTTTCATTTCTGTAAAAATATCAGCCGTTGCAAAACCAATTTTATCGATACCGATTGTTTTCGCGTAGGCCTGGATATCCTTTTTCAGCTCTTCTACTTTCACCATACCGCCTCCCTTCTATTATTTCTTATCCTGATGAACTCGCTTTAAACATCCGGACCGGGATTTCAGTTATGCATCCATGAAAAATCTTGCTCTTCGCATCCGGTTCAATACCGCAGCAATTTCATTTTTCCTTGGTCTGGCTAAATCTCCTGGATGTTTCCCGTTGCTTTTCGTCAAAGTTTCCAATCCTTGATCCATTTTTTTATCAATCTGATCGATCAATGTTGCAAACGAAGAAAAATGCTTCTTTTCATTCCGGTAAAGATATTGGATAATCTCTGCAATCATTCTTGTTTGCGAAGCATCTACCAGCTGTTCCGTATAAGCAAAAGAAATGGGTTCTTTTCCAAATAGAATTTGAAATTGGCCTTTAGCCTGGATTTTAAACCTTTTATCTGTCTGCTTCGGAAATGTAGAAGCAGACAGATGCCGCTTTTCTACGTTCTTGAAATTCGTCTGCTCTACCTTACTATCGGCAATAGGATCTTCTTTTATAATTTCCTGTGCTCTTTGTGTGACATTCTTTGGCTTATATTCCTCCATAAGAATAACCGTATCTGCCACGGCAAAATATTCTCCTGAGCCGCCAGTTACTAAAATAACTGATTTATCTGCTTCATCGACTAATTGTCTGATACGATGTATAAACGGGGTGATTGGTTCATTTTTATGATCAATCAGTTTTTGCATGCGGCTGTCGCGAATCATAAAATTGGTTGCGCTGGTATCCTCGTCAATCAGCAGGGTGTCTGCTCCAATCTCTAAAGCTTCCATCACGTTTGCCGCCTGAGAAGTACTTCCGCTTGCATTACTTGTTGAAAAAGCAGTTGTATCTTTTCCATGCGGAAGGTTAGAAATAAATGGAGAAATATTCACCGATGAGATTTCCCTTCCATCTTCTGCCCGAATTTTGACAGCACTCGGGTCTGTACAGATAAATTCCCGGCCATCTCCCTCGCAATGAGGATAAACGCCGCGTTCGATCGCTTGAAGCAGTGTACTCTTCCCGTGATAACCGCCTCCGGTAATCAAGGTGACTCCCTGCTTGACCGCCATTCCTGTTATTGTTTTGCCATGAGGAAGCTTTAATTCTACCTCATCCTCCTGCGGACTTTGAAAAGCAACCGCACCTTTGGCAGGCAGATTACTTACGCCGCTTTTTCTTGGCAATACAGAGCCATTGGCAATAAAGCTCACCCAATTATTTTCTTTCATTGCTTGCCATATGGCCTCTTGCTGATCAGCTAATTGAACCGCCTGCTGAATCGTTTTATCCTGAATATGAAAAACAGAATGCTCGATGATAGATGGAATTACCTCATCGAATAACTTGATTGCTTCCTTTCCATTAATGGATCGTCCATTAGCCGGCAGACCTGCAGACAGACAAACCGTTAATCCCTGCTCGGAAATACGTACTGCTGTCCGCTCTAATATCTCCTGGCCCGGTCCATCAAAAGCAATCATGCCGCTTTTGCCAGAACCTTTAATAAATGTTTTATTTTGATACACTGCTTTATCAATCACTCTCGCAAACGCATCCTCTACTGCTGTCTGTCGAGATTTTGTTTCCAGCCACTCAGCAGCTATATGCCGTTCCTTCTCTGGAATCCCGATTCTTATTTTAGAAGGGCTGGCAAATGGGTCTCCTTGAACATAGTCGATATAAAGTGTATACCTCGGATACGTGTAGCTTCCCGCAATTTGTTTATATGCTTTGTAGCTTTTTCGGTCAATTTGTAATAAATTATTTTCAAGACGCTTCATCCTGGCTCCTCCATTCTGCTTTATTCTTTATAAACAGGGTACTATACTTAAAGTGCAAGTTCAAAAAGTCCGGTAAATAGGACCAAGAAGTTCAAGGCGACGAGCTATTTCCAAACGGACTTCCACAGGATGTGGTGACTTCTGTGTTGTCCACAGGACGTGGACGGTTTTAACAGAAGTTCCTCTTTGTTTTATAATACGTGAGTAACGGTTTTGGTGGGGCGAGTAATCGCAGTCCCATTGGAAATAGCTTGTCAACGCACTTCCGCAGGATGCGGTGGCTTCTGCGCTGCCCACACGACGTGGGCGTTCTTAGTAGAAGATCCTTTTCCCGACGTGTCATTTTTATTGGATTTTTTGAACTTCCTCTTATAGGTGAGGAAACAAATATTTTACAAAATAAAAACGCAACACTTCGTAGACTAAGTACGAAACACTGCGTTATCACATATGTATGGAGCGGGTGAAGGGAATCGAACCCTCATCATCAGCTTGGAAGGCTGAGGTTTTACCACTAAACTACACCCGCATGATTTATAGTTGTTTTCAACGACAAAATTTATTATAGCAACGTATTCGATAAAAATCAACAATAAATTTAATTTTTTTCATGAAAACTTAACCGAAAATTAATATTTAATGAAAATATACCTAAGAATAATTTATAATACCAGTGCATATACTTCTATAATGCCCAAATGTTTCTCGTATAATCTGTTTACATTCGTCTGGTCGCGTAATAAACTATTATTATGCTTCACGGAGAGGAGAATTTTAAAATGTCAGTATATTCAACTATTCTTACCCAATCGGAATTTGTAGATAAGGATAGTCTCAGCTACCCATTTGAAGAAAGAGGATTACAGTTTGGCGATGGCGTTTATGAAGTGATTCGGATTTATAAAGGAGAGTATTATCTCCTGAAAGAACATGTGGATCGCCTGTACCGTTCTGCCGAAGCCATCAAAATCAAGATCCCTTATCATAAAGAAAAGATGACAGACCTATTACATCAATTAATGGAAAAAAATAATATGAAAAATGATGGAAAGGTGTATATGCAAATCACACGCGGCTCAGCTCCCCGGGATCATGCCTTTCCATATGAAGTCACACCTAATATCTATGCTTACCTTCAGGATCTGCCCAGAAATGAAAAGATTCTGGAGAACGGGGTAAAGACCATCTCACAGCGTGATGTCCGATGGGAAAACTGTTATATCAAAAGCTTAAATCTGCTGCCAAACGTTTTAGCAAAGCAGACAGCAAAAGAAAATAATTGCTATGAAGCCATTCTGCATCGAGATGGCGTGGTAACAGAATGCAGCTCTTCCAATATCTATCTCGTAAAAGACGGAAAAGTATACACGCATCCAGCTACTAATAATATTTTACATGGATGTGTACGAATGGCAGTGGAGCGCTTTTTAAAAGCTGAAAATATTCCGCTGATTGAAGAGGCTTTCCAAATTGAAGATATCCAGCATGCAGATGAAATGTTTTTATCCAGCAGTACATCAGAGGTACTGCCTGTTATTCAGCTCGACAATGTAGTTGTCGGAAATGGTGAACCCGGAAAAATTACCCGTACCCTGCAAAGAGCGTATGAACAGGATGCTAAAATTACTGATAAGTTAATTAAAAATGTGTAATGAAAACTGTCGCCTTGACCATGGGCGGCAGTTTTATTATCCTGATATAAATATCCGGAAACCCTGCTAATGACAGCCTTACATCACATCGACTAGTTAATCATATTACTCTTCCCACTGCGTTCATTTAAATAATGGATTCCTTTTTTAATCGAATATAATTTGCGGTGATATTAAGTTATTTCTTTTATTATCAAGACTCCAACCGTAAAAAATAAGAAGATAAACATATTAGTCATGTATAATATCCTTCTCTTCTTTACTTTTTTCCACAATCACGCCCGATTTCTTAATATTCCAGATGGGAGGTATCATTAAATTTATTCACTACATTCTGCTGAAAACTATTTTGGCTTAAAACAGTTACACCACCTGCTGATGAAGAAAAGTATGCATTAACAATCATCTCTGGTTCAAATTTCAACCACCAGGCTAGTATGTACCCTAATGTTCCTCCGTGTGAAACAATTAAAATGCTTTTCTCATTTTCTAATTCACATATCCTATCCATACAATTGGAAACCCGACTATAAAATTCTCGCCAGGTTTCACCGCTTTGAAATTCCCGATAATCTAGATCAAATTCACTTTTTGCTCTGGGATTTCTATTTGCTCTTGTCCAATCCTTTGTTTTCCCTGCAGCAACACCACTGTTTATTTCACGTAATCCTTTTTCCTGAATAACGTCTAATTTTAATTCTGCTCCAACTATATCTGCTGTTTGGAACGCCCTTAATAGATCAGATGAATACAAGACACAGGCATTTTTCTCCACAAATTCTTTTAATTTTTCTCCAATTTTTTTCGCTTGACCCTTTCCTGCTTCAGTTAAAGGAGTATCTGTCCAACCACCCGACATATTATTTAGATGATGTTCCGAATGACAATGTTGTATCAAGATAATATTGCTCATTTTGTCCTCCCCGCTTTTATTTTAATTAAATTATACTTAATTCCCAATCTGAGCAGTTTGTTTAATATTGATTTCCCTTATTAACAACAATATCTTTTTATTAAAATCGAAATTCTTGTAAAAGGTATTTAACTACTCTTCCTTTTAGAGATAATTAGTATAGTATTTAACTAACATCCGTCATTTCAGTTCAAATGTTATCTTTTTCATACATCCTCTTTTGAGGATAAAGATAGACTTCCTATGTACCCATCGTCATAACTTCCAAATTAGTTTTATCCTATTCCTGTATATGTATATCTATGACAAGATCGCAACCGAACACGCTCATTTTTTATAGTCTTTAAAATATAAGCAAAATGCTAAAATCACCGACAATTCATTTCCCGATTATTTGATATAAAAGAAAGACTATAACAATCGTTATTACTAGGCTGACTGCTATAATTTTCAAGAAGGATTTCCGTTTTATTTTACTAGGTTGTTCTACTTTCATTGCTTCTTTTTCCACTTGATAAGAAAGCATCTTCGACGGCACCGTATCTGATGCCGTTATTCCAAACAGCTGTCTGTGCTCTGCTATTTCAAACATACGCTCATCTGTTACTGCTCCAAACGCACGTCTGTCCAGTTCCTTCAGCAATTTTGCTCTATCCTTCCGCTTGATTAAGCTTAATAAAAAATTTACTTTTATAATATGAGGAATCTCGTCTATTTGTAAACGCTTGGCTAATAGCTTTCCTGCAACTAAACGTTTTCGAAATGCTTTATATTCTTCTTTATCCGCTAAATAAATTTCTATCGAACTGGTAAATTGATGTTTATATATTTGATACCTTTTAATATCCTGCCATTGAATAAAAATCGCACGTTTTAATGGATGTTTGATAATAAACATATCCTTTGTCAGCGTGAGATACGGTTTTAAATCAACAAGCATTTTAATCGCAAGAAGTGTGGAACCCCCAAAAATCAAGGGAAGGATAGTAAAAATATAACCATCTACCGTATTCCCTTCCTTAAAAGAATAGATACATACCGCCATTCCCAGTATAAAATAAGTAAGAGAGAGAATAAGAGCTAAAAAACTCTTCCCTTTTGATACGTATAAATAAACTTCCTGTGTACCCAACATCATAACCTCCGAATCAATTTCGTATCACTCTATTGATTCTTTATTTTACCATATTTTACTTGATATACATTTAAAAAATATACAAATAAGCTCTATAGCTAATCCCACCTGTACAGTTAATCCTCATTGATTCGCATTCCGAAATAGTTTAAACTAAAATCATATAGAATGAAATTCATTTAAAAATTGAGGAGGAATTACATGTCTGCATCAACAGAAAAAAGACCCGTTACCACAACCGATTTTCAGAATATTAAGGTTCTTAGTGAACCGGAGTTTATTTCAAAAAATAAATATAGTTATGTCATCACCTCTGTGAATGAAGATAAAGACTATGAATCACAGATTTATGTACATAACTTGAAAGATGATTCTCACAAGCAATGGACTACAGACAATCATCGGAATCATACGTTCCGCGTTTCTCCGAATAAGGATAAATCCTTCTTCCTTTCCAGCCGCAGCGGAGCTTCACAGATTTGGCTAATAGCTGTTGACGGCGGGGAAGCAAAACAGATTACTACTTTTCCAAACGGCGTCTCCTCCCCTGTCTGGGCAAACGACGGAAAGTCGATTATATTCTGCTCCTTTCTGGAAAAAGATGATGATATTGCTTCCTTAAAAGAGTTAAGCAACGAAGAAAAAAAGGCAAAACAAAAGGAAGCACAAACAAAACCGCTTATTGTCGACCGTTTAAAGTACAAGTCGGATGCCAGAGGATTCCATGACCAATCCACTGTACAAATCATCCAATATGATATAAACGCAGACAAATTTTATCAGCTTACAACCCAAGAGGCAGATCATCATTTGGTTGACCTTGCACCGAACGGCGAACATCTTGTCTTTGCAGCTAATTTTGAAGAAGATGCGGATGCTTCCCTGGTTTCTGATTTATATTTACTGGAGCTGCAGTCAAAGGAAATAACTAAATTAACAGACAGTAAAGGCAGCTACCACGACGCCAAATTCTCCAGAGACAGTAAAAAAATTATTGCTTGCGGGCATGAGTTTGAATATGCAGGCGCAACGCTCACTAAGCTGTTTCTATACGATGTAGAAAGCAAAGAAAGAAAATTGCTTTCTGGAGATTGGAGCATCCAGCCAGGTGATACAATGGTCGCGGACATGCGTCTTGGCAGCTCGGAAACTGGTCCTGTCTGGTCACATGACAATGCATCCATTTATTTTCTTGGATCAGATGCTGGAGCTGTCAATCTATATGAAACAGATTTAGAAGGAAATTTAAAAACACGTTACAGCGATGATAATCACGTATTCGGCTTTTCTTATCATCCAGAGACAGACAGCTTTATTTTAGGAATCAGCAAACCAAAAGATCCTTGTAATTTTTATAAGCTGGATGCAGATAATACCTTAAAGCAGCTGACAGATGTAAATAAAGCCTTTATTCATGAAGCAGCTTTAAGTGAACCAGAAGAAATCTCCTATACATCAAGCGATGGCTTAGAAATTCAAGGCTGGCTGCTTCGCCCTTACGGCTTTCAGGAGGGAAAGAAATATCCATTTGTTCTGGAGGTTCACGGCGGTCCGCATGCCATGTACGGTCAAACCTTCTTCCATGAACTCCAGCTTCTTGCAGCGAAAGGATATGTTGTCCTTTATACCAATCCGCGCGGCAGCCATGGGTATGGACAGGAATTTGTTAACGGGGTGCGGGAGAACTATGGCAAAGGAGATTATCGCGATCTGATGGAGGCGGTCGATTATTGCTTAGAACAGTATTCCTTCATTGATGAAAACCGTTTGGGTATGACCGGCGGAAGCTACGGCGGGTTTATGACGAACTGGATTGTCGGTCATACGAACCGTTTCAAAGCAGCAGTGACACAACGATCCATTTCCAATTGGTTAAGCTTTTATGGAGTCAGTGATATCGGCTTCTTCTTTACCAAGTGGGAGCACGGCGTGAATTTATTAGAGGATCCAACCGGACTGTGGGATATATCTCCGTTGAAATATGCAGAAAACGTGGAGACACCGCTTCTTATCCTGCATGGTGAAAAAGATTATCGCTGTCCAATCGAACAGGGAGAACAATTGTTTATCACATTAAAGCATTTAAATAAAGAAGTGGAATTCGTCCGTTTCCCGGATGCTAATCATGAATTAAGCCGAAGCGGCAATCCATCTCTGCGTACAGCCCGGCTGGAAAATATCTGTCGCTGGTTTAATAAATATTTGTAAAACGAAGCTTCACTCAACGGAAGTTTTGCAGATGGCTTCTCAGCAATAAGCATAATGTCTATTAAAAAATAGAGGCGACAATTTCTGTCAGCCTCTATTTTTAATTATCCTATGATGATACACTGCCAACTTTTGGCGCGTGATAACCCTCCTGCGTTCGCAATGTCTGTAAATACGTCTGTAAGGATTGAATATCTTCATTCTTCAAGTGCTGGTATTGCCATACGAGCTTTGCCGTTTCCAGACTGGTGAAATACGGAATATTCAGCTGTGTACAAAGCTCTCTCAATTGAAAACCAAATCGTTCTTTATCTCTGCCGACGCTTGGCACATTAATCACATAGGCAGGCGGATCTTGTAAAAACAGCTTTTTGAGGTTAGCTATTTCACGGTTTACCGCAGTAGAAGGAATCTGGTTTTTCTCCAGGTAAGTACTCGTTCCCTGTGTAGCGATTATTTCTGTATTTCCGGCAATTTCCTGAATAAACGGGATGCTTTCTTCCTTATGGTGATCACTGATCGATACAAACCATTTTTTTGTATCATGCAGCTTGTGCTGGGAAGGAAACACCGCCTTACGAATTGCTTTTTCCAGCGTTATATCCATCCCGATAGCTTCCCCGGTTGATTTCATTTCCGGACCTAAAATATGGTCAACACCTTTTAATTTATTCTTAGAAAAGACAGGTGCTTTCACCGTGTAATATTCCGGCTCCTGGTAAGAAGAGAATTCTTTCATAAAATCCTGCAGAGACTCCCCTAATTGTGCATTGACAGCTAAAGCCACCAGCGGAATCCCTGTTACCTTGCTGACAACCGGAACCGTACGGGAAGATCTAGGGTTTACTTCCAGAACATATACTTCATCTTGGTAAAGAACAAACTGGATATTCATCATCCCGATAATCGGAAGCTCTCTGGCAATCTTTTTAGAGATTTGATAGATTTGCGCTTTTTGCTGATCCGTTAATGTGATAGCCGGGAATACGCTCGTACTGTCTCCTGAATGCACCCCTGCTTTTTCAATATGTTCAAAGATCCCTGGGATAATCACATTTTCTCCATCGCTCACGACATCGACTTCACATTCTAATCCAGGCATATAGGAATCCATTAATAACGGCCAGCATTGATCGTAGGTATCTACCTGTACTCTTTGTACATTGCTGAGTAATTCTTCTTTATTGTAACAGACAAACATCGACTGACCGCCAATCACATAAGATGGACGAATCAGAACAGGATATCCGAGCTGATGGGCTGCTTCCTTCGCTTCATCCACACTATGGACAATTTCGCCATGAATGTGAGCAATATCTAATTGCTCTAAGAAGGTATAAAATCGCTCTCTGTCTTCCATTTTATCCATATTTTCAGGCGCTGTTCCTAAAACAGAGACACCGGCTTCTTTTAACTGATTCATAAGGTTAATAGCTGTCTGTCCGCCAAATTGGACGAGGACGTCTTGAATATTCTCTTTTTCCATGACATTTAATACATCCTCCAGAGCCAATGGTTCAAAATAAAGGCGATCAGCTACTGTATAGTCCGTACTCACCGTTTCCGGGTTATTATTGATCATAATTGCCTCATACCCGGCTTTTTGCAGTGCCTGCACAGCATGCACAGAGCAATAGTCGAATTCAACCCCCTGCCCGATACGGATAGGACCAGAGCCGATAACCAGCGCTTTTTTCTTATCCGATACGGTCTGCACTTGATTGGATCCTGACCAGGTTGAATAAAAATAGGTAGAATGTTTCCCCGACGTTCCCGGGCACGTATCAACAAAACGATAATTAGGCGACAACTCATGATTTTTATAAAATTCACGCAGTACAGCCGGTTCAATATGGAGAAGTTTTGCTAATTGGACATCACTGATATTATACTGTTTTGCCTGCAAGATTTTCTCTTCTGTTATATTCTCCCAGCCGGTTGCTGCCAATTCCTTTTCCAATTGGATGATAGCTGCTATTTTTTCCAGAAAATAAGGCTGGATCAGTGTCCGCTTTGCAATCTCATCTACAGAGAATTGGCGCCATAAGGCTTCACCGATAGCGAAAAGACGTAAATCATTCGGCTCTTCAAGCAATGCTGTCAATGCGTCATCTGACTTTTCTGCAAAGGCTGTCCAGCGGAAGGATTGAATATTCATTTCCAGAGAGCGGACCGCTTTATTTAATGCGCCTTCGAAGGTTTTATCTAAGGACATGACTTCTCCTGTTGCTTTCATTTGTGTTCCAAGCGTACGATCTGCTTCGGAAAATTTATCAAATGGAAAACGCGGGATTTTTACAACGGTATAATCCAAATCCGGTGTAAAATGAAGATAGGTCGCTCCGCTGACGGGATCAACTAATTCATCCAAATGATAGCCGACTGCACATTTTGCTGCCACTCTGGCAATCGGATAGCCTGTTGCTTTCGAAGCCAGTGCAGAAGAACGGCTAACGCGGGGATTTACTTCGATAATACAATATTCATTTGTTTCCGGATGGAAGGCAAATTGAATGTTACAGCCGCCCACCACTTCCAGCGCACGAATTATTTTTATCGACGCGTCACGCAGGATTTTACTTTGTTCAGCAGTTAATGTCTGAGCAGGAGCGACTACAATGGAATCGCCGGTATGCACACCGACAGGATCGACATTCTCCATGTCACAAATAATTTGGCATGCGTCATTCTCATCGCGCATCACTTCATACTCCATCTCTTTCCAGCCTTTAATGCTGCGCTCAACAAGCACCTGCGTAATCGGACTTAGATGGAGCCCCTTTGCCAACAGCTCGCAAAATTCTTCCTTATTATTTGCAAATCCTCCGCCTTCTCCGCCAAGAGTATAAGCTGGACGGAGAATAACCGGATAGCCTATCTTCTCTGCAAACGCCAGGCCATCCTCTATATTTGTCACAATTTGTGATTCAGAAATGGGCTCCTTGATGGAAATCATTAAATCTCTGAATTTTTCTCTGTCCTCTCCCTTTTGTATGGAAGCAATGGAGGTCCCGAGCAGGGTTACATCGTGTTTCTTCAGAATCCCTTTCTCATGAAGCTCTAAGGATAGATTTAACCCTGTCTGCCCGCCTAAGGTTCCAATTAAACCATCCGGCTTTTCCTTTTCAATAATTTTTTCGACGACCTCTACTTCTAACGGTTCTAAATAGACTTGGTCGGCGATGGTTTCATCTGTCATAATGGTCGCAGGGTTGTTATTGATAAGCACAACCTCCAGCCCCTCTTCCTTTAAAGCAAGACAGGCTTGCGTCCCGGCATAATCAAACTCTGCCGCCTGCCCGATAACAATCGGCCCCGATCCTAAAACAAGTACTTTCTTCATCCCTTGATGTATTGGCATATCTTATTCTCCCTTCTCCTCTATGTCTGCTGCAATAGCCGTTATCACTCCGATAAAAGTGAATAACTCTTCTTTCTCTGTTGTTAATGGAGGCAAAATACGCACGACATGCTCTCCTGCTGTTAATACAAGAACCTGTTTTTCTCTTAATTTCTCCACCCAGACCCCTGCTTTATTTTCAACTTCCAGCCCGATAAGAAATCCTTTTCCTCTTACCCCTGTAATAAGTGAATTGGTTTCAGCTATCTTCATTAACCCTTCAACTAACAGGGTGCAGTTTTCCTGTAAATCTTGTAAAAATGCCGGGTCTGCAATTTTCTCTAATGTAGCCAGCCCAGCTGTTGCTGCCAGCGGATTTCCCCCAAAGGTGCTGCCATGGGTTCCTGGTGAAAAACTGTCCGCAGCTTTACTTTTTGCTAGTAATGCTCCAATCGGGAAACCAGAGCCTAATCCTTTAGCCAAGGTGATAGCATCCGGCTCAATATCGTACTGTTCATAGGCAAACAAAGTACCCGTCCTGCCGACCCCAGTCTGAATTTCATCGACCATAAACAGAATATCTGCCTGCTTACAATAGTCATACAGTGCTTTTATCCACTCTGCATCCGCCGGATGAACGCCGCCTTCTCCCTGGACCAGCTCCAGTAAGACGCCCGCTGTTTTATCGGTATCTATTTGCTCCAGCGCTTCCGGCTGATTAAACGGCAAATAAGTAAAACCAGGTGTTAATGGGGTAAAGCCTTTATGGATTTTAGGCTGTGCAGTTGCAGCCATCGTATAACCGGTTCTTCCGTGAAAGGAGTTTGAAAAAGTAACAATCTCTGTTCTTTCCGGCTTCTGTTGGTCCTTTGCATATTTTTTAGCCAATTTGATTGCTGCTTCATTTGCTTCAGCACCGCTGTTACAGAAGAAGGCCTGATCAAAGCAGCTTAACGAAACTAACTTTTCTGCCAATGCTTCCTGCTGGGGAATCTGATACAAATTAGAAACATGCCATAAGTTCTCTAATTGCTCGGATAACTTTCCCTGTACATAATCCGGCACATGGCCTAAACTACATGTTGCAATCCCGGATGTATAGTCCAGGTATTTCACACCCTGGTCATCCCATACATAGCTTCCTTTTCCTTTTACAATAGTAAGCGGCAAACGCTGATAATTTTTCATTAATGCTGATGTTGTCATTGTATTAGACATGCTCAAACTCCTTTTCACTTAAAATCGTCCCTACTTTTTCTCCGTCTAAATATTTCAAAATATCATTAGGTTCTAATCCATTTAAAATAACCGATTCCTCTACGCCGCCCTGCAAGCTTGCCAACGCCGAACGCACCTTGGGAATCATGCCGCCATAAATGACGCCGGAATCAATCAATGCTTCAACATCTTTTTTGGTTAAATGGTGGTGGATTACTTCTTTTTGGTCGATTGTTTCCATCACACCCGGAATATTACTGATCAGAACAAGTTTACAGCCTAATGCCTCTGCTACTGCACCAGCCGCTGTATCGCCGTTAATATTGAAACGGGTTTCTCCCTCGCCTGCTGCAATCGGGGAAATAACAGGAATACCGCCTGCATCCAGAATCATGTCAATCCAGGACGTTTCCACCTTGGTAACCTCTCCGACAAAACCAAGCTTCCCATTTTGAATTTGTTTTGCCTGCAGCAGGTTGCCGTCCACTCCGCTAAGACCAATTGCTTTTCCATTTTGATTTTGAAAGGAACTGACAATCCGTTTATTAATGGTTCCGCTCATTACCATTTGCGCAACTTCTAACACTTCTTCCGTAGTAACCCGAAGCCCATCGACAAATGTACTTTCAATATTCATCTGCTCCAGCGCCTGATTGATTTCCGGACCGCCGCCGTGAACAATAACAGGTTCACAAATCTTTTTTTCTTTCAGCTCGATTAACAGCTCATAAAAAGCCTTTGGCAGCTCCTGCAAAATACTTCCGCCTACTTTAAATACTACTTTTGTCATTAGAACACCTCACGTTCGATAGGATGCGTTGATCTGTACGTAATCATAGGTTAAATCACAGCCCCAGACAGTTGCTTTCTCCACGCCGTCTGTTAACCCGATAAAAAGGTGAACCGTATCTTTAACCAATTCCTCTACACAATTCGGTTCATGGAAGGCAAGCAGCTGCCCTTCCTTAATAATCTGCTCTGATCCAATCGCAAGCGATAACCCCTGTTTATCAAATGCTACGCCGCTTGCACCTAGAGCACTGATGATTCTTCCCCAGTTGGCATCTTCACCATAAATTGCTGTTTTTACCAGACTGGAGCCAATCACTGCTTTCGCCATCTGCGCCGCTTCCTGCTCCGATCTAGCTCCTTCTAAACTTACTTCAACCAGCTTGGTTGCTCCCTCTCCGTCCTTAGCTATCATTTTTGCAAGCTCCCGGCTGACGAATTGCCACGCTTCCATAAATTGATGCCATTCCGGATGCTGTGGATGAAGTGTTTCATTATTCTGCATTCCGTTTGCTAAGATAAGTACCATATCATTCGTACTGCTGTCCCCGTCCACTGTAATACGATTAAAGGACTGATCGGTTATTTGTCTTAATCCCTGCTGGAGACTTTCCGTTTCTACGTTTGCATCGGTTGTAATAAAGGAAAGCATGGTCGCCATATTCGGGTGAATCATACCCGACCCTTTCGCAGCGCCGGCAATGGTGATGACTTTTCCATCTATTTCAACCTCGACAGCAATATGCTTCGTTTTCGTATCCGTTGTTAAAATGGCATGTTCAAAATCAACAGCTGCTTCACTCTCCCCAATACGGGCAATGGCTCCTTTAATAACATCCATTGGAAGCATCTCACCAATGACTCCCGTGGAGGCAACAGCCACTAAGGAAGAGTCAATTCCTATTTTTTTGGCTGTAAGCTGCTGCATTTCTAACGCATCCTGATAGCCTTGTTCACCTGTATACGAATTGGCATTAGCAGAATTGACAACGACTGCCTGCAGCTGGCCGGAATGCTTTAGTGCCTGCTGTGTTACATCCAGTGGGGCTGCCTGAAATGTATTCTGCGTATACACTCCCGCGGCATTTGCTGGTACATCGGAATAAAGCCAGCCGAAATCACGCTTAGATTTCCGCAGCCCTGCGTGTATGCCTCCTGCAGTAAATCCTTTAGGCTGATCAATATGTGCATTTTCTAAAATTTTAAATGACTTCGATAATGTATGTTCCACCTATGATTTTCCTCCTCAAAGTTGTTCTCCTTTAGATTATGGAAATACTGGAATAAACTCCAATCCCATTGTCTCATCCCATCCGTTCATCAGATTAGCATTATGAATTGCCTGGCCAGCCGCTCCTTTTACTAAATTATCAATCGCCGACGCTATCACAATGCTGTTTGTCCGCTCGTCTACATACGCTCCAATATCACAGTAATTACTGCCCGTTACCCCTTTTGTTGCCGGAAAATGACCTTCTGGCAAAATACGGACAAAGGATTTCTCCTGATAGTATTCCTGTAGATAATCTAAAATGGAGGCGGTGGTTTCCTGACTTTTCAAATCTGCATATATTGTGCATAACAGCCCTCTTGTCATTGGAATCAAATGCGTTGTAAAAGAAACCTTTACATCATTATCTGCAAATTGGGATGCATAACGTTCAATCTCCGGGATATGCTGATGCTGACCAATTTTATATGGAACAACATTTTCATTTGCTGAAGAGAAATGGGCTTTTTCACTTAAACCTTTTCCAGCTCCGGAAATCCCTGTTTTCGCATCGATGCGAATACCCTCTGTCTGAATTTTATTCCCATCAATAAGCGGGATTAATGCGGATAAAGCAGCAGTCGGGAAACAGCCCGGGTTAGAAATAATCGACGCTGATTTGATTTCCTCTGTAAAAATATCACTGAGTCCAAATACTGCTTTCTCCAGCACATCTGCAGAAGCAGGCTCTTTTCCATACCATTCCTTATATTCCTCTGAAGTAAGCCGGAAGTCGCCAGATAAATCGATACATTGAACGGAAGTATCCTGGAAAGAAGGAATAATATTTTTAGCGACACCAGCTGGGGCTGCTAAAAATAAAATATCAATCTCTTTTTCTAGCTCCTCGGTATTTAATGCTTCCATCTCTTTCGTAATAATACCGTTTAAATGCGGATAAGTAGCTGATAACTCCTCTCCTGCCTGTGATTGTGATATAATTTTAGTAATCTCGATTTCTTTATGTGATTGGAGAAGCCGGATAAGTTCAATCGCCCCATACCCGGTTCCGCCAATAATTGCTGCTTTCTTCAAAAACGCTCTCTCCCTTGTCTGAAAAATGAATTATTCATTATTATAAATTTTTATGTATGTTTATGCAAGGGAATTTATAAATATTAATGAAATTTCTTCAGATTAATTGTTTACTTGTATAATATATGAATAAAAAAGACACTGATCAAGCTTTATGATCAATGTCTTTTTCTTATCACACATCTTAAATAAATGGAATCCAAACCTTTGTATATCGGAGTTTTTGAAGCATCCTTAAATCAAGTTTCGTAGTATCTCAACTCAGATTCCTGTTATTTTCTCTTGTTTCTAACAGAAAAAAATTTATGCAGTCCTCCTGCATCCTCATTCAGCTTCCCGCACAAACCGTTCCAGAAAGCCATCCAATGTTTCCTTATATAATTCCTCATCTTTCACAAAGGACTCCCCGTGGCTCGCCTCATCCACAAGCAGAAGCTCCTTTTCACTTTTGGTATTTTCATAGAGCTCCTCTGTCATCTCAGTCGGCACAAAGACATCTTCTTTTCCATGAATATATAATATCGGAACTTCCGCTTTTGCAACTTGATCTAAAGCAGAGGCTTCCTTCAGCCCGTAACCGGCGCGCAGCTGTGTTACGAGACTGGTAGATGGGATAAACGGAAAGGAAGGCAAATGGAACATCCGGTCAATTTGGTAAGAGAATAATTCATTGACATCTGTATAAGAAGCATCCGCTACAACGGCTTTCACATTCGGCGGCAGTTCCTCCCCGCTTGCCATCAAAACAGAGGAGCCTCCCATGGAAACGCCATGTAATACAATTTCAGCATCATCACCCACACGTTCCATTACTTTATCAATCCAATCAAGCAAATCTAAACGGTCGTGCCAGCCAAAGCCGATATAATCTCCTTCACTCTCTCCATGTCCGCGCATATCCGCTGTAAAAATGTTATATCCTAAATCCTCATAATAATGCTGTCCGTATAAAGCCATATCTTTTCCGCGCCCTAAATAACCATGAGCAAAAATAACTACTTTGTTCGTAGGCTGTTCTGCTTCCAGATAATATCCTTGTAAATCAAGATTATCATAGGAAGTCTGATGCCAAGTTTCAAACGGCTGTTCATCCGACCAGTCCCGCCAATCACCTTCTAATAAAATATCCAGTGTCTCTGCTTCCACTTCCAGGTCATCATTATCGTTTAAAAAATCTTTTACATTCCTTTCAATGGCGAGGTTATAAAAGAAAATCGCAGCAGCAAAATTTATAATAAGGAGTATCAGCACAACTCCTGAAATAATCCAAATCCATTTCTTCTTTTTCTTCACACCCTGACCCTCTTTTCTATCTAACATTCTAACTACCTATTATACTAGAAATTCCCTGAAGTATATAATCCAAGTTATGGGAGAATGCCAGGAAATTTGTTTAATCGTACATACACAAATAAACGTATAAGGCTTTGTTAGCGCACAAAGCCTTATACGTTTTACACATGCTGTTTGATTAAATATGTCGTCTTTCCATTAAATGAATGCCTAGTCCGGTAAATAAGACAGTCATCAATGTTAAAATACTGATTGGCTGCAGGAGCTCTGTAAAGGAATAACCGTACACTGCTGCTCCCTGAATAATATCTAAACCATATTTGATTGGATTCAAATTTGCTAAAAACAGCAGGACAGGATTGCTGACAATTTCTAACGGCCAAAATGCGCCGCCAATCATGGCTAAACTTACTGTAATAATACTGATCGCTGCATTAAACTGCTCCACATTTTTAACAAGTGCTGTAATCAAAATAGACATAGCAACAATAGCTAAAGCATATGGAATCAGCATCAGTAAAATTTCAATCATTCGATCATTAAAGGTAATTCCCCGCCAGAAATAGAAGAAACTAAAAATAATTATAATTTGCAGATAGCCTTCTATAAAACTGTAAAACAGGTTCGCAATATACATTTCTGATTTCTTAATTGGCGATAAAATCATCCGGTCCCAGACACCCATTCTTTTTTCTGTCAGGATTTTGACTACCCCATACGCGATGGTATAAATAGCGAAAAATAATGCAAAGCCGCCCACACGATGTACATTATCATCATATTGCCAGGATTCCTCTCCTGAAAAGCTGTGTACCGACAAATCAAATGTACCTTCCGAGGCAGCTTCCTGGTAGGATGAAACGACTTGATCGGCTTCCATTCCTTCTGCGTCTGCTGCCTCCCGGATTAATGCCTCTTGCATATCTGTTGTATATACTTCCTGGACCGTCTGTTGGATCAGACCTGCATTCGGAGATTCTACTCCTACTAAAATATCAAAACGATCCACAGATAAGATAACGCCCGTATCTGCATCCCCTTCCCTTAACTCTTCTTGCAATGCTTCTTTATCAACTTCATAAAAACGAAAGGCTTCCTGCTCCTCCAGAGATTGCTGGTAATCACTTGCTCCATCTTCCACATAGACAGGAACTGGAATTCCACCGCCTCCTTCCCCTACATTTAAAGAAGAAATAACCCAGGCAAAGACAATCGACATTCCTGTAAAAAGGAGAAAAGTAAATGGATTACGAATAAACTCCCTTATCCGTGCTAATAATATGCCTTTCATCGTGTGGACCCCCTTTTTGGAAAGCTTATCGCAGCAACTATAATCATCAGAGCACCAAAACCAATCATGTAAATAAGATAATTCGAAATTTCCTCTATGCCGCTTCCCTGGAGTAACTGAATATAAGCACTTAATCCAGAGCCGTTCGGTGTCATATTACCGATACGCTGAATCATTTCCGATAATTCTCCAATCGGGAAAAAGCTCCCTCCGATAAATGCCAAAATAGAAGTAACAACCCCTGAGAAAAAGCCAACAATCGCATCTGATTTAAAACGATAGCTGATAGCCGTTAATAGTACGGTGATTCCACCTACTGCAACAGCATAGGAAAAGGTAGTTAACAAAAATGCCAGCACATCCTGAAATGTGACTTGGAAAACAACATAAGAAAAACCAAAAATAATCAATAGCTGAATAAAGGCAATGATCATACCAGAAATTAGGATACTGAAGAAGTACATCCATCTCGGCATATCACCGACAATAATACGGTCAAACACCTGATCCTGCCTTTCCCTGGTTGCAAAGAAACCAATGGTAGAAGCAACATATAACCCGGTAAAAACTGCCATGGCAACCGTATAATAATCACGAGAGGAAATCGGATCCAGCTGTTCAATCTGTGTCTGCTCGCCAACGTTTGAGGCAGCCTGCATTTCATTCATATCTACATCCAAATCATTTTGCTGCAGAAAGGCCTGCGTAGTCAGATTCTCATCAAATTGCTCCAAAATTTGTGATAAGACAGATGAATAGATTCCATCCTCCTGATTGACATGCAGCGTTAAATCTGGTTTGGCAGTGTCCTGCCCTGAGATAGCCTGCAGCATATCATAGGTGAAATTTTCTGGTACTTCGATTAAACCGGAAAAGGAATCATCCGCCAGCACATCTGCTTTTTCGTCTTCCTGTATAACCTCTAATTCAATCATTTCCTGCAAATCTTCCCCTTGAAAAATATCCTCCCGGAGCATCGTAATCATATGCAGGTCTTCGCTGTCACCAAACGCCTCTGCCGGCGCACCAATTGCTTCCATTTCATTGATAAATCGCTCGACCTGATCCGCTTCATCTTCATGCTCCAGCCAGGCTACTTTTAATTCAAGCTTTGGACTGCCGCTTTCCATAAACCCTGCCAATGCAAAGCTTAAAATAAGAATAAGGATAATCGGCAACCCCAGAAGTAAAAAAATCTGGACAGGATTACGCCATAGCAGGAGCAATTGTTTTTTAACTAGTTGAAATATCATAGCAATCCTCCTCTAATCACGTAATGCTCTTCCGGTTAAGTGCAGGAATACATCCTCCAGCGTTGGGGACTTCACATGCAGCGAGCGTAAAGAAATATCATATTTATCCGTCATCGAAATAATTTCAGAAAACAAATTGACTTCCTTTGGCGTAATTAATGTAATCTCTTTTTCTTCCACATGCACATTTGTCACCGATTCATGGTCCTTCAAACGGGCAATAAATGCTTCACTCCAATGGTCAGCCTGGATTGAAATCGTATTTTCGGAAGAAAGAATCTGCTTGATTTCCTCCTTCGTCCCAGAAGCAATTAAATTCCCCTGATCCATAATATAAATACGGTCACACAGATAATCTACTTCTTCCATGTAATGACTTGTATAGACGACCGTCATTTGATTTTCTTTGTTCAAACGTTTGACAGTCTCCAAAATATAGCTTCTGGATTGCGGGTCGATGCCGACAGTCGGTTCATCCATAATTAAAATTTGAGGGCTGTGGAGCATAGCTACCCCAATATTCAACCGTCTTTTCATCCCTCCGGAAAAAGACTCTACCAGCGCTTTTCGCTTCTCTGTTAAACCAATTTGCTCTAAAATCTCATTCACCCGCTGTTTTAAAGTTGAGCCCTTCAAACGATAAATTCTTCCAAAGAAAAGCAGGTTTTCTTCCGCCGATAACTGCGGATAAAGTGCGATTTCCTGCGGTACAACCCCAATGGCTTTCCGTAATGGAGATGGCTTTTTAATGACAGACTTTTTCAAAAACCGGACGTCTCCCTGTGTCGGCTCAATCAATGTAGAAAGGATAGAAATAGCCGTTGATTTACCAGCTCCGTTCGGACCGAGCAGACCGACGATTTCTCCCTGTTCAATAAACATATTTAATGCCTTTACTGCTTCTATTTTTTTAAAATGCTTTGAAATATCAACTAATTCCAGCATGTTAGCCCCTCCTGTCAAATCTACTTATATTTTATCGTCTTCCCGAGCAAAGCAACACTTTCCTCCGTCACTAATCGGATGGAAAAAAGTGACTCCAGTCATTTTTTCATCCAACACTTCTTCTTTCCTTGCTTAACACAAAAACAGCAGAACTGATTTTCAGCTCTGCTGTCATTAAGTAATTCATCCTTTTTCATTTTTAAATTGCCTTTGAGACCAAACCAGCGTAATAACGAATACGAGTGCGATGCTGAACAGAAAAATCAAAATTCCCATCTGCTGCTCATAAACCGGGTCAAAAGGCAGAAAACCAATATAGAATTCATCCGGCATTTGCAAATCGACCGGAATACATACGCGTAAGGACTCTAGAAAAACAGCCGGATCCTTGTAGGTTTGATAAATGCCTGAACCTGCTAAAAGACCATAAAAGCAATAGGGTAAGAATGCAGATATTTGAACGGCCGTTGCATACCATCTGACACGATTATTCAGCCAATAATAGAAAAATGCAGCCCAGAAATTCAATGCAGCCAAAAACAGACACATCATAAAGAAATGATTCCAGTACAGCTCTATACGGGCAATATCAAACATAAATGGCAGATGATAACCGTAAAAAAAGACCGTCAGCAGGGTAATAGCTACTGCAGGCTTCCGGAAATAAGCAAGTGCGCTTTGTATCCAGCTGATTTTTTCACTGATCCACGATTTTGGCCTCCATCCAATAACAAGCAAGGGAGCCGCAACAAAAAGTAAACCGACAATTTGATACATATGTGCCTGCAGGGTCAGCCTGCCAATAATATTTAATGGACTTCCCACAGACAAAAATAAGACAACCATGCCGAAGAGAAAAGAGATAATATAAAGCATACCGCTCTTTCCCTTGGAAGGAATCATAAAAAAATAACAAACAATCATAAATGCACAAAACAAAAAGATTCCGCCATTCCACAGGGTTGAAAAATGAAATTCATCTAAAAATATTGCAATCATCTCTTCTTCACCAAACTTTTATTTAAGGTTACTTCTATTTTAAATTATGTAACGGCGGACTTCAGCAGGGAATTCGTACAATTTCTTGACATTCGTTCTTGAAACTTCCTCATTTACGAAATATCATGAGTAACCGCATAAATGGCAAGCTGCGTCCGGTCACGTAAATCAGTCTTTTGCAGAATAACAGAAATATGATTTTTTATCGTTCCTATAGAAAGATACAATTCAGCAGCGATTTCTTTATTCGTTTTTCCCTGTCCAACCTTCTGAATAATTGCTCTTTCCCTTTCTGTTAGCTCAATATTTGCTGCAGCGCTTGTTTTTTTAGATTGCTTTAACAATCTCGGCATTACTTTCGCGGTCACCTCATCATGCAGCACCAAGCCGCCTTTCATCACGCTGTAAACTGCTTCAATAAGCTTTTTGCCGTCAGAGGTTTTCAACAAAAAACCGCTTGCTCCTTCATTCAGTGCTTTCAGTGCATATTCATCGTCATTAAAGGTCGTCAGAATGAGAATAGGCACATCCGGCCACCGCTCTTTGATTTTTCTAGTCGCCTCAATACCGTTCATATCCGGCATCCGGATGTCCATAAAAACAATGTCAACACGATGCGCGCTCATCTTTTCCATCGCCTCGATGCCATTACTTGCTTCACAGCTTATCCGAATTTGCTCATCCTGCTCCAAGATCATACGCAGCCCTTGACGTACGATTTCCTGATCCTCCACAAGCATCACGTGGAACATACATTATCATCTCCTTCCGTCATCAATATCAGCTGGGAATCCTTCCTGATAAAACAAACTTATCAGGTAACTGAAGAATCTCTAATTTCCCATCGAATTCCTCCACACGACTTTGCATATTTGTCAGACCAAATCCTGGTTCATATGCTTTTACTTGATGTATTTTATTACTGATTTCAAAATGGATTGCCTTATCTGCAGATTTACTTAAAGTTACAAAAACCTCACGGCTGTTGGCATGACGCATGGCATTGGTAATCCCTTCCTGAATCACCCGATAAAGAACAACACTTTTAGCATTAGAAATCGGCACGGATAAAACCCCGTTCTTCATCGTGAAATGCACATTCAAATGACTTTCACTTTCCAACTTCCGAATCAGCTGGACGACCGTTGCGATACCTTCCGATTCCTCCACTTTTAAAGCTTTGACAGCATCCCTGGTTTCCTGCAGGCTTCTGTTTGCCAATTCCTTCATCTGTCCAACTTCCAGCTCTGGATATTGAATCGACAGCATCTCTATCTGCATCATTAATGCAGTCAAATGATGTCCGACAGAATCATGCATATCTCTGGCGATACGTGCTCTTTCCTCTGTTTTTGCATTTTTCTCCGCATCCACATGCTGCCGTTTCAGCTGCCTGTAGGAATCATTCAACTCCTCGTATAAACGCTTATAATACTGGTTATGACTCCATTGCTGATGCAGAAGAATGCTTATTATCAAAATAAAAATGCTTCCAAGAAATAATTCAAGGGAAATCGATGAAAAAAAAGAAAAGAACATACACGCTGCTATTGCTGCAGCTGACAGCGTATAATATGCCAGTGTTTCTACCTGCCTGGCAGCTAACACCAGCAAAAACCATATTAAACTGATAGAAAATAAAACATTTTCCGAGAAAAAGAAACCGGCGCATAGAATAATGATGGTATTGCCTAAGAAAAGATACAGATTCTTCGTTCGAAACGATAAGAGAAAGAAAAAAGCCAGACTCAGTGCAAATAAAAAGAAATGATAAGGGATAAATGTACTGTTAAATAAGAGTAATCCAACCCATAATATTGAAAAAAACAGAAATTGCAGCCAAAATTGTTTCATCCTGTCCCCCTCTGGATTTACGACCTTATATCCTCTAAATAGGTAGTAACTACACGCCAGACTTCTATCTTCTCTTCAAATGTTTTATTATATTTTCCGGGAACAGGGCTTGTAGAAGGAAGCTTTATCACATCGATTTCCTGTTGGAGCGCCGGAGCAATAAACTTATGGAACATTTGATATGCTTTTGTTCCATTACAAGCGATCAGCTGAATAGAAGGATATGCCTTTAAAAGTCCTGCAATATCATTCGGCTCTTCTTCTTCAATATGCATATCCAGACTTCCTTGCCGATAGCAATAGCCGACAGTATCCCATAACGCCAAGTGATGCTTTTTCATTAAATGTAATTTTTCAGAATACGTATCTGCGGCTCTTTCATTTAAAATATGATACATAATCGGCCAGAAATGATTTCTGGGATTTCCATAATATTCTTGTTCTTTTAATGACTTTTTACTTGGCATGGAACCGACAATCAGCACTCTAGGCTGATTACCGATAACCGGCGCAAATGATTGAAGCTTATCCATGATAGCCCTCCCCCTGAACCCTGTTTTTAAAAGATTGTTTAACAAACACATCTTTACAATTCTACACTTTTAATAAACTTAGCCGGATTTCCTCCGTAAACAACGTTTGCAGGAACATCCTTTGTTACGACAGAGCCTGAAGCAATCACTGCATTATCTCCAATCGTTACACCAGGATTAATGATTGCCCCGCCGCCAATCCATACATTATCACCTATGGTTACTGCCTTACCAAATTCTTTTCCGGAGTTACGCTCTACGGGATTGATTGGATGCGTTGCTGTATAAATATGTACACCTGGGGCCAGCATGCAATTGTCACCAATTCGTATCGGGCAAACATCTAACATAACACAGTTAAAGTTTGCATAAAAATTTTCCCCAACATGAATGTTAAAACCATAATCACAATGAAAATCAGGTTCAATAAACAGAGATCCCTCTGTTGAGCCAAATATTTCTTTCAGACAGCTTGTCCGTCTTACCGTATCATCCTCTGTCAGCCCGTTATAATAACGCATCATCTTTCTGACATGCAGCCGGTCCTTTACTAATTCACTATCTCCCGGATTATATATTTCCCCTGCCTGCATCTTCTCTCTTTCTGTTGTCATTACATCTCCTCTTTCATTTTGTTTTTGTCCTGTTTCCGAACACGGTTTTTAACCCATTGAATCATTCTTTTTACTTTGGGGAACAGAAACTCATATAGCCGCTTAAATTCTGCACCAAATAAGACCCAAAAAAGGATATACAGATGCCCTAATAAGAGAAAGACTCCTATACCGCTTCTTCCTCTGGCCTGCTGCCATATATATGCTATTTCATTCATACCCTCTGGACGATTAATGCTATATAGAAAGCCTGCAAGCGGTAATAACAGAGATAAAATAATAGCTAGAACGGCCAACACTTCAAATCGTCTTCTCACCCATTGGATAATACCAATCATCAATGCAGCTGATATAACCAGACCGTAGATAAGGAGCGTGCCGTTTGATAAATCAGTCATCCCGATGACTCCTCCTTCCATTTTTCAAGGAAAACTTGACATTCATTAAAGGAGCGTTGAAATCATATTTTTACTTTCTTAGAATCCCTTATACGCTTCATATCATGTCCAACATACGTTATTCCTTAAATTCTCTATACATTCTTAAAATACATGAAAATATATACTTCGATTTTAGCGTAACCCGGTCTTGAATTCCAGTAATCTTTGAAACAACAATTAAAAAACTGCCACCGAAGTGACAGTTTTAATGCTTATTTAAGATACTTCTTCAGCAAGCTCTCTTGTTCCAGTAACCTGCTTTTCTTTTTTACGCCGCGGTGTCATATTGAAAATTATATTTAATACAATCGCAGTAACACTTCCTGCAACAATGCCGTTGCTGGTTAAAATTTGCAATGAGTTTGGAAGTACATCAAATAATTCCGGCACGACTGTCACACCGAGACCCATTCCAATTGAACAAGCAATAATCATGGAATTCTCCGGCGACTCGGATATTACAGCACCAAGCATTTTTATGCCTTGTGCAACAACCATTCCAAACATCGCTAACATCGCTCCGCCCAGCACAGAGGTCGGAATAATCGTTGTCACGGCAGCAATCTTAGGGACAAATCCCAATACAATCAGCATCACCCCGGTAATCACAATGACACGTCTTTTTTTCACACCTGTCATCTGCATCAAACCGACGTTTTGAGAAAAGGCTGTGTACTGAAATGCGTTAAAGATTCCTCCAAGGAAAATCGCTAATCCCTCTGCACGATACCCTCTGGATAAATCTTTTTCATTTAATTTTTTATCCGTAATATCACCTAATGCAAAATAAACACCTGTTGATTCGACCAGTGACACCATCGCAACTAAAATCATTGTAATAATTGCCGACCATTCAAAGGTCGGTGTCCCAAAGTAAAATGGATGAACCATATGGAAATAAGAAGCCTCTGCAACAGCTGAAAAATCAACTCTTCCCATAAATGCAGCTGCAATCGTTCCTGCACCTAAACCAATCAGGATGGAAATGGATTTTAAAAATCCTGTTGTAAACCGGTACATTAAAATAATAAATAATAATGTTCCAAATCCAAGCGCGATATGCGCAGTTGATCCGAAATCGCCTGCTCCTTCTCCGCCGCCCAGATTATTAATGGCTACAGGAATCAAGGTAATTCCGATAATCGTTACAACGGAACCGGTAACGACTGGCGGAAAAAAGCGAACCAGCTTTCCAAAAAATCCGCTCACGACGACGACAAATAACCCGGATACAATAATCGCACCGTATATCGCCGTGATGCCATACTGTCCGCCGATAGCAATCATAGGAGCAACTGCGGTAAAGGTACACCCTAAGACAACCGGAAGTCCGATACCGATAAATTTGCTGTTTAATACTTGCAGCAGTGTCGCCACGCCGCACATTAAAATATCAATTGCTACCAAGTACGTTAATTGCTCTGTACTCAGTCCGAGAGCATCCCCGACAATCAGCGGAACTAAAATTGCTCCTGCATACATTGCTAATAGGTGCTGGAAACCTAATGCTGCCATTTTCATTGCCTGAGAGCCTCCTCTTTAAAAGCCACCTGATTATTTTCTAAGGAGTCAATAATAGCCAACGATTCTACTTTAATTCCTTTATCACGAAGTGCCTGTCCACCTTCTTGAAAGCCTTTTTCAATGACGATGCCGATACCGGCAACATCCGCCTTTGCCTGCTCTGCAATATCTATTAACCCAAGTGCTGCCTGGCCATTAGCCAGGAAATCATCAATAACCAGCAGGTTGTCGCCCTCTTTAATAAAATCATGGGAAACAGAAACCTTGCTTGTCGTCTGTTTTGTAAATGAATAAACCTCAGCAGTTAAGAGATTATCTGTTAACGTCAACGATTGACGTTTCCTTGCAAATATAACCGGAACACCAAGCTCCAGCCCTGCCATCGTCGCAGGAGCAATGCCTGAAGATTCCAACGTAAGAATTTTAGTTATCTTTTTGTCACGGAATCGATTCGCGAATTCCTTCCCGATTTCCTGCATTAATACAGGATCAACTTGATGATTTAAAAAAGCATCTACTTTTAACACGCTATCTGATAATACTTTTCCTTCTGTTACAATTTTTTCTTTTAGTAAATCCATGAATGATTCCTCCTAAAGTATTAAAAAGCCCGAAAATCTACCATGGAAAAAGTAGATTTTCGAGCTTTTTGTCGAATAATCAAGCAAGCGTGCATTGTTTTCAGACATAATACAAGCTTTTTAATACTTTTCCATAGTCAGTTTATTTACGGTAAACCGGTAGAAACTTGCAGGCCGTATCCCCACGATTATATGAAAAATATTCATTTTTGGGTTGAGTTAAAAAATAAAGAATGCCTATAGTATAGCACGTACAATCACAAAAACAAGCATAAGGGAAAAATTAAAATCTTTCTAATAATTCCGATTAAAAAATGCCTTTCTTATTTATTCTCCCATTCCAAAAATTCCAGCCTGTTTCCAAACGGGTCCTTGATATAGAATCTTCGCGCATTCGGAAGTTTACTGTCTCTTTTTGTCGGAAAGCCGGCATTTTCTAAATAAGTTTGCAACGCGTCGATTCCTGATACACTAAAAGCAGGATGTGCTTTTTTCATAGGGGAAAATGGTTCCTCGATTCCAATATGAAGCGCGATGTCTCCCTTGTTAAACCAGACCCCTCCATTTGCCTTTAGCGACTCCGGTTTTTCTTCTTCTGCAAACCCTAAAATATCACGGTAGAACTTTTTCGCTGTTTCCTCCGAACCCTTTGGTGCAGAAAGCTGAATATGATCTAATTTTTCTAATTGAAATGTCATGTTTGCTCTTCCTCCTTTGGATTGAAAGCTTATATCAAGCATAGCAGGATGAGGCGAAAAGTAAAAATCGTATTTTTGAATCTATTTGTATTTGTTTTACTTATTGGATAAAAGCTGCTAATCTCCCCCCAATGAAAAAAATCTCCCTGTATCAGGAGACTTTTATTCAAATTATACACTTGTATATCCGCCGTCAACCAGCAAGCTTGCCCCTGTAATGAAAGAAGCTTCCTCACTTGCCAAGAATAGAACGGCATTCGCTACTTCCTCTGGTTTCCCAAGTCTTCCAATAGGATGAAGTCTTATTAAATCTTGCTTTGCTTCATCTGGCGCATCTTTGAGTAATGGCGTATCAATATAGCCAGGATTGACATTATTGATTCGGATTCCTTTTGCTGCATATTCTGCTGTAGCTGTCTGAGTCAGCAGCTTCACCCCGCCTTTTGCAGCAGCATAGGCGCTGACCCCGGCTTTGCCGACAAAGCCATGGATTGAATCGTTATTTACAATGGCGCCGCCCTTTTCTTGTTTTAACATTTGCTTAATCGCATATTTATTCGTTAGAAATACGCCTGTTAAATTAACGTCGATTACCTTCTGCCAATCCTTTAAAGACAATTCATGCAGGATTGTGCTGTTCCCGATTCCTGCATTTGCAAAAACGATGTCTAGACGGTCATATGCGGCAACTGTTTCCTGTATTAATTTTTGAATATCCACTTCATTAGTCACATCCGTTTGGATAAAAGTTGTCTTCAGTCCCTTATGATTGAGTTCATCTGACAGCTGTCTCCCTTTCTCGGACATATCAGAGAGTACTACCTTGGCACCCTGTTCAGCAAATTTCACCGCAGTTGCTTCTCCAATCCCGCTTGCTGCGCCTGTTACAATCACTACCTTATCATCAAATCGACTTGTCATTTTCAATACATCCTTTCTGTACTTCAGTTCAATTCATTAAATCGTATTGTTTCCAAGTCGGAAAAAGATAACCATTTTTTCCAAACTGATGCTAATGACAATGCAAATTTTCTCTTTCACCTTAATGAAAGAGAGCTTATTTAAAAATATAAAAATCCCGGGAGCGAGGCCGCTGCCGGGATAGGATAATAAATTATGTATACAGGCCACATTTGCCGTACCATGCAATAAAAAGTTTTAAACCACCACTTCGCAAAGTGGGTGTCCGCAGAAACCTTCCTGTCTTCCATTCCTTTATGACGGCTCGACATTTCAATTTCGATGTAAAACTCCCTATTCCAACATTAGAGGTTAAAACTTTTATTGATACGAACAATGTAGCTTGTAGAATTTATCATACGCCTTTTTTCTAAAAAAAGCAATGATAAGGATAGCCTAATTTTTTCTTTTTAAACAGTTAAAAAGTAACCATCTTTTTTGATTTCTGATATCAATTCCTGTGAAATCAAATTCTATTTTTTATAAATACAGCTTCGTTGATCCCCGCCCTGTCTTATTTTTAGAGCCTGTTTTGGGATAGCTTCGGCGTTTGCTAGCTTTTGACGCCAGCCATCTTTCTAAAAAGTGTTCCGCATTCCCATCCTGCTGTGCTTCCAGAGCCTTCATCAAAATAAACGCAGAAGCCTTTGCATCTTCTAAAGCGTGGTGATGAATTAATGGAATATCATGATAATCAGCTACTGTATGCAAGCGGTGATTTTCTAAATGTGGCCATACACGCTGGGATATTTTCACAGTGCATAAGGAAGTAAAGTCAGGATGTCTTAAATCATATTTTAATAGCGATTGACGCAGCACACTCATGTCAAAACTGGCATTATGCGCTACTATAATATGCCCTTCCAGTTTTTCATACAAGGCAGGCCACAGGTCTTCGAAAGTAGGCGCATCCTGCACGTCATCCTCTCTGATACCGTGAATCCGGATATTCATACTGCGAAAATCACTCATCGGGTTGATCAGGGAGTAATACTCGTCCAAAATCTCCTGCTCATCAAAACGGACCACACCTATTGAACAGGCACTGTTTCTTTTTTCATTGGCTGTTTCAAAATCAATTGCTGCAAACTTCATCTGTTATCAGCTCCTAATAGCTTGTAAATCTTTGGCCGGTAGTTCGTAAAAATTCTTCCCTTTTTTAGTCTGCACGTTTATTTTTGACTGTTCCTCTAAATAAATCAATCGTGTCAAGGTCGCCATAAATTGACTGGCAAAGGCAAGACTTTTCATCGGACCATACGCTTTTGTTGTTAATTTAAAAGCAGTCATTTCTTCCTCTTCCATCAGCTCCAATAATTGCTGCAGCCGTTTTTCATGACGTTGGAATATATCTGTTATCCGTTCATTTAGGTCTTCAATGATATCACCATGCCCCGGCAACGCCTGGCGTACCTGATAGCCCTTCAATAGCTCCAGTGCTTCAAAATAAGCTTCCAGCGCATTGTGTTCCTCTCCCATCCATAACCCGATTACCGGGGAAAGATGGTTTAATACATGATCACCAATAATCATCATTTCTGTTTCCGGCTGATAGAAGCAATAATGATCAGGTGCGTGGCCAGGCGTCCATATCGTCTGGTATGACCGGTTTCCGAGTGTTATTTCATCATTATCTTCAAAAAATCCATTCGGCTCAAATTTATAAATATGGGATTCATCTCTTATTTTTAAAGGAATCGGCGGAGCTCCATGTTTTTTGATTAAACGCTTTATTCGATTTTTACGAGCTTTCGCATCTCTTCCCTTATGCATTTCTTCATAACCGCGCCTGGACACATACACAGGAATTTCATAGATTTCTTGAAACCAGCGAGCTAAGCCGATATGATCCTCATGCGTATGTGTTAGCACAAGCTTTTCAATTTTATACTTACTTAGAACACGCTCCCATAAAGCTTTTGTTTCTGGTGCATGGATTCCTGTATCAATCACGGTATAACCATTGTCGCCTTTGATAAGATAACTGTTTACCTCTCCCATAGCCCCTTTAAACCGGACAACAAGACGGTAAATGTCATCTGTTATTTGCTCTAGCATGTCGAACCTCTCTTTTCTGCATCCTTTATATTGTTATTCTATCGCGATTTCCTGCTTTTGCAAACTGAAAGATACTGACAATTGGCAATGACTTGGTGTCCAGCCTTTAAAGAATAACCAATTACTGGTAGTCTAAATAAGGTGAAAGGAGCGGATAAAATTGAAAAAAGATACATTGAATATTATCTTTGCAATTATCGTTTGCACTACGATTATTACCATTGGGAGTATTTTGGCTATACAAATTAATAACAATCATAAAGCGAACGAGCTGATTATTGAAAAGTGTATGGAGAACTTGCATGAAGAAGAAAGTGTTACATTGGAAAAAGAAGGGCTCTGGTCTCCCGTAGTCTGTGAAAAATAATGTTGAAATTCAAATAAAAGCAGTTCATTTTAGCATATTTAATTTAGTGTTCTTCACAAAAGAAAGGGAGCGAAAACCGCTCCCTTCTACATTTATCTCTTATTCCCGAATTTGCCCTTCACCGGAAACAATAAATTTATTCGATGTTAATGCTTTTAAGCCCATTGGCCCTCTCGCATGCAGCTTTTGTGTGCTGATGCCAATTTCTGCACCAAACCCGAATTCAAAGCCATCCGTAAAGCGCGTAGAAGCATTATGGTACACCGTTGTTGCATCTACTTTTTGCTTGAAAGTTTCAGCGTGAGCTGCCGTTTCTGTAATAATTGCTTCTGAATGCTTCGTGCCATACGTATTAATATGATCAATTGCTTCATGCACATCCGCTACGGTTTTCACACTGATTTCTAAACCAAGATACTCCGTTCTCCAGTCTTCCTCTGCCGCCTCTTGAACAAAAGGTATCTTTTCTACAACACGTGCATCGCCATGAACTGTAACGCCCTGTTCCATCAAGGAAGCGATTAAATCATTTCCGTGCTGTTCAAACCAATCTGATTGAATAAGCAGCGATTCAATCGAATTACACACAGATGGTCTCTGCAGCTTCGCATTTAAAGTAATTTCCTTTGCCATCTCCGGATTTGCTGTATCATCAATATAAGCATGGCAGTTTCCGGCACCTGTTTCGATTACTGGAACACGTGACTCTCTGACAACGGTATCAATCAGGTTTTTCCCTCCACGCGGGATAAGCACGTCTAAATATGCATTTAATCGAAATAGTTCACTTGCGGTTTCTCTGCTTGTATCCTCAATTAATTGAATCGCATCAGGAATAACCGCACTGTCTTCCAATGCTTCATGGATTACCTTGACAATTGCCAAATTGGAATGAATCGCAGATGAGCTGCCTCGTAGGATAATGGCATTTCCTGTTTTAACAGCAAGTGTTGCTGCATCAACAGTGACATTTGGTCTTGCTTCGTAAATCATGCCGACAACGCCGATTGGGACACGTGTATTAATAATCTTTAGGCCATTATCCTTTTCAATCGTTTCAAGTACTTCGCCGATTGGATCAGTTAAATCAATAATTTGCAGAATCGCATCCGCAATGTCAGCAATACGCTGTTGATTTAATTCCACACGGTCAAGCAGTGACGCAGACAAACCTTTCTCTTTTCCAGCCTGGATATCCAATCGATTGGCTGCAAGAATCGCTTCCTCATTTTCTCTCAAACCATTGGCAATTTTTAATAATGCTTCATTTTTTTCCTTCGTCGTGCATGTTCCAATTTGATAACTGGCTTTTTTAGCAAGCTTTCCTTTTTCGATTACTTCACTCATGATAATTCCCCTTTCATTGTCTCAAATGATACCCACTTATCACGGTGGATCACCTCAATTGTCGGTACAGCGTGAATATAATCTGATTCACGCAATTTCATAACGGCATCTAATTCTTCGGAGGAACATTTCACCTGTCCTCTCCCTAATAAAGCGGACTTTCCATAAACCTCGACAACATCCCCTTTTACAAAATAGCCCTCCACCGCCGTAATACCTGGGGAAAGCAAACTGCTGCCATGATACATTAAGGCTTTTTCTGCCCCTTCATCTATAACTACCCGGCCATCTAAATCCGAATGCAGGGAAATCCATTGTTTATTCGCCGGTAAATGCGCTTTTCTTTCACTGTCGATATAGGTGCCGTCGCCCTTCCCATCTAAAATAGCTGCCAGCTTCTCTTTTCCGTAACCCCGTCCAATAAATACCGGAATGCCCACGGAAGATGCCATTTTCGCAGCCATCAGCTTCGACTTCATCCCGCCTGTCCCTACTTTGGAGCCAGTCGCGTCTGTTTGTGCAATCAGCTCTGTGCTGAGCTTCATTAAATGGTCATAGCGTGTTGCGTCCGGATGTCTAGTGGGATTTTTATCATATATGCCATTGATATCAGTTAAAAGAATTAAATGATCCGCATGAATTAAACCGCCTACTAATGCAGAAAGCATATCGTTATCTCCAAACGTAAGCTCGTCAATGGCAATCGTATCATTTTCATTGATAATCGGGATGACCCGCCGCTCCAGCAATTCTTCCATTGTCGCATAAGCATTTCGATATCTCCCCTGATCAGAAAAATCACTTCTGGTCAAAAGGATTTGAGCAGCAGTAATATTGTATTCTTTTAGCTTTTCCATATAGGTCTGAATCAGCAGACCCTGACCGACTGCCGCTGCAGCCTGCTTTCCTTTTTGCGTAACAGGTCTTGAAGAATAGCCCAGCTGCTTAAACCCTGCAGCAATTGCTCCCGAGGAAACCAAAATCACTTCCATATTATTCTGATGAAGCAGCGCGAGGGCATGCACATGATCCTCCAGCTGCTGTTGGTCAATTTCCCCATGCGTATTAGTTAACGAGCTGCTTCCTATTTTAACGACAATACGTTTTGCTGCCATTGTCATCCCACCTCTCACTTTCTAAAAACATTTCAACCAGGCAATAAAAAAACTCCTCCATCCCTTATAAACAGAAGGGACGAAAGAGTTTACTTCCGCGGTACCACCACAACTTAAATACGATTCTTTAACTGCGCCCGCCTGGACAACCGTATTTCACTTATTCCGAGATAACGTTCGGAAGACGCTTATGTTTTGCATAAGACTGATAAAGGCAGGTTCAGTAAATCAACAATGAGGAATCTCACAGCATTGGACAAATGCAATTAAAATTTGCTTCTATCCTCTGATTCCATCTCTGTCATTGTGACGGCTTACTTACTAGTCCTTCCATAACGTTCGATGTATTGATATTAATTATTATCAGATTTTTTCTCGTTGTCAATAGAGAAATGCATTTTATTTCAGGGAATGCGATAACATTGATTCTAAAATATCAGAAAAGTATACTGAAGACAAGCTATTCATTCGATATTAAAAGAAAAAGGAGGAGCTATTCCATGTGCTTAATCACCTTTGCCTATCATGCACATCCAAAATATAAATTCATTTTACTCAGTAACCGGGATGAATTTTTTCATAGACCAACGCTCCCGGCAGCTTTTTGGGATGACATGCCGGATATTCTGGCCGGCAGAGATTTGCTCCAGCTGGGAACCTGGCTGGCCGTTTCCAAGCAGGGGAAATTTGCTGCGGTGACCAATTATCGGGACCCTTCTCTTCCAGCATCTAAGACATTTTCCCGCGGAGAACTCCCGGTAGATTTTTTGTTACAGAATTTTGACGGGGAATTGTTTTTAGAGCACCTTTCAAAAAATCGTCATAACTACGCCGGATATAACATTCTTTTCGGTGACAAGGACACTTTGTATCACTATAATAATGTGTATAATCAGGGTTCTAAGATAAAAGCAGGGGTTCATGGATTAAGCAACGATACGCTAAATACCCCCTGGCCAAAAGTCGAACATTCTAAAAAGGAACTGACGGATTATATTCAGTCACACCCGGAAATGAAAACAGAAGATTTATTACACAGCTTACAAAACAGGACACAAGCTGACAGCGAACTTCTGCCCCAGACAGGGATTCGTGCAGATTTAGAAAAAGCATTGTCTTCCATCTTTATCGAAACACCTGATTATGGCACCCGAGCATCCACTATTGTACTCATCGATCACCATAACAAGCTGACCTTTATTGAAAAAACGTATGATCAGGAGGAATTTCTTCAGCAATATGAATTTTTGACAGAATCTGATTAAAACTGTATACACAGGGAATGTTAAAAAAATAGAGTAAAAAAACACATAATAGAGGAGGTTGACCCATGACCTTATTTGAGGATCCGGCGTATGCCAGCCGAATGCTGACGCTGTTGACATTATCATTTCATATTATTTATGCCACAATCGGTGTCGGTGTTCCTTTAATGATTATGATCGCCCAATGGATCGGGATCAAAAATAACGATAATCATTACCTGTTGATGGCCAGACGCTGGGCGAAAGGATTTGTTGTTACCGTTGCTGTCGGAGTAGTAACAGGTACGATTATCGGACTTCAATTATCTCTGCTGTGGCCGAGCTTTATGGAATTAGCAGGAAATATTATCGCGATGCCATTATTTATGGAAGTGTTCGCCTTTTTCTTTGAAGCGATTTTCTTAGGAATTTATTTATATACATGGGATCGTTTTGACAATCCGAAAAAACACTTGCTTTTATTGATTCCGGTAGCTGCCGGCGGCGGTATGTCAGCTTATTTTATCACCGTGGTGAATTCATTTATGAACAGCCCGGCAGGCTTTGACATCATAGGCGGAGATTTGGTTAATGCGAATCCGGTTCTGGCCATGTTTACTGTATCCATGCCGACTAAGGTTGCTCATGTGCTGTCTACAGCCTATATGACGATTGCCTTTATGTTCGCTGCGATTGCGGCATTCCGGCTGCTTCAAAAGAAAAATCAGGAGTATCATAAAAAGTCCCTGCATATGGCTATGAAGATTGGTTTAATCTTTGCAATCGCAACAGCTTTGATCGGTGATTTATCCGGTAAATACTTAGCAGAATATCAGCCCGAAAAGCTGGCTGCGGCAGAATGGCATTTTGAGACAAGCACGGAAGCGCCATTAGTGATGTGGGGCGTGTTAGATGAAAATAATGAAGCCAATTATGCCCTGCATATTCCTTATGCCTTGAGTATTCTTGCACATGGCTTCCCGAGTTCAGAAGTAACCGGTCTGGAGGAATTTCCGGCGGAAGAACAGCCTCCGCTCGTCATCCATTATTTCTTTGATACGATGGTCACCATCGGGATGTTTATGATTGCCTTATCTCTGCTTTACTGGTTTGGAATGCGGAGAAAATGGGCGTTCGTTGAAAAAACATGGTACCGCTGGCTGATCGTCGCAGGCGGACCGCTCTCCTTCTTAGCCATTGAAGCCGGCTGGTGGATGGCGGAAGTCGGGCGCCAGCCATGGATTTTAAGAGGGCTGATGACCATTGAGGAAGCTGCTACAACAAGTGATTATGTCGGCTGGATGTTTGTGTTATTTGCCATCCTTTACCTTATTCTGGGTGTCGGAACGGTTGTTGTATTAACGTATATGTTCCGGAAAAACCCGGTTGAAAAAGATTTAGAACGTATGCAAGGTGGTGACGAATCATGATATTAGAAATTATCGGTATTTCCGTACTCTGGTTATTCTTATTTGGTTATATCATTGTTGGATCCATTGATTACGGAGCTGGCTTTTTCAATGCCTACAGCATCGTTACCGGAAAGCAGCATATTCTTTCGAAAATCATTCAGCGTTACCTGTCCCCTGTCTGGGAGGTTACCAATGTATTCTTTGTCTTCTTCTTTGTCGGAATCGTCGGCTTCTTCCCGCAGTCTGCTTACTATTTCGGAACCATTTTACTGATTCCGGGCAGCTTGGCACTGATTTTACTGGCAATACGGGGTTCTTATTATGCATTTGAATCCTACGGAAAACAGGGGCATAAAGGATATGCCATTATGTACGGGCTGTCCGGGTTGCTTATTCCGGCTTCCCTGTCGATTGTTCTGACCATTTCGGAGGGCGGCTTTGTCTTTATGGAGGATGGAAATCCGGTCTTAGATTACAGCGCCCTGTTTTTCAGCCCGTTAACCTGGTCCATTGTTGTTTTAAGTATTGTGGCTGTGCTATATATCTCAGCAGTGTTCTTAACCTGGTATGCAAATGAAACAGGCGATATGGATGCAACAAACTTAATGAGAAAGTACGCATTAGGCTGGTCCATTCCTTTGATTATTGCCGCTTCAGGAATAATTGTCGAGCTTTACTTCCATAACGAAGCTCATTTTGCAAATCTCTTAAGTCTCTGGTGGATGTTTGCCGTTTCCTTTGTGTTATGGATATTGACCGTCATCCTGATTTGGAAGCGCCGAAATTATGGAATAGCATTTTGGCTCCTTACCGGACAATTTGCCTTTGCTTTCTTCGGTTACGGGATAGCCCATTATCCATACCTTTTATACCCTCATATCAGCATTCATGAAGGGTTTACCAATCCGGCAATGGCCATCTCGCTTATCGTTGTCTTTATCTTAGGTATGGCGCTTTTAGTTCCGTCTCTGTATTTATTGTTAAAGCTATTCCTGTTTGATAAAAACTATATTAAAGGAAAGAAGTGATAACATGTTGAACCAATTTCTGATTTTCATCGCTCCTTTCATCGTCCTGATTGCAGCAATTGCTTTAGCATTTGTCGCTGCAGCTAAGGATAGATAATGCACAAATGCCCTCAGCTAACCGATTTTTTAATCGGATTAGCTGAGGGCATTTTTTTGTTCCCCATATAAGCGAAAAATACAAAATATCCGTTTTAGATACGACTGTTTATTGCCGTTACACCAGTTGACTATTTTCCAGCTCCTTCATCGCTTTAAAGTAGCCGTCTTTCTTCCCCATCAGCTCCATATAAGTGCCTTGTTCAACGACTTCTCCGTGGTTCATGACAATAATCTGATCCATCTTTTCCAAGCCTGTTAAACGATGCCTGATGGTTACCACCGTCTGATATTTTGTTGCCTTTTCTATTTCCTCCATTATTTCCTGCTCTGTAATCGCATCTAAAGATGAGGTTGGCTCATCCAGCAGCCAGACAGAAGCATCCCGTAAAAACAGACGGGCAAGTGCCAGACGCTGTTTTTCTCCGCCAGACAGGTTCGTTCCCTTTTCCAATACTTGGTCCTCTAATGAAAAATGGCTTAATTGAACCTTTTCTAATGCTTCCTGGCAGGCTTCTTCCCCCGCCTCTTTATTCGCAAATCGCAGGTTTTCATAAATACTTCCGTAGAAAAAATGATTATGCTGCAGGGATACATTCAATTGTCTCCAAAGACTGTCTGGAGCAATTTTATCAAGCTCTTCCCCATTTACTAAAAGTTGACCGGATTGGATGGGAGCAAAAGTGAGCATCGCCTGCATCAGCGTCGATTTCCCTGAGCCGCTTGGCCCGACAATGGCGATATTTGTTCCCGGCTTGATTTGAAAAGCAGCGAGACGCACAGCCGGCTTCTTTTCAGTGGGATATTGAATGGAAACATCCTTAAAATCAAATTGAATCGGTACATCCGTTTCAATTTCATGAACAGCCTCTTCGGTTTGCGTCTCCTTTTCCCAAACCTCGGTGAGACGTTTAGAGGAAGCTTTGCTTTCTTCTAAATGCGCAGGAAGCACTGCCATCGATGGCGTATCCTCAAACACCGTAATGGCAATCATAAACAGCATCGCTAACAGTGTTCCGGCAAGGTTTCCCTCTGATACATAAAACCCTGCCTGCACGAGAATAATTACTGCAATGAAAAAAGAAAAGAAGATAACAACGGCTTCCCGGATAGCAAGCTGGCGATTTTCTTTCGCCTTTATTTCTTCGTATTGCTTCATATTATTATCGAGCTGCTGTTTTTTCCTTTCCGCCCGTTGAAAGATTGTCAATTCCCGGAACCCGTACAGATAGTCTGTAAATTCCGAGGACAATGCACCTCTTTTTTCCCGCATCGTTACAGCTGTCTTTTTCTGAAACAGATAAAAGATGGATGGGAAAACAACCAGTACGATAATCACACCGCCAATCATTGTCATAGCCACCCCTATGGATAAATACATCGTAAAGAAAATCGTAGCTGTAAAAACAGCTGCCAATACCACCGGCGGATAAAACACACGTAAAAAGAAATGCTGTAAGCTCTCTACATCACCGACGATCCGTGCCAGAATATCCCCGCTTCTGTATTTTTGCAAAAGTCTGCTTGCCAGCGGCTCTATCTGATCATAAACCTTCAGGCGGATATTTTTCAGAATCGTAAAGGTACCGCGATGAGAAAAATAGCGTTCCCCGTATCTGCTGACAGCTGAGGTAATCCCCAGCAGCTTCACACTCGCTACCAGAATCATCAAGGTATAGATCGGCGGTGCAAAAGCGGCTTGTGAAATCAAATAACCGCTTGCTGCAAATAAGGAGACAGCGGTAATCCCCGCTAAAAATCCAAAGAAGATAGAAATCAGAATATCCCTTTTTTCTTTCAACATCATTTTTAAGACCAGACTGATATCCTTCATGCTTCCCGCCCTCCTTGCTGTGTATGGATCATTTTTCGATACATTTCATTGTTTTTGTAAAGTTGTTCATGTGTCCCCTCTCCTGCTATTTCTCCCTGATCCAGCAGAAAGATTTTATCGGCGTTACGGATTGTATGCAGGCGGTGCGCAACGGTAATCATCGTTGTTTGGTTTCTTAAGGTATCTAACGATTTTTGCAAAATATGCTCCGTCTGGATATCGAGACCGGTTGTCGGCTCATCAAAGAATAGAATTTGCGGTTTTTTCAGAAGGGTGCGGGCAATCGCAATCCGCTGCTTCTCTCCTCCCGATAAGCCTCTGCCTCCCTCTCCGATGATTGTATCTAATCCGTCTGGTAAAGCAGTAATCCACTTCCAGATTCCTGCATGCTCCGCAACCTCCTGTATGACTTTATCATGCTGTTCTTCCTGAGAGCCGAGTAATATATTATCCCGTACGGTTCCAGAAAACACATAGGGCTGCTGCGATAAATAACCAATCCGGCCGAACCAATCTGCTTTTTCTACCTTTTCTTGCGCAATACCGTCAATTAGAAAGTTTCCTTCTTTCGCCGGCAGAAAACCAGCTAATACATGCAGCAAGGTTGACTTACCTGCACCGGTTTTACCAATAATGGCAACCTGCTCATACGGTAAAATCCGCATCGAAGCCGGCGCTAATTGAAAGTTTCCCTCTTCATAATGAAAGGAAGCCTGTTCCAGCCTTAATTCGGGTGCTTTATCGGTTTTTAATGAAGCAGTTCCCCAAGAAACTGGAGTCGTCTCTTCATCAAGCACATCCTCCACCCGTGAGGCTGCGCCCATACTTGCGCGTCCGGAATGAAAAGCGGAGCCCAACTGTTTCAATTGACTGAACAGCTCCGGCGCAAGAAGTAAAACAAAAAAGCCCGTAAAAAAGCTGAGATTTTGAAAAATAATCATCCGGATTGCAATCTCTAAAGCAATCAGACCGATACTCAGCATAGCGATAAATTCCAGCGCTAAGGAGTTTGTAAAGGCAACCTTCAGCACACCCATCGTTGCATCCCGGAAGCTTGTACTATCCTGATCAATTTTATTTCTCTGCTCTTGAGACCGGCCAAATAATTTCACCGTCGGCAGACCCTGTAATGTATCCAGGAACGTTCCTGAAAAAGCTGCTAATTCAGACAGCTGTTCCTTTGATTTATCCTTTGTTTTTATACCAATAATCATCATAAAGACAGGAATAAAGGGAGCGGAAACAAGAATAATCAGTCCGCTTGTCCAATTTTGAATAAAAATAACTAACCAGACAATCAGAACAATGCCGACAGATTGAATAACCTGAGGGAGATACTGACTGAAATAGCCGTCTATTTCATCGATCGTATCCATAAATAAGCTTGTCTTCCGGCCAGACTGTCCTTTATCTGCATCGATCATAGGCTGGCTGGTAAAATGACGGAGCAATTTTTCCCGTATCGAAACCTTCGCAGTCTGAGCCATTTTTATGCCGGAGCCTTTTATCATATATTGAAAAACCGTTCGTACCAAAAGCATGCCAATCAATATAAAAACAGCAGGAAGAATAGATGAAAATGCCGCATTATCCAAAAACAGCTGCTGGATAATCGTTACCACGAGATAGCTCTGCCCTACGATGGCCAGTGCCATAAAAAGGGACGCCACCCCCATCCAAATCATCCTGCTCCGAAAATCTTTTGTAAATTCCTTTAACAACGAATCACCACCCTTAAACACAACATAATCAATTACAATATATCCTCTACTCCATTATACAACAGCATGCTTTTCGCCGCTCACCACACAGTGCGCTGCACCATTTAGAAATGAATATTTTATGAACATCCGCTATTTGTAGAGTTTTTTTAGGAAACACATATATTAACCTATATATAACTATTCCATGAATATAAGGCAATAATAAAAAGATTTACAGGAGTGTCCTATCATGTCTAATTTTTTCCTTAACACCCCAACAAATTTTAATGTGAACGAGAAAAGCCTTGGTGATAAATTACTTTATTATGGCGGAGTGGTTACTACATTAGGAAGTATTATGTCCCTCGTCGGATCAACGATTCTATACAATGAAGATGTAGAAGAGGAAGAAGCAGCTTTTGAAGAAAATTCACCTGTTACGAGCCGCCAGCTGATAGAAATGCAGCAACAGCTTGACCTTTTACAGAAAAAAATAGATCGATTAGAGAATCAAGGGCAGTAGATAATTCATTTCCTGTCCCTGATTCACCTTTTTAAAAGTTTATTCTTCTTAACTTAACAGATTCCGTTCTCCATTTGTTTTTTTCTCCCCCGTCCAGCAAAACGAAAGAAGCGGACAGTTTTCACATAACGGCGTCTTCTTACAATATTGTTTTCCATGCTCCACAATTAATGCGTGAAATTCCTGATGCATTTTTAAGTCATGCGGAAAGAAATTTTCCACTTCAATTTTAAGCGCATGATAGGTTTTGGGAAGCTGATAGCCGATTCGATGAAACAACCGCATCGCATAGTTATCCGCAATAAAACCGGCTTTATCAAAAGCATACAGCATCATCGCATCCGCAGTTTCCTCTCCGATTCCATGGATTGCCAGCAGTTCTTTACGGAGAACAGCTTGATCAACGCTTTGAATCCTCTCTACCTGAAAGTCATATTTTTGAAACCAATGCAGCCAGGCCTTAATTTTCTTCGCTTTCATTCGATAGAAGCCGCTTGGGCGTATTTTTTCGGCAAGCACTGCTTCTTCCATTTGTATTAAACGCTCAGCAGCTGCATCTTTCCCCAGGTTCGCCAGAGCCAACTCGACATTTTTCCAATTTGTCCGCTGAACCAAAATAGCGCTGATCAGCATTTGAAAATCAGAAGCTGCTGGCCACCACCCTTGAGGGCCATAGTAATGAAATAATTTTTGATATAATTCCGTATAGCTTATCTTTTCTGTCATCTGAATCTCCTCTTTTTCCATTAAACGAAAGTTCACTTAGCAGGAGTTTTACGAACGATTCTCCATGATAAAGCTGATTTCTTTTCTAATCACTCTAAACAAGATACACTAGCAATACATTTACGAAAGAAATGGAGAGCAACAATGAAATCTGTTCATGCTGATATTATACAATTCCGTGGAGGCCATTATCAATTCGGACTTTTTCAGGCGGAAAAACTAAAGAATTCACCCATAATCAACCATCGGAAAGCACTGCTCAGCAAACGCTGGAGAAACTTCCTTGTTGATGAAGAAGAAGTAAAAGCAGTATTCAAAGTATTTTCTCCGGCTATTTGGGAAGAAATAGAAGGATTAAGTGATGGATTAGGCGTCCTCTGGAATGATGCCATTCGCGAATTTGGCGGTTACTATTATGAATACGGCCGCAGCGGCTGTTCCATTAATACCAAGCAGGATTACCTGGTACGAAATTATGATAATGCCCCCCATTCCTATGAAGGCCGTTATGTTTTATTCGCTCCCTCTGATTCCGGATATGCCAGTGCCGGTCCTTCCATGCAAATCACCGGGCGTACGGACGGAATCAATGAAAAAGGGCTGACGATGGGCTATAATTTCGTCAACCGTAAAAAATCCGGCGATGGCTTTGTCTGCAATATGATTGGCAGACTGCTTTTAGAAAACTGTGCCACTGTGGAAGAAGCCGTTCAATTACTTCGTGAGATCCCGCACCGGAATACCTTCAACTATGTATTATTAGATACAACTGGAAAATCACTCGTTGTGGAGGTTTCCCCCCGCTCTTTCTTTGTCCGGGAAGATAGCAGCTGTACAAACCATTTCAATGCATTAACAGAAGAGAACCGGTACCGTTCAGATGAATCAATGGAACGGCTGGAGAGAATCCTAACAAAGCAGAGGGATATTCATACACCTTATGAAGCGTTTCGTATGTTAAATGATATCGAACAAGGAATCTTTTCTGAAAAATACGGTGCATGGGCAGGGACACTGCATACAGCACTGTACTTGCCAAAAGAACAAGCTGCTTGGTTTGCGTTGGGAGGCAATCGTCAGCCATTTATTTTCTCTTTTCAAAAATGGCTGCAGGGAGAAAAATTACATGCAACGAAGATAAAGGGACAGATTAATGCAACCGATTCGTTTATTAACGTATAGCGGCATCTTGCCTGTCGCATTTCGATGGCTTTACAATTGAGTTAGAAAGGATTATCCTAGCAACAAAGGAAAAGTAATTTTTAGAGAGTCAGCATCATTTAATTTATGAGTATAACTGACTTTAAGGAGGAAAACCAATGACTATGAAAAAAGCATTAACCCTTGCTGGTTCTGACTCTAGCGGCGGAGCCGGGATTGCTGCAGATTTAAAAACCTTTCAGGAGCATAATGTATATGGCATGACCGCTCTGACTTCCATTGTGACAATGAATCCAGAAGGCTGGGGACATGACGTTACACCGATTGATGCAGAAGTCGTTGAAAAACAATTGAACACGATCCTTTCTGTCGGCGTAGATGCAATGAAATCCGGAATGCTGGGATCTGTAGATATTATTAATTTAGGCGCAAAAAAAATTGATGAATACAATATTGAGAAGTATGTTCTTGACCCTGTCATGGTATGTAAAGGGGAAGATGAAGTGCTTCAGCCGGAAAACACAGACGCGATGCGTGAAGAATTATTGCCTCGTTCTCTGGTTGTAACGCCTAATTTGTTTGAAGCAGCGCAATTAGCTCAAATGGCTCCAATTAAGACCATAGAGCAAATGAAGGAAGCTGCTAAAAAAATTCACGCCTTAGGTGCAAAAAATGTTGTCGTTAAAGGCGGAAAACAGCTTGACCACGATAAAGCTGTTGACCTGTTCTATGACGGAACAGACTTTGACTTATTAGAAAGCGAAAAAATAGAAACAAGCTATAACCATGGAGCAGGATGTACTTTCGCTGCGGCAATCACTGCAAACTTAGCTCACGGTGAAAACGTGCACGATGCCGTAAAAGCAGCAAAAACCTTCGTTGCAGCTGCTATTGCTAACGGCTGGAAGCTAAACGAGTATGTTGGTCCTGTGATGCACGGAGCTTACAACAAAACAGACAGCAAAAAAGTAGAAGTATTCAGCGTATAATGAAAAAGACCTTAGAACATCCGGTGTTCTAAGGTCTTTTTCATTATATTAAATAGTTAATCCCGATCATGGATAAAGAATGTCAATACCAGCGCAATGATAGAGATTATTCCAGTGACAAGGAAAGAAACATTGACACCATGAACCATCCCTTGGATTCCCTGTTCAGGGATAGATGCTGTAGACATAATGGTAATTGGCAATGCTGTACCGATTGCTCCGGAAACCTGTCTTAAAGTATTGTTCACTGCTGTGCCATGCGAAATATACTTTTCGGGCAATACATTGAGACCTGCTGTTGTAACAGGCATCATCGCCATAGCCACCCCCAGCATTCTCAAGGCATGAATCGTTGCGATAAATATAAAGCTTGTTTCTGTCGTTAACGTGCTTAACATAAAGGTCGTACCGACAATCAGCACTAAACCAATCATTGCCAAATACCTGGCACCGTATCGGTCAAAAAGCCTTCCGGTAATCGGGTTCATTAACCCTTGTATAACAGCACCTGCCAGCAGAGCCAGTCCTGAATGAAAGGCGCTGAATCCTAACATTTGCTGCATATAAAGCGGCAAAATGACAGCAGCTCCGATCATTGTCATAAACGTAACCATACCTAATACCGTAGTAATTGTAAATATCCGATATTTAAATACCCGAAATTCTAAAATAGGTGTTTTCAAATGCATTTGTCTGGTAATAAACCATGCCAGCATAACTCCGCCGATGACTAAGGAACCGATAACCTGATAGCTTAACCAGCCTGCATTTCCAGCGGTGCTGAATCCGTATAGAATACCGCCGAAACCAAGTGTAGATAATAAAATGGATAACTTATCTAATTCAGGAAAGGTTCGTTTCGTCACATTTTTAAGTAAAAAGTAAGCGATAATTATGTTTAAAATAGCAATTGGCAGAACCATGAAGAATAATGTTCTCCAAGGAAAATGCTCTACAATATACCCAGATAGCGTCGGTCCGATGGCGGGTGCGAAGGAAATAACTAAACCGAACATTCCCATTGCACTGCCCCGTTTTTCCTTTGGATAAATTAAAATCAAAATGGTCTGCATCAGCGGCATCATAATTCCGGCACCCGCTGCCTGCAGAACACGCCCCAATAGTAGTGAGAAAAACTCTGGTGCAACGCCACAAACCAGTGTACCTATTGTAAACAAGGACATCGCGGTTAGAAATAAACTTCGCGTCGTAAACGTCCCAATTAAAAAGGCTGTAATCGGGATCATAATCCCATTCACGAGCATAAAAGCAGATTGCAGCCATTGTACTGTATTTGCATCAATATCTAAATCCGCCATCATATGAGGCAATGCCGTTCCTAGTAACGTCTGATTCAGAATAGCTACAAAGGCTCCGGATAATAAAACAATCAGAATGGGCGCCCGGCTAATATTTTTTGTATCTATTGATGATTCATGACTCTCATCCATTTACGACCCTTCTTTCATTAAAAATATATTTTTATTTAGCTATCGGTGAGTCATTATTTTTCATATAGTTATTTCTTTCCCAATTTTGCTTCACTATAAAACGAAACTTTATTCAGCCGGAGCTTTCGGTTCTCCAATTGAATGGTTTCAGTGTGAAAAAAGACAAAACCGGTGACTGTAAAATCACCGGCATAAACTGAAGCTTTATTCAGCGGGAGTTACCCCTGCTGAAATTTAAAAAGAACAAAGGCCGACCCGCAGTTTCACGGGACCGCAATAAAATTAATTCTTTAACGTATCGCACCACTCGATAAAGTTATGAACAACGGAATCAAGAAAATCAATGGTTTGTTCATCCGTCAGATTTCCTTGCTCGTTCATTTTGTTCTGAACGGAACCAATTAATACTTCATTTCCTGGCAGAGTCAATACCCCGACTCCGCGAGAATTTAAAATTTGACGAAGCTGTAGTTGAGCTTTTACTGTACCAAGGGCTCCCATTGAAGCTCCTACTACCATTCCAGGTTTATTTACCATAACTAAATCAACACGGGAGAACCAGTCAATTGCATTTTTTAACATACCCGAAATAGACCCATTGTATTCAGGTGTAGCAAATAAAATAGCGTCACTATCTTTGATACGCTGACGAATTTCTTTTACAATTTCTGGCGGATTTAATTCCTCATCCTGATTATAGAAAGGTAATTTTTCTATCGGCAAAATATCAATTTCTATTTTTTCCTGATAACGGTCCTTCATATATTCAACAAGTTGTTTGTTGTAAGATTCTGCGCGGTTGCTTCCAATCATTGCTGCAATTTTCATTCGTATACCTCCAATATTTCTTCGTTTAAAATGTTATGTTTATCACAAATGCTTGTCGTTTTTTAAACACAATTAATATTATTACCATAATCATTTATCTACCTCAAGATATCTGCTCAAGAAAAACGCCTTTCTAAAACACAAAAAATACTCTTATTAAGAAGCCTTTCACGGGTTATCTTCTTCCCATTGAAAAAGCTTTCTTAATAAGAGTTATTTTACGACATCATGATAACCAGGAGAAGCGCAGGCTCTCCAGCTAATAATATTTCAATTTTTAGAAGAACCAATTACGGTTTCTGCCGCAACCGCAGGAACGTTTTCTTTCGCAGCGGTTCTCAGAACGTTTGCCGCAATGGTCGGAATGATGGTGATTTCCACCCCCGCCATTATTTGAACCACCTACTCTGCGGCAGTTACTTGAATCGTTTACGTCGCTGCCACAATCATAATTTTCAACAACCGTTTCGTTCACATTGGATTCTCTGACTGGATAATAATTTTCATTGCGGACAATTGTGCGATGCACATTTTTAATTTCTGTCGGATGAATGTTTTTTACAGTTTTCACGCTATTAGTAGTACGAACCTCATGCCTTGTTGGATGAACACGTACATCCTCATCCCGGTTCGAATTGCGACAACGGCTACATTGACATTTATCTCGGCTCATTCGGACTCCCTCCTTTCCAATGCATAATACATCTTATGAAAGAAGGCGGTTTTGTCCTACGCAAATAACTATTAATCCGATAAATGTACGTTTTGTCTATATTGCTGGATTGTTACGTTTCATCGTTATAAACTCTATTCCTTTATATCGAAATTGATGTTCTTTAATAAAGTGATTTTTCTCATATAATTGGATTGCTCGTTTATTGAAAGACGCAACGGTAAGCCGAATCGCCTTGCCTCTATGCTCCTGCTCAATAAAATGAAGAATTCTTTTTAAAAATGAATCTCCGTTTCCTTTTCCAGTCAACTGTGGATTCATTCCCAAACCTAAATCAACACAATCTTCTATATAAGCTGCATTTCTATCTCCGGCAGGAACCTTGGCTGAACGGCCAGTGCAAAAGAAACCAATTAACCTGTGAGATGAATCTACCATTGCGTAATAGCCGCCGCCAAGCAATTCTACAATCGCACTAGTCGTTAACACATTATTATAAAAGTCATACGGTTTTTCGTACTTCCAGCAAAGTGCCTCCACTGCATACTTTTGTGTCATCCGAACAATATGTATATCCACTAAGCATCCCCACTTTTCCTGTAACCTTCCTATATTATTTCACATTTTTCATTCGAGGTGAATAAATATCTCATATCATCTGATTATCAAATAAAATAAGATGCACTCCTAATCTGTTATAGAAATAATATGGCTAGGAAAATGAAAGGCCGCAGCTCTCCCCTCTCTGTATAAAATGAAAAAGCTCATCATTAGTTAATGGATATCCCTGCAGGATTTAGTCCGTTACAGCCATTCAATCCGAAATCTCTGATTCCCCTTAATCCATGGAAGCAGCGGTAAATCATTTTCAATTACCTGCCCCAGCACATTTACCCTTTCATCCGCCGGTAAATCGGCTAAGGTGATTTGAATTTCACCCTGGTAACGCAAATATTTTTCATTATCTATCGTTACAGAACCTACAGGACGCTCCGCATTATTTTGAGCCTGAACACCTGATTCTCCAAATTGCGCATAGCTTCTCGATTCAACGGCACGGATACAATCTCTTGCATAATCCGCCCGGTTGGTCATTGCAGCCGCTGCTTTACGGATTATTTCAGAGTCTGCTCGTTTATCAGAAACAGCCCGGATTAGTATTTCATCCTTCTCGATATAGGCCTGAAATTGTTCCAGAGAATCCTCTCCTATTTCAACATCACCAACAACGATTTTATCAGCTTCACCAAATTTTTCTAATTCCAGATATGCAGCAAATGGGGAATACCCGCGGTGCTGTTCCAAGGTTGGCAATTTTTCGTATAGCGGGCCCCGTGATTGCTTATCTCCCGGTATAAAAGCCATTACGGTTAAACCAGCTTCTTTTAATGCCCTATTTTTTTGAATAAAATCTACGGACCCTAACCCGGTTTCCGGACGCGGATAATAATTATGCCATGCTTCTACTGCTTCCATATGGAGACCTTTCGCCCTCAAATGATTTAACGCGTCCACGTCAATGGTACTGGCATTTAATGCAATCCGCATTTCATGTGATAAATCAATGATTGTCTGGTCATCAATACCGTAGTCAATCCTTAGACCGGAGAGTCCCCAGTTTAGTAATTGATCTGCATTCTCCCAGTTAAAGCCTAATGCCTGCAACGAATTTGGTGAAATATCCGCCATGAGTTCCATATCTAATTCACTCGCTGCTTTACCAAGCGCCTGAAGCTGCTCTTTGTATATTGTCTGATCATCCTCCGGAATATGCAAAGAGGTGAAAATGGAATGAAATCCACTTTCCTTCATTTTTCGAATATAGGGAATCTGTTGTTCTATTGGTGTATTCCCTAAATAAACAGAAATTCCTAACATAACTATCCCTCCATCTATTATATTAAGAAGAAACAGGAGGCCGCAGCCTCCTGTTTCTTCTTAAATTCCATCTGCCATACTATCCTTAAAGCCGAACGCATACGTAAATAAGAAACCAAATACATACGAAATAACAAGTCCTAGAAAATAGCTTATATACTGCCCATTTGTTATTAATGGTATCAATGATAAGCCTGAAACGCCAATTCCTGCAGCTGCTGTATTCATCACTGCCTGGAACGCTCCGCCGATGGATGCTCCTAAACAAGCGGTTAAGAACGGTCTTCCAAGCGGCAGTGTCACCCCGTACATTAACGGCTCACCAATCCCTAAAAAGCCAACCGGAGCAGCTCCTTTGATAATATTTTTTAAATGCTTATTTTTGGTTTTTACATAAATCGCAATCGCTGCGCCAACCTGCCCGGCGCCGCCCATCGCTAAAATGGTCAACAGTGCCGTTTCATTAAATGCATTAATCAACTCTAAGTGAATCGGTGTCAAACCGTGATGCAGGCCAACCGTAACCAATGGCAGGAAGAACCCTGCCAGAACGGCCCCTGCTAGAACGCCGCCCGTCTCAATCAAGGCAATCAACCCTTTAGTGATTCCATCGGATAATAAACCTGCTGCCGGCATAATGGCAAATAAGGATACAAATCCAACAACCAGCACGGTAATTAAAGGAGTAAAAATAATATCAACTGCATTCCACATCACTTTACGCACATTTTTCTCAACAACCGTCATCAGCCAGGCAGCAAAGATAACACCAAACAAACCGCCTCTGCCGGGAGTTAATTCCTCTCCAAAAATCGCAATATTTTCAAGCTGCGGGCTAAATAAAATCATTCCTGCTATAGCACCTAATACCGGAGTTCCGCCAAATTCCTTTGAAGTATTCCAGCCTACTAAGATTCCTAAGGAAGCAAAGATAACGCCGCCAAACAAGAGCAATATCTGCATCCAGTTTTGCTCTGGATCCACCCCTGCGTTGACTGCAAAGTTCGCTCCGCCATTAATAACTCCTGATGCTACAAGGCCCGGAATTAAAGGTATAAAAATATTTCCAAGCTTACGTAAAAAGTTTTTAAAGGGGGTCCGGTTCTTTGCTTTCATATTTTGTTTATCCAGTGCTGCTTTTTCTTCAAACGTTAAATCATCCGCATTTGCGTCTTCCCCGATGCCAAATCCAGTCAGCTGGCTCATTTCTGCAGCAACCTTATTGACAGTACCAGGCCCGATTACGATTTGCAGTGTCTCATCTTCAACCACGCCCATTACGCCATCAAACTGTTTTAACCCTGCCAAATCAGCTTTCGAATCATCCTTTAAAGATAAGCGCAGCCGTGTCATACAGTGAGCAATCCGCTGGAGATTACCTTTACCGCCTGCCTGTTCTAAAATTTCCGCGGCCATTCTCTGTTCTTTCTTCATGGTAAACCCTCCCTTTATTTTGTCAGCGCATGTCGAACAAATCCATCCGAATTATTCAATCTATTCACCGCATCATCATAGGAGCATTCCAGCAGTATCATCACAATCGCAACCTTCACCTGGTTGTTTGCCTTTTCAAAATAGGAGGCTGCTGTATCATAGTCGGCTCCAGTGATTTCCATTATGTTTCGTTTAGACCTTTCCAATAATTTTTCATTCGTCGGCTTTAAATCCACCATAAAGTTTTGATAAACCTTGCCAATGCCTACCATTGCTGCAGTCGAAATCATATTTAAAGTCATTTTCTGAGCAGTCCCGGCCTTTAATCTTGTAGAACCAGTCAGCACCTCCGCGTCTGTTTTCAGTTCAATTGCTACAGAAGCATACTGGCTCATGACAGCATCTTTATTACAGGATACGCTGACTGTATTCGCTTTTTTCGAATCAGCATATTGCAAAGCGCCGATAACATACGGTGTACGTCCGCTCGCAGCTATTCCAATTACTGTATCGTTTTCTGAGAGCTGAATGTTTTTAAGGTCAGCAGCGCCGAGCTCCGGATTATCCTCCGCACCTTCTGCGGCTTCGTAAAGCGCTTTCATACCACCCGCAATAACTCCCTGAACCATCTCTGACGGCGTACCAAATGTAGGAACACATTCCACTGCGTCTAAAACGCCTAACCTGCCGCTTGTACCAGCTCCGACATAAATCAGTCTTCCATTTTTCTTAAACGATTCAATCGCATATTTTGAAGCTTTCTCAATTTGCGGCAGCTGCTCCTTGATTGCTGTTAAAACCTGCTCATCTTCTTTATTCATTGTCTCTAAAATTTCCATTGTCGACATCTCATCTAAATGCATCGAATGCTGATTTCGCATTTCTGTTGTTAACTTATCGAGCATATCATCACTCTCCTCTATTCGCTTATAACTCTATTTTAAATGTTTTTGAAATTAAAAGTCAATAAGTTTTATATATTTTATGAAATTAAATTTCATCTTATAATAAAAAAAAGAAGCTATCTTCTTAATTTCACAACATAATCTCTAGCTTCTTGATATTCATCCAGCACATTTTCACCGATGATATTAAAAATACTGATATACAAGCTGTCTACCATCGTCAGCTGGGTCATTCTTGAAGTAATGCTTCCAATCCGGAAATCCTGCTCTACATTCGGTGTCGCTAATCGAATATCTGCTTCTTTATATAGCGGGGACTTATTCATGTTCGTTATTGCAATAACCTTAGCTCCTTTTTCTTGAGCCAATCGTGCTAAATCTAAAACATCCTTCGTCTTTCCAGACATACTGATAGCTACAAATACATCCTGGCTGTTAAAATGAGGCACCTTTGACAGCATGTAGTGAAAATCTGCATTAAACTCCACTTCATATCCGAGTTTCGTAAATTTATATACCGCATCGAGCGCAGCAATCGATGAACCGCCTACACCATAAAATATAATCTTACGAGCATTTTTTAGCACGTTTACTGCATCATCCAGCTCTTTTTTTTCTAAAGATTCCATCGTCAGCTCAATCGCATTTTTATTCACATGAACGACTTTTTGAAACAATTCATAGGGAGAATCTTTTTTCTGTAAAATAGAAAAGTCAGTGATATAATCATCTGTTACCGCTAACTCCTGTGCCAAGGAAATTTTAAAGGTTTTAAAACTTCCAATTCCGATTGTCTTTGCAAAACGAATAACACTTGCTTCGCTCACATCCGCCTTATTCGCTAATTCTTTCGTCGTCATATTTGGAATAAGCTCTGCATGATGTAAAATATACTTCGAAATCTTTTTCTCAGTTTTAGAAAATTGATGGAGCCGTTCGTTGATTCTAGTTAGTAGTGTTGTCGCCATGTCAACTTCTCCTATTCCAATTCGGTTATGTTCCTTAGTATAGCAAAAATCAGAAGCGTGTTCTAATGATTAATCAGAGGAACGATTTACTTCTAATTCCATTGTACAAGTATATAACGTGTGCCCGCTGAGGTCTTCGGTGAATTCAGAAATAATCTTGAAACCTCTTGCTTTATAAAACGCCATTCCTTTTGCATTTTCCTTTTCTACATTTAGCTGAATAAACGCAGGTTTCAAATCCTCTATCCCATATTCTAATAACGCTGTTCCCATTCCGTTCCCTTGTGTATCCGGATACAAGTAAATAGCATAAAGCGTACTGATTCCTTCTTCTGATACCCGGCTAAAATTCGCAAACCCTTCTATTCGTTTATCCGACTCCACAACATATAGACTGGAAAGCTCGATACGCTGAAGCATGGTTTGATTACTATATGATTTATTTAAAAATGCATCCTGAATGCTTCTGGGTATAATGCCTTCATATGTATCATGCCAGCTTTGGTAAACAATACGCTGAACAGCACCAATATCTGTCTCTTCTGCCAATCTTACATGGTAATTCATACAGCTCACTCCCTTTGAACAAAATGATGTTTTTATTATAAAGCGAAACTTCATTTAATGATAGTACTGCTCTTCCATTTTAAAACAAAATTATGGTAATATGTTTCATTATCTACTAATAATTCAGAGGTGTATCAAAAAATAAGGAGGGATAGGTATCGAAACGCTAAACCAAAAATACCTGACACGCATCCAGATTTGGGGAATGTTTGTCGGAATTATTTTATTTATCTATGGATTGCTTCTATTCTTCACCGGTTTTTCTTCTGCTCTTGTTGCTCCTGTTCCTGGGATTATCCTGATGATATTAGGAAGCTTTTTATTTAAAACGGGAAAGTTTGCGAGAGAACTCAAAAAAGATGCATCAAGAATATTTGTATTAGAAAATTTTTTCAAAAATCACCTTTGGTTCCTGCTGCTGACTAGCATATTGGCCAGCTTGATTATTTTGTTTTATCTTATCTTTTTTATTTTTATTACATAGGAGAGAGGGAATTAATATGAAAAAATTATCATTTATCCTGATTCTGACCGTTATCCTCTCAGCTTGTGGAACAGACAACCTAGAAGAAAGTTCATTTGACGTGGAAGTAATTTGCAGCTCTATGGAAGCAGGTACAGAAGAAGCGCTGGAGGAAAGAGTTTCTCTTTTTGAAAGGGATACGTATGAACCTTTAAAGGAAAAGCTTAATGAGGATGTATTGGTTTCTAAGGAGAACTTAGAAGAAGAACTCGCAACCGCCGTCTACTCCACCTGTATAAATGAGGAAGAATCGTATAATGACAGCTATGACAAATTATATTTTTCAATGCTGGAATATTTTTATGCTTTCATGATATCGGAAAAAGAGGAATCCCTGACAATAGAGGAAATAAACTACAAAGGACGTTCTTTTAATGATTATGCACTCAATATCGTATTGGATGACGGGCGTCAAGCAAATGTTTTTCGCTTTGACCCTCTTACATATTCCGGTGATGTTTTACAGCGGTTAGACGAAGAAGCCGTTATTGGATCATTGGAAGAATTATATGCTTCTGCCATCAAAGAGGATTTTATCGACAGGGCCTTTTCTGGATTGGAAAATCCGCTGAATGCTGCATTCCACAATATTCCCGACATTCTGGAAGAAAAAGATCTTGAAGAATGGGAGCCAGATCTTGATAAAAACGCAGAAGCATCTGATTTTTGGCATTTATATGCCATTATTATTGATGGAGATATAAAGGAACAAAATCTATTAAGAGAGAAAGAGAACTGGCGGGATATCAAATTATATCCAAGTTGGCGTACGTATCAAATGATAGAAAGGCTCGAGGAAGTTCACGCTATCTCCCCTGACATTCCCTATCCGGAAGGAGCACTCGAGAATGAGGAATGGTTCAAAGCGACGGACTACATGTCAGAGAATATGGAGGAAACCGTTACAGATAACAAATTGGATAAGGATTTATACGAGATATACCAATATATTCACACAGGGGAAGGATACTTAAGCGATTTGGAGCTTTAGAAAAGATGTTAAATAAAAAACATCACTTTCGGAAAGGAGCATTTTTTTGGAATACTTGCACCCAAAATACTTTAAATGGATTCATATTTTAAGCAAATTTCTCGGTATTATCATCATTCTGTACGGAATTTTCATCATCATTCAGAATTTCCCGTCCATTATCGGGCCTGTTCCCGGGCTCGCATCTATTTTGCTGGGTGTTTATTTGTATAAAAGCGGAATGGAAGCAGGCCGTCTTTTGAGGTCGGACAGAAAAAGCAAGCAGGCTTTGGAAGAAATGTTAAAATACTATGGCTTATTTTTAATGATTAACGGACTGCTGTTTATAGCGGCAATCATTTTATACATTATCTCTATTTGTATATAGGGAATGCCACGCTTACAATAAAAAAATACAAATCAAGTACTTTCAACATGCTTGATTTGTATTTTTTTATATTTCCTTTCTTAAAGCTGATACACTACTTCCAGGCGTGCTTCTATCGATTGATTTCCCGGTTCAATTGGCGTAGACACCATCTTGAATACCTGCGCAGGTCCAACCCCTGGCGAAGCAGTCTGTTCGTTAATCTTTAATGGAACCGTGTTTAAATTAGCGCCAAGCTGTTCAGCTAAGCTTTCTGCCTTCTTCTTTGCATCTGTAAGTGCAAAGCTTAATGCTTCCATATAAAAGTTCTCCGGATCATTTACCGAAAACTCAATCGAAACAACTTCATTTACGCCATTTTCGGTGACACGATCAATGATTTCTCCAATTCGATCCATATCATCCGTAACTACAGTGATTTCATTTCGAACCTCGTAGCCCTGTAATATCTGATTGCCATCCTGATAGCTATACATCGGTCTTGCAGAAAAGCTGGTAGTTTGAATCTGCTCTCTAGGAACACCAATTTGCTGCAAGGTATCCAGAGCCTGATTCATTCGTCCTGTATTTTCTTTCTGCGCTTCCTCTAAAGAGCTGCTGACGGTGGAAACAACCAATTGAATACGGGCAATACTCGGCGAAACTATAACCGTGCCCACGCCAGTGACCGTGATGGTCCCCTGCTGATTATTTTGTCGCTCATACATTCTATGCCCATAATTAGGCGGTCCATAAGTATAATACATTGCGAACATCCCTCCCTCATACCATCCTATGTTGTATAAGGGCTGTACCATTCAATAATTATCCGGAGAATCCCAGTAATCGGGGTCCTGCATTTGCAGTTCTTCGACAACATCCTCTAAGTCCTGAGGTGTAATCGTAAAAACGGGGTACTCCTTGGACGTCCGATTCACAGCATCATAAAAATAGCGAACGCTGCCGGGATATTCTTCATCCACGAGGAGTAAAGCAGCGTCACTTTTATCAATCAGCCATAAATCCTTCGCCCGAAATTGGTACGCCCCCTGATACCCACCTCTATACAGCGGTTTGAAAAAATCGGCTGTCATCATTAATTCTTCATATTTTTCCTTGATCGGGTCCGGCCAACGTTCATCCTGATTTTCAAACGGCGGAAAAACACCTACTTGTACCTCATAGGTTTCTTTTAAATCCATTATCACAGCAGCAGCCCACAGCTCAATACCCATCTGTCCAGAAATAATAATCCATTCTAATCCTTCTTCTATAAAGGTGCGCAGCCTTTTCTCTAAAGCTGCCTTAATAAAAACAATTCTGGGATCATTTTCTTTGAAGATGCCTAATTCCGTCGGCTTATAGCCTGTTACATGTAAAATTTTCACAGTAATATCCTTTCTTCTTTACAAGCTTAAGTTATCTCCTATTTTAACGCAGGAATACTTGATTTGAAAGCTTGTCTCTGTTTAACAAAAAGGCAGTCCGCACTGCCCATTGTTATTTTCACCACATTCCCGGTCTTCTCGGCGGACGAATGCCTGGGTGATTTCTCATTTCTCCCATGTGTCCAGGAGGCATTTGTCCTGGTAAAGCGAACGGCGCAGAAGGGAATGGCGGACGTGGTCCAATTTGCGGTCTGCCCATAAAGGCATTTTTTCCATACGGGTGCGGATGCTGCTTTTTTATACTATGGTGATTTACATACGTTGTATGGACAGGATGAATATGATTAACAACAGATTCGGATGACGTGTGGACATATTGATGCTTTGTCGGATGCACAATGGTCTTTTCATTCGATCGCTGCGGATGAAATCGCTCTTTACCTTGCATCGTTTCTTCCTCCTTTTTGTTCTCTCTTTTTACTATATGTGATAAACGTACAAGTCGAGCAAGACAGATACCCAGATTTATTTTGATTTTTAATAATAGCCGGAAAGCCCGCTCTTTAAGTGATTTCAGAAAAATAATCGGTTAAAAAATTTGTGTATAAGCAGGTTTAGAAACTTTTTTCCTAAAAAGGTTGGCTTTTATCATTGTAGATGCTATAATAAGGATACTTATTTAGATTCGGTAGAAATACAGGATGGGATACATCTTTCGTCTTGAAATTTAACTTTGAACTAAATAGTAATAAACAGTGCAACAATTGCACGTGGAGGTAAAAGAATGAACACAGGTTCTGTAAAATGGTTTAACGCTGAAAAAGGCTTCGGTTTCATCGAAGTTGAAGGTGGAGACGATGTATTCGTACATTTCTCTGCAATCCAAGGCGAAGGTTTCAAAACTTTAGAAGAAGGTCAAACAGTTACTTTCGATATCGAAGAAGGAAACCGCGGACCACAAGCTGCTAACGTTGTTAAAAACTAATAAGCAGATAATCGAAAAAAGCTGATCATCATTGATCAGCTTTTTTTATTTATCATTTTTCTATAGGGAGGATTTAAAACAATGGTTACTTTTTTTATTCCGTAAAGACAGCAAGATTCTCCAATGTGGATTTTAAACCTATATCATGATCCTCCTTTCGTATTCCTTCAGGTACGTTCTCGCAAATGACAGTAACTTTTGTGCCTTCTGAAGCGTCTTCAAAAAGCCATTTTTGAATCATCTCTCCTGAAAATAACGAGTCTCCGGAATCGAAATTGACGGATTGAACGATGCGCTTGTTTGGAACCAGCTCCAAAAACCTGCCTTGCGTTACGTCTGTATTATCTGTAGTTTTACCAGAATGCGCACTATCCATTTCGTACGTAAGAGTTATCCTATAAGTTCCTCCCTGCCTAGGGTCAAATGCATCCACATGACCTGACATTCCTTTTGGCGGCAGCCATGAAATCAGTGCTTCCTGGTTTATAAATGCTTGATAAATGGTTTGTGGGGATGCCATAATCACTCTTGATGCAGTGTCTACCCTTCTTTTTATCGGTTCCTCCTTCATCAAAATCCCTCCTCTTTTTCAGTTTATCAAATCAAAACGCTTAAAATTTCTTATCAATTGCTCAACATCCTTCTACTAGTAAATCGATATCAACAAAATCCCCTCACCAATCAGGTAAGGGGATTTCACTTTTTTATATACCGTTTTAAAATTGCTCTGTTAAAGCTGTCACAATCTGTTTCTTACGGGAAACAACACCTTTTAATAAAGCACGATCATTTTCATCTAAAGTGGCATGGAATGCTTTTTCAACATTAGCTTTTTCTGGTCCTACTGCTAATACTTCGGAATCATTATTTAGAATATCAGTTGCAACAAACAAGAATAAATCCAATCCTTTTTCATTTACAGTTGCCGTGATTTCACTTACTAATTCATCATGAAGCTGATAAATCTCACTGACATCGACTGCATTTACCTGAGCGATTTCTACCTTTGCATCGCCCATTGCAAATTCCTTAGCATCCATGGTAATCAATTCTTTAACCGTTTTATCACTGATATCTGCACCGGCTTTTAACATTTCTAAACCGTATTCTTCCAGGTCCACTCCAGCCTTTTCAGCCAATTCTTGCGCTGCTTTTACATCTTCTTCTGTACACGTCGGTGATTTTAATAATAAAGAATCGGAAATAATAGCGGATAATAATAATCCTGCAATGTGTTTATCTAATTCAATTTGTTTTTCTTTGTACATTTTGTTTAAAATAGTTGCGGTACATCCCACTGGCTCGGCACGGAAATAAAGCGGCTCTTTGGTTTGGAAATTGGATACACGGTGGTGATCGATTACTTCGTGGATAACCGCGTTTTCAATGTTATCAGCACTTTGCTGGAATTCATTATGGTCTACTAAAATAACATCAGCGCCATCTTCTAATTTCTGAACAAGTGCTGGAGCTTCTACTCCAAATTGCTCTAAAGCAAATTTTGTTTCCCCATTTACTTCACCTAAGCGTGCAGGACTTACGTCTTCCCCCAATTTTGTTTTTAAATCAGCGTAAGCTAATGCGGAACAAATAGTATCCGTATCTGGATTTTTATGTCCGAAAATAAGTGTTTTTGACATTTTTGATTTCCTCCCTCGACAAACTTTCCATATATAGATTATCACATTTAATGTCCTATGCTCCAGCCCTAATCTTGTTTCTGTAAAAAAATGCTGGAAATATTATTGATTCCGCCTCAAAATACTGTAAAAATAATCATTATTAGATTATAATTAGTATCATTGGAGGATTGATGAAATGACAAGAAAACAATTTAACTTAACACGTACTGCTTTGCTCACCTTTGCTTCCGAGCTGGATGATAATAGTATCGATGTGCAGGCAGACTATTTTGATACAACGATCCGCTGGCATTTAGGCCACGCGCTCGTAACCATGGAAAAATTCTTATTCCGCTACCCTGTAAAATCAGAAAATATACCAGCTGGCTATGCTGAACTTTTCAGCTCTGGGACAAGCCCAAAGGATTGGACGGAAGAACCGCCCAGTTTAGAAACGTTATTAGAAGCATTAGAGCTGCAACAACAGCGTATTAATGAATTTAATGATTTATTCTGGAAATCGAATGTACAATTTAAAGTTCCATTCGGCAGCGTTGAGACTCAGGGCGATTTGCTGATTATGCTTTCCTTCCGCGAAGCAGAGCTTTTGGGTAAAATCAAAGGCATGTATCAGGTTATTTCAAGGGATAAAAATGAGTAAACCTTATATTATTATTGGCGGCGGCATTTTAGGTTCCAGCACCGCCTATTATCTTTCAAAACAAGGTGCAGAGGTCATTCTGATTGACCGGCACGATGAAGGTCAAGCAACGGACGCAGCAGCAGGAATTATTTGCCCGTGGGTTTCCCAGCGCCGTAACAAAAAGTGGTATCATCTTGCTAAAAATGGCGCCCGGATATATCCATCGCTTATAGCGGATTTAGAAAATCTCGGCGAGAAGGATACCGGTTATAAACAGGTAGGAGCACTCAGCCTCCATACAGACTCCAAAAAAGTAGACGGTATGGAAGAAAGAGCGTATAAACGCCGGGAAGACGCTCCAGAAATCGGTGATATTATCCGTCTGGATGCCGAAGAAACATATCAGCGCTTTCCCATTTTGCAAAAGGATTACCAGGCTGTCTTTATCAGTGGAGCAGCGCGGGTCGATGGAAGAAAATTAGTAAAGGCTTTAAGAAATGCTGCCAAAGCAAATGGGGCTTCCCTTCTATCTGGAGATGCCAAATTATACACAGCTGGTAATACGGTAACCGGTGTGGAGTATAATAATGAGGTCATTGATGCCGAAAAAGTCATTTTGGCGAACGGAGCTTGGATGAAGGAAACCGTAGACCCTTTGGACATCCATCTGGATGTTTCGTTCCAGCGGGCACAAATTATGCATCTGGAAATTCCATGTTTACACACAGCACATTGGCCGGTAGTTATGCCTCCTGGAACAAAATATTTACTCACGCAGGATGACAACCGCTTCGTCATTGGGTCAACTCATGAGGATAAGGTTAATTTTGATTATCGCGTCACCGCAGCAGCCGTACATGAAATTTTAGATCAAGGGCTTGAGATTGCACCAGAGTTAGCAGAAGCAACCATTTTGGAAACCCGGGTCGGCTTTCGCCCGTACACACCCGGTTTCTTGCCGGTTATTGGCGAACTGCCTGCATATTCCAATATTCTTTTAGCAAACGGACTCGGTTCATCCGGACTGACAATGGGCCCTTATCTTGGACAGCAGCTTGCAAAATTAGCTTTACATGAAGAAACAGATATCATTTTAGAGCATTATGATGTATCATCTGCATTAAAGCGTCAGTAATGAAAAGAGGTGGCTCATTTGAAGGGATCTTATGTTGTTCTTATTATTCTTCTTCTGATTCTCCTGACAGGCTTCTTTACCTGGTTATGGCTGCAGAACTTTAATGAGAATCAAGAAAGTATTGCAGCTTTAGTTGATTACTTAGTATAAATATTGGAAAAAGGACCGGTTGAGCCGGTCCTTTTTTTGACACAAGTATATCTATTTTTCTAATACGCACATACGATTTCCCTGCCTCTGCTCTGTATCAAGCCGCTTTCTTTTTTTATCCTTAGGAAACATGGGTTTCCTTTCTTTTCTTATTTTGGTTGTATTCTACCTTTAAAACAAACTCCCCCATTTTTAAATAAGTAGCTTGAAATATCGGACTTTGAATGAATGTAAAAATAAATGTAAAGATAAATACCGGTCCACCAATAATCCACCCTATAACAAGCACACTGCATTCCGTGATAATCCGGACTCTGCCAATCGGCGCTTTCAATTTATCTGCAAGCGAAAGCATAAAGCCGTCACGCGGGCCGGATCCGACACCTGCCGCATTATACAGTCCTCCGCCAAACCCCATGATACAAATACCAGCTAATATAAATAGAATGTCCACCCACGTATTGGTCGCTTCCGGAAGAATTCCTGTCCAATGATAGAAATCCACAAATGACCCTACAAGAACGGCATTAAAAAAAGTACCTGCCTTTATATATCTGCGGTCTAAAATAAAACAGACAACAATCAAAATCATGGAAATTATAATATTCCATGTTCCAATTGTAAACCCGACCCTTTCAAACATCGCGACATTTAATACATCCCACGGGTGGATGCCTAAATGCTGCATATTAATGGTCAGTGAAATACCGCCGCTGAAAATCATTATTCCCAGCAAAAAAAATAACCATCGAAATGATTTAACCAAAATAAGCTCCCTTCTTTCCAGATGAAATAATTCTTGAGGATATATCCATAATTATAATAAGTATACGCTTTTTGGGAGGAAATAAAAAGAGCAGGTTTACCGATGATTGGAGGAATCATGAAACCAGCTCTCTTCTATAATTATAAAACTTTATTTAAGAAGTCTTTAGTTCGCTCAGACTCTGGATTATTGAAAATGATATCCGGTGTATTTTCTTCCATAATAATACCTTCATCCATAAATAATACTCTATCCGCAACCTCTCTGGCAAATCCCATTTCATGTGTGACCACCACCATTGTCATGCCTTCTTTCGCAAGCTGCTTCATTACCTCCAAAACCTCACCGACAAGCTCCGGATCAAGTGCAGAGGTTGGTTCATCAAAAAGCATCATTTTCGGTTCCATAGCAAGAGCTCTTGCTATCGCTACACGCTGCTGCTGTCCTCCGGATAATTGGGACGGATACTGATCTGCTTTCTCAGCAAGTCCCACCTTTTCTAATAAAGCTTCTCCCCTTTGCCTTGCTTCTTTTGGAGAAAGCTTCCGAACCTTTTGAGGTGCAAGCATCACATTTTGAATCACCGTTTTATGCGGAAACAGATTAAACTGCTGAAAAACCATTCCAACTTCTGTTCGAATCATATTAATATCTGTTGCCCTATCCCTTATATTGTAGCCGTCTACAATCACATCTCCGCTTGTAATTTCCTCTAATAAATTAAGACACCGTAAAAACGTACTCTTACCTGATCCGCTGGGCCCAATCACACACACGACTTCTTTTTCTTCCACTTCACAATGAATTCCTTTTAAAACCTCATTATCTCCAAAACGCTTGTGTAAATCCTGCACTGTAATCATCAATACTTCAACCTTCTTTCTATATAACGCAGCAATAAGGACAGACTGAAATTAATTACTAAGTAAAACAAAGCTACTGTTGTATAAATCTCTACTGCGTTAAAATGATTCGATGCTATATATCTGCCCTGGAACATTAATTCTGGAACTAATATAACAGACAATAAGGAGGTATCTTTAATACTGATAATAAATTGATTACCAAGCGGCGGTATCATTCGCTTAAAAGCCTGTGGCCAGATAATATAACGCATTGTCTGGTGTTTATTTAGTCCTAAAGAACGTCCAGCCTCCATTTGCCCTTTATCAATCGAATCAACCGATCCGCGAACGATTTCTGCAATATATGCTCCAGAGTTTATCGCAATAACAACAACTCCGGCAGTAATGGAATCCATATTGTACTGGGTAATAATTGGTAATGCAAAGAAAATCCAAATAGCTTGAACAAGTACCGGTGTGCCTCGAATAACTTCTACATAAATAGATGCAATAATAAAAAAGAATTTATTTTTTGATATCCTGCCTAAACCGAATATAGCGCCTAAAGCAAAACCAATTAATAAGCCAATAATAGAAATTAATAGCGTATAATATAAGCCTTTACCTAACTGCGGTAAAAAATCAATTACCTGTGTAAAATCAAACATTTCCTCACCTCTCTGGTACATAAAATAAGGAGCCGTGCATAAGATTGCCAGCTCCTTATTTTATCCCTGCCAAGTCAACTGCACTAATAGTTCGCTTTTCAATTAAGCATTTGTTGCTTTATTTCTTACTCCGAAGCGCCAAACCATTTATCATAGATCTCATCATATGTTCCGTTTTCATGTAACGTTGCCAATGCATCGTTAATCGCAGCTACTAATTCATCATTTCCTTTTGAAATTGCAATACCATAATCTTCTGCCTGATAAGTATCACCAACTGCTTTTAATCCATCACCAGTTGTTGCAATATAGTACTCTACGTTAGGAAGATCATATACGGCTGCATCAGCACTCCCATTTTCAACTGACATATATACTTGATCCAGCTGTTCATAAGTATCAATGGTCTTATCCTCCAGGTTTTCCTCTAAAAATTGTGAACTGGTAGATCCTAACCGGGTTGCAATTGTTTTTCCTTCTAAATCCTCTAAACTATTAATATCCTTATTATCCTCTGGGACAGCAATGGTGATACCGGATTCATAATAAGGATCACTGAAATCCACTGTACCTTTTCGTTCTTCCGTAATACTTATTCCAGCAACGGCAATTTCAAATTGCCCTGTTTGTAAACCTGGAATGATCCCATCGAAATTCGTTGTTTGAATTTCTCCATCAATTTCGAATCCCGCTTCTTCTGCAACTGCAGTAATTAATTCAATATCAAAACCAACTAGCTCCCCATCCTCCATAAATTCAAATGGAACGAAAGAATTATCACTTACAACAGTGTACGAATCATTTAAATCATAATCACCGTTGTCTGCGTCTGCTTCCCCATCATCTCCTGAAGTATCATCTCCACCACCACACGCAGCTAAAACTAGTAATAAAATAAGTGCCAGCATGAAAACCCAAGTTTTCTTTTTACTAAACATCCAAAAATACCCCCTACGAATTAGTTTCATTTATATGGATAAAATAAAGTACCATACATCTAAGTATAACAAAATTCTATTTTTATTAAAAATTCATTATTAACCCATATTTCAGAAAATATATGCAAATTTTGTGATTTCACCTCATCACCCGCTGATTACGTTCTTTAAACTTGGAATTCATCGGAAATCCTTTCTTTTTCATAGGTAAATCCCCTAATTCAGGTTTCTCAAGCAAAAATAACCGGAATCTGTTATACTGTTTTTGAAAGTGAATGATCCGGCAATTTACACAGGAGGAAAGAATCCGTATGGAAGAAAGTATCTCCATTTTGAAATGGAAAGCATTTGTTGAAAATAAACAGAGAAAAAAATTATTAGTGAAGGTAATCTGGAATGATACAGATAAATTAACGCTGCTTATTCCCCCAAACATGAAAGTAAATGCTTTTATTAAGGATGAAAAAGAAGGATTCCTTTTTTATGATATAGAAGGAAAATCAATTTCAGGACCTATTCCGTCCATCCTCCCCAGCAGTGCATTAGAGGACGGACAAATTCTATTAAAAGCAATATCTGATGGAACGGTAACCGCCTATGGAGAAAAAATAAATAAGAATGAAATGAACGCTTTACATTAAAAAATCTCTAGAGATAGAATATCTATCTGCTAGAGATTTTTTGTTAATGATTCGTTTTATCATCATATTTTGACCAGAATGTGGCAAGCACCGGACCAGAAATATTGTGCCAGATGCTAAAGAGCACACTTGGCACAGCAGCTATCGGCGTAGCGGAAAAGAATGTTAATGCTAAGGTGGAGGCAAGTCCAGAGTTCTGCATACCAACCTCAATAGAGACTGCCTTTCGATCTGAAAAGTTCAATTTAAACAGTCTGGCAATCGAAAAACCAAGCAACAATCCTAATAGATTATGCAGCACAACGACACCAAAAATAAGTAATCCAGATGTTGCTACGGCCTCTTTATTTACAGATACAACTGCTGCGGCGACGGCGACGATACCAATCACAGAAACAAGCGGCAGTACAGAAATACTTTTTTCTACTTGTTTACTGAATAATAACCGAATCACAAACCCTAAAATAATTGGAACAAGGACAACCTGTAATATTTGGATAAACATATCCTTAAATGAAACCGGCATCCATTGGTTCGCCAATAGAAGTGTTAATGCCGGGGTCAACACAGGCGCCAATAAAGTGGATACCGTTGTTGCGGATACAGATAAGGCCGTATTCCCTTTCGCTAAGTATGTAATGACATTGGATGCCGTTCCGCCAGGTGAACACCCTACAAGAATAACACCGACTGCAATTTCAGGCGGCAACTGAAAAACAACAGCCAAACCATATGCTAAGAGCGGCATGATAATATATTGTGCAAGTACAGTAATGAATACACTTTTAGGAGCTTTTAATACATCCTTGAAATCTTGAGGTGTAAGTGTCAACCCCATCCCAAACATAATAATTCCTAATAAAATACTTACATGCGGCGCAATCCAAGTAAATCCGCCTGGAAACAGAAAACTGACGATGGCAAATAAAATAACCCATAAAGCAAAGGTATTACCTGCAAAGGCACTGATTCTTTCTAAAATCTTCACTTCCAAATCCTCCTAAAAATACGTTCATTAATGGCTTCTTATCATAAAAATTCAAATAATTCAATCTTCTATCCCCTGAAAGAAAGAACTCAATGGAAGCCACATTGCATTTCTCCTTTTTAGCAAGAAATAAAAGATATTTCTTTATCATACCAAATATCAAATAAATACGTCTAGACCTTTTGTAAAAAATCACTGAATAAAAAGGACAGACCATTTTCATTTACTCTCACACAAGAAAAAATCTTGTCTTCTCTCTCCTTTTGAGTTAGTGATATCGGCTGTTAGTGTGGTGTTCAAAACGATTTAAGAATTGAACAATACCTATAATCATAAATCCATTAAAAAATACCAAAATACTCATTATTTGAATGATTTCGTATTTTTGATAAAGTGATATTTTGCATAAATACATGTCTCTTTTATCTCACTAATGCATAATAAATTACATAGAGCCATCCAAAAACACCATGAATAATAGCCCATAGAATAGATTGATTTACACTCCAAGAGATAGTTATAGCCAATACAGAACCGAACCCAATTCCAGTTTTCACTACGGAATCTTTGCTATTCATATTCTCTCCACCCTTTCATTCCAGATAAAGGCACACAGGCCAATCAGCATCCAATCCAGAAATCCGAGCTCTAACATCCTTCTTCTCCTTTATATTCTATTATTCTCGTTCTATGCTTCGTGTGGTTTAAGTAAAAAATAATCTGCGTTAAGCATATAATAATCCGGCTTGTTGAAACAAGTATTACTACTGCTTCTCCTGTTCTAATTAAAAATTATTCTGAATCGGAAAACCTTTCGATACTTAGCTTCTCCCAATATTTTCATAAAAAATCAGATTAACAGAAAAATCTGACTTTAAATCCCCTGTTGACTTATCGGGTTTATGAGGTTAAATTATAGTTATTCATTAAAACTATATGCAGGGAGGAAATTCAATGAAAGTTCCAAAGTACTATTTAATTTTGTTTACCGCACTTATTTTATTTTTAGCAGCATGTAATACGGAAATGGGAGGTGACGAAGAAAGTGAAGCTGCCCCAACCGAAGAAGGTGAACAAGGATTAGATGTTGTAGAAGATACAAAAATTGAAGCAAGTGATCCGGACAGCTCTCCAGAACTAGCACTTAATCGAGGCAATACAGTAGTTGTCGGTCTGCAAGAACCAGGCGGTGTATTTACACCATATTTTAATACAAGCGGTTATGATGGCAATGTACAATCCGTTATGTTCCCTCCCTTGGTTGATATTGATGAAACGGGTGAACCTTACCCTCGTCTAGCTGAAGATTGGGAAATTTCTGATGATGAACTAACTTATACATACCATTTAAGAGATGATTTAAAATTTGATGATGGATCAGATTTTACTGCAGAGGATGTAGCATTTACTATCACGCTTCTTCATGACCCATCCTATCCAGGTTCCACGGATATCACTGAAGCCAATGTAGTCGGCGGACTGGATTACAAAGAAGGCAATGCAGAAGAAATTGAAGGCATAAACGTCATTGATGACCAAACAATCGAATTCCAGCTGGAGGAGCCCAATGCAAGAGCATTAACCATGCTTGGCGGTCAAATTCTCAGCGAAGAATACTATGGTGCTGATTATTCAAAAGGTGATTTAGATTATATTAGTGATTATCATCTAGAACCAGTCGGTGCTGGTCCGTTTAAATTTGAAGCTTATAATCCAGGGGAAGAAATCCGCTTCACTTCTAACGGGCATTACTATAATGGCGAGCCGGAAATAGATACATTTATTTATAGAACCTCTGAAGGAGATTCACAGCAATTCTTCCAAACTGGGGAATTAGATTATAGTACTTTCCCGGCAGATCAGGATAATTTCGAATTATTACAGTCTTTAGGTTATGCAAATATTGACCTTTACACGTCTTCTAATTACAGCTATGTTGCATTTAACCATGAATCTGAAATTTTCCAGGATCCTAATGTCCGTATTGCTTTCAATCTTGGGCTGGACCGTCAAGCGTACATCGATACACGGTTCCAAGGCTATGCTGAATTAGCTAATGTTCCTGTTGCACCTGTTTCCTGGGCTCACACAGATGAGATTGAGGCTTTCCCATATGATCCGGAAGAAGCAAAACGATTGCTGGAAGAAGCAGGCTGGGAAGAAGGATCTGATGGCATTCGTGAAAAAGATGGTGAGAAATTAAGAGTTTATTTCTTTACAACAGATGGAAGCGGCGGAAATGATATTTTTGTCACTTTAGCACAGGAAAACTACCGTGATATTGGAGTTGACCTGCAAATTGAACAAATGGACTTCAATGCATTATTATCTCGCGTAGATAACGGAGACCATGATCTTGTATCTTTCTCCACTACGATGCAGCCAGATCCGCATATTGGTGTAGAGGCATTCCACTCAGAATATAATGACAGCACCTTTCGAGGTTATGATAATCCAGAAGTGGATGAATTGATTGATGCTGCCGTAGCTGTCAGCGATATTGACGAACGCGCAGAAGCTTATCATGAATTGTATGCAAAACTGCAAGAGGATCCGCCGATGATCCTGCTTAATTATAATAAAGTATTAGCAGGTACAAATGCACGGGTAGAAGGTTTTGAACCAAATGGCATTCGCGGCATTGCACCAAGCTTGGAGCTTTTGCGAATCGCGGAATAATAAAACCGGAATAAATAGTTAAGCAGTGATTATTCATACAGGTCCAATGATATAAAGCAGTTGATTCCTGTCTTCATCTTAGATAGGAATCTTCTTGCTTTTTTATAGAAATAAAAACTTTTTACATATTGTTTTTTAAAATTTGCAGCCTTATATCAATCATGAGTTAAAAGGAGGGCATCAACATGAACAATTATTTTGTCAAACGGTTGCTTTATTTAATCCCAACGCTGATTGGCGCATCTATTCTTATTTTCTTTTTGTATTCCTTGATTCCAGGTAATTTCATTGATACAGATCCAAATTTAACAGCGGAAAGAAAAGCGGAATTATATGCCCTGTACGGTTTTGACCAGCCTACCATTACCCGCTACTTTATTTGGCTGGGAAATTTATTTCAGGGAGATTTAGGTTACTCCCTTCAATTCCAGCGACCTGTTACGGAAGTTCTTAATGATTACATATGGAGCTCTTTTATCGTTGCTTTTGCATCTTTATTCTTAACATGGGGAATCGCACTTGTTATCGGGGTTATCTCAGCAACGAAACAATATTCTTTTTTTGATTCCTTTGTGACGATTCTTGTTTTCGGAGCAATGGCCATCCCCTCTTTCTTTCTCGGTCTAATCGCTATTAAATTTTTTGCTGTTGACCTAGGCTGGTTTCCTGCCGGCGGTATGACAACTTCAGGAGCGGATTATACTGGTTGGGCCCGTATAAAAGATATCGCAGAGCATATGGTGCTTCCTGTCATTGTTTTGACCATGCTTGGAATTGGCGGCCTGACCAGGTATTTCCGAACAAATATGCTGGAAGTAGTAAAACAGGATTTTGTGCGTACCGCAAGAGCAAAAGGGTTGAAGGAAAAAGTTGTTATTTATAAACACGCATTAAGAAATGCCCTTCTCCCCGCCATCACTTTATTTGCTTTTGAGCTTCCGGCACTATTCAGCGGAGCAATTATCACAGAGCAGATTTTCAACTGGCCGGGAATCGGCGCTATCTATATGCAGGCTTTTTCTGTAAGGGATTACCCTTTATTAATGGGCTTTACCATGTTTATTGCTGTACTAACTGTTATTAGTAATTTAATCGCAGATATTCTATATGGAATTGCTGACCCTCGTGTCAGAGTTAAATAGTAGAGGGGGCGAGCACAATGGCTTATTCAAGTAATGAAATGATTCAATCAGGTCACACTGTTCAAAAATCTTCTTTATGGAAAGAAGTTTTGAAACGTTTTTTAAAAAGAAAAATGGCTATTGCCGGATTACTTATTCTTTTATTAGTGTTTTTATTCAGTTTCGTCGGGCCTTTCTTTTCCCCATATATGACCGCTGGCACTAACTCGCAAGCTATTCACCAGGCCCCTAATTTATCACACTGGCTTGGAACGGATCACTTAGGAAGAGATGTACTTACCAGATTAATGCTGGCCGGCAGAATTTCCTTGACTGTCGGAATCGGGGCAATGTTCCTGGCCGTAACAATTGGCGGCATTCTTGGTATTCTAGCAGGATATTATGGTGGTATTATCGACCAAATTGTAATGCGTATTGCTGATATTTTAATGACTTTACCCGGCCTTCCGCTTCTTTTTATCATGGCTGCTATTATGTCAGAGTGGCAGGTGCCGGCAGAGCAAAGATTATATATTGTTATGATTATGTTAAGTCTGGTAAACTGGCCGAGCCTCGCGCGATTGATCCGCAGCCAGGTTCTCAGTTTAAGAGAAAGAGAGTTTATGGTAGCAACCGAAGTATTGGGGCTGCGTGATAAACGAAAAGTATTAAATCATCTTCTCCCAAACGTCGTTCCTTTATTAATTGTAACGGCTACATTAAGTGTCGGGGGAGCTATTTTAAGCGAATCGGTATTAAGCTTCTTCGGATTGGGTGTTGTCCCGCCGACTGCCTCATGGGGAAACATGATTAATACAGCGAATACGTTAATCGATTTTACCAACAGACCATGGCTTTGGATTCCTCCTGGTGTAGCCATTTTCATTACGGTTATTGCGGTAAATCTATTAGGCGATGGACTGCGCGACTCCATTGATCCAAACATGAAAGGAAGGTAATTACATGGCACAACAAGAACCGCTTTTATCCGTTCATCAGTTAAAAGCACACTTTCAATCAGAAGACGGATTGGTAAAAGCTGTGGATGGAATCAACTTTGACGTTTATCAAGGAGAAACTGTCTGCATCGTCGGAGAATCAGGATGTGGAAAAAGTGTTACAGCCATGTCTATTATGGGGCTGCTTCCCGATACATCAAAGGTAGAAGGAGAAATAAATTTAGCAGGTAAAGATCTCACCAAGCTTTCGAAAGGAAATATGCGCAGAATTCGGGGAAATGAGCTATCTATGATTTTTCAAGAGCCAATGACTTCCCTAAACCCTGTTATGACAATAGGAGAACAAATGACAGAAGTCTTATTAGAGCATCAGGCGATTTCCAAAAAACAAGCAACAAAGAAATCACTTGAACTGATAAAAATGGTTGGTATTGGACGCGGTGAACAAATTATCAAATCCTATCCGCATCAATTGTCGGGGGGCATGCTTCAACGCGTAATGATTGCCATTGCCCTTGCCTGCGACCCGAAGATGCTTATTGCAGATGAACCGACAACAGCGCTCGATGTCACGATACAAGCACAGGTATTGAATTTATTACAGGATTTAAAGGAAGAAACAAATATGTCCATGCTGCTGATCACACATGATCTTGGTGTCGTAGCTGAAGTAGCAGACAGGGTTGTAGTAATGTATGCCGGTAAAGTAGTTGAGCAAGGCACGGTGGAAGAGATATTTGCTAATCCGAAGCACCCTTACACAAAGGGTTTATTGCAAGCCAAGCCCGTCCTCGGATCCCGAAAGAAAAAACTGTATACCATTCCAGGGCAGGTTCCGAAGCTGGTTGATTTAAAGCCCTCCTGCTACTTTGCTGACCGCTGTGAACACTGCATGAAGATTTGCACACAGCAAACACCCGAGCTAAAAAGCGATGACAGCAGTGAACATAAAGTCGCCTGCTGGCTTTACGAAAATGAGGTGGTACACAAATGACGCAGGAATCGCTTATTCAAGTCCATCAGCTCGAGAAAAAATATAAAACAAAAGAAAAAATGTTTAGTAAAAACAATGAGTATATCAAAGCCGTTGATAATGTAACTTTTCATATTAAAGAAGGAGAAACATTTGGACTAGTCGGAGAATCTGGCAGCGGGAAAAGCACCATTGGTAAATCAATTCTGCGCCTTCAAGATATTTCCAATGGAGAAATCAAATATCATGGAAAAAATGTTTTTGAATTAGATAAAAAAGAAATGCGTCACTTGCGTACGAAGATGCAATTTGTCTTTCAAGACCCATTCAGCTCTTTAAATCCGCGGTTACGGATTGGCGATGCCCTTGCAGAGCCTTTACTGGACCACGGCTTAGCAACAAAAAAGAATGTGAAGGAAAAAGTGATGGAAACAATGGAACTATGCGGACTGCCGACGTACCATATCAATAAATATCCGCATGAATTCAGCGGCGGTCAGCGTCAGCGAATCGGCATCGCCCGTGCGATGATTATGAACCCGGAATTTATTGTAGCGGACGAGCCAGTTTCCGCACTAGATGTATCCATACAAGCGCAAATTATTAACCTTTTTCAAGAACTGCAGGAAAAAAGAAACTTATCCTATCTATTTATTTCTCATGATTTAAGTGTGGTAGAGCATCTATGCTCCCGGATAGGTGTACTGTATTTGGGTACCATGATGGAACTGGCCAGCAGGGATCAATTATACGAGAACCCGCAGCATCCTTATACAAAAGCATTGCTGTCTGCGGTTCCTATTCCTGACCCGACCAAACGGCGGGAACGTATTTTGTTGAAAGGAGATTTGCCTAATCCCGCATCTCCCCCTTCCGGATGCAAATTTCATACTCGCTGTCCATTTGCTATGGATATTTGTAAAAATGAAACACCTGTATTCAAGGAAAGAGAGCCAGGGCATTTTGTAGCTTGTCATTTAGTAGATCAAGAGAAAGCAAATACTTAAAAACAAAGGTGTATCCTATTAAACAAGCGGATGCACCTTTGTTTTCATTCTATTGATACCCATCAAATCTATTTAGCTGGAAGCTTTCTAAACTCACTGCCAGTTCCCTATCCGTTAATAACCTGGCTAAGCTTTCCCCAATTCCGCTGGCAAATTTAAAACCATGACCGGAAAATCCGCAGGCAACGACAATATTGGTATGCCCCGGCAAATAATCTATAATAAAATCTTCATCAGGTGTGTTTGTATATGTACACACCCTGCCTTCTTTAAGGTCTATATCCTTCGAGAAATGCTTACGCGCAAAGGCAAGTGTCTCCTGTTTATCTTCAGAATATGTTCCAAACGGAGCCAGCTCTCCCGGGTCCTCTAAAGGATGCCCTGCATCATGTCTGCCAATTTTCAATCCGGCGCTATCGATACTCGGAAAACCATAATATGTACTTTCCTGGTCAACATGTCCCCAGCCCGGAAACGATTCTTCCGTATAATTCGCTACTTCAGCTGCCGTAAACCAGGAAAATGTCTTCCGCACAGGCGTAAGAGGCAGCGAGATATCGAGCAGCTTTGTCACTTGATTGGTACCCTTTCCGGCAGAAATAAGCAGCTTCTTCCCTTTTATTTCGCCATCGGTTAATTTTACTGTAACTTGATCAGCTGTTGTTTCAATTGCTTGAACAGATCTGTTTGTATATAAATCCGCACCATTTTTTTCTGCTAAGGTCCGATAAGCGCGAACAGCATTTTCACTGAACAATACGCCCGAATTTCTCTCAAAATAGCCGACAGCGCCAGCATCTAATTGAAATCCCGGCCAACGATTGTTAATTTCTTCTGCTGTCATGACATCCAGCGGAAGCTGATATTCCTCTGCTGATTTTTGAACGGTCTCCAAAAACACATTTCCTTTTGCACCAAAATTTAGAACACCAGTCTTTAAAAATATGCGTTCCTCCGTTTTCTCATCCAGCTCTTCCCACAGCTTTTGTGCATGTAATGCCAATGGAACATAATTTCCGCCTTCTCCGTAGGCATGACGGATCAGTCTTGTTTCCCCGTGATGAGAACCCTCTTCATGCGGAGGGTCATCGGAATCAATAAGCGCCACTGTTTGGCCCGCTTCTGTTAAATAATAGCCTGCCGACATCCCCATGGATCCCGCACCAATAATAATCACATCGTATTCCATTTTGAGCTTCCTCCCTATTCCTCTAGTCAGCAATTCGCTGTATTTTTTCATACAGTTCTGGATGTGTTTTTCGAAGCTTCACCGGTTTCCACTCCTTATTCACCCACATATGTGTTGTTTTTCCCGTGGTGAGTAATTCCCCGTAAGGTTCATCCGCTGTAGCATGATTTAACCCGTTAGCTTTCCAATCTTCTTCCGTTATTCTTCTCGCTTCATATTCAAAAACTAAACGGATCGGGGAATACTGCTCAATACGTGTGAACAATACAACCAAATCATCAAATCTTGCTGAGCTTTTATATACAGCATTCACGTCCAATACCGGTAAAAGCAGCCCCTCTTCTTCAATCGCATGATAGGACATATCAAAATGCCTCATCCACTCTGTCCGCGCTACCTCAAACCAGGTAATATAGTTCCCGTGATGAACAACCCCCATTTGATCTGTATCCTTGTATTGCACTCGCATTTGGTGCTGATGCCATTCTTGTGCCATTCCTATTTCCTCCTATACGTTTCTCTATCTTACTTATTATGGGCGGTTTAACTTCTCCTCCGCCATTTCCTGCAAACGAAATTTTTGAATTTTTCCAGTGCTTGTCAGCGGCCAAGCAGAAGCTGATATAACCCAGACATATCTAGGTATTTTAAAACGTGCCAGCTTATCTGCACACCACTGGACGATTTCTTTTCTCGTAACAGCTTCTCCATCATACACTTCAATAAACGCAGCCCCAATTTCTGTTGTCATCGAATCAGGAACCCCTATCACACCCGCTTGTGCAACGGCTGGATGTTCGGAAATAACCGCCTCTACTTCTCTTGGAGCAACCAGCTCTCCAGAAACCTTATACATTTCTTTACTGCGACCTAAAAGCTGTACATAGCCATTTTCATCTATTCTTCCGACATCGCCGGTACGCAGCCAGCCATCTTTATCAATAACTGCCGTTGTTTCTTCAGGCTTATTATAGTATCCGCTCGTCACAGATGGGCCGCGGACAGTTAATTCCCCAACAGCTCCCGCTTCTAAATCCTTTCCATTTTGCGGATCGATGGTTTTATATTCTGTTGCATGTCCTTGGAACTCCGAAAGCCCGCTGGAACCTGCTAATTTAGGACGCCCTACTCTTGTCGAAATCATTTCTAAAGAATCCCCCAGTTCTGTTGTCACTCCCGAGGAGCTTACCTCCGTCTGTCCATACCCGGTAATCATTTCCGTCAACCCCAGCGTATCCATGGCTTTTTTCCATACGGGAACGGGAGCAGGTGCAGCCCCGCACCACATCGCAAAAAGCGAGGACAAATCAAATGCTGACACCTTTGGATGATTTAATAAGGCTACCAGGGTAAATGGAACACATAAGTAATCATTCGCACGATATTTTTCCATTAATTCCAGTGATTTTAACGGGGATGCTCCAAGCGCAGAAATAAAAGAACCGCCAACAAAAGACATAGCCAGTATCGCTTCAACAATGGCAAAGCAATGATAGAACGGCAATGGTGCAAATGTAATCCGGCCTTTCTCAATAGCCCGGCTGTAGCATGTACTAAATGCACAGCGGAGCAGCATATCATGTGTCAGCATGACTCCTTTAGGACTTCCCGTGGAACCAGAAGTGTACATAATAATAGCTGCTTCATCCGGATATAGGGAGGCATTCCAACGCTGTTTCCATTCTTTATCAGAAACCTCCTGGCCTGCGTGCAGGAAATCCTCCCATTTAATAAAGGAATCCAAGATTTCCGTATCTCCTTCTGTCTCCATGCAGATTACTTTTTCCAGTGAAGCATTATCTTGAAATTCTTTTGTTTGCCATAACGCTGCGACTGTTTGAGCGTGTTGCTTATCCTTCACTGTCTCATGCACAACTAAATGATTCGTATCTGACTGCCGTAATATATAGGTTAATTCCGCTTTCGAAAGCATGGAATTCAGCGGAATGAATACAGCTCCGACCATGGATGAAGCAATCATCAGTGACGGATATGCCACATCATTATCCATCAAAACAGCAAGATGATCGCGCCTTTTCACTCCATTATGTATAAGCGCTTTTGCTATTTCTACAGCATGGTCCCATACATTTTGATAGGTATACGTCATCCCGTTAATATGCATGAAAGCTTGATCCGCATAAGCTTCCACACTTTTTTGAAAATGAGCAGCGATAGTATCCCGATTCCAAACAGGATAAGCCTCCAATAACTCCTCTCTTCTTTCATTTACCGTTTTAGCTGTCTTTAGCCCTTGTTGATTGCCCATGAAAAAGAAAATCCCCCTTAAACTGTCTTTATTTTATGTAAATGCGATTTGTTTTCTATTATATCACTATATATTCCGTAAATTAAATGACAGGTTTTTAGCATAAAAAGAAGCAATACCTTCGTAAAAAAACAGGCATTGCTTCTTTCATGCTATTGTTCCGGTTGAATCGTAATCAAACTGATCTGACTCTGGTTAAGAAATCGTATTGGCAATGCTGAAGTCCCCAGACCGCTGTCAATATACAAATAACGCGCATCACCTAATGGATATACGCCCTTCTGTAATTCCGGCAGCAGTCCCTCATCCGGAGCAACAAGCGCCCCTATGAACGGCAGTCTTACCTGTCCGCCATGGGTATGACCGCTTAACACGATATCCGCATCAACCTCCGGGTATTTCTGAATAACGGCGGGAGCATGAGAAAGTAGAATGGTATATTTATCCGTATCTAAGCCGGAAAAAGCCGAAGACATATCTTCATGATTTGTGGATACGTCATTCACGCCAACCATATTAAACAGCTGGCCATCTTTTTCAAATTGTGTATGTTCATTGCTTAGAATGCGTACTCCTCTCTTCTCTAATCCGGCCAAGAAAGCCTCTTTCTCCGGATTTTCATGCTCATGATTGCCAGTGACAAAATAGGTATCCGGGTTTACCTGTACTAAAGCCTCTGCCAGTTCAAAGGCTATCTCCAGATCTTCTGTTTTACGGTCAATCAAATCCCCTGTCAGCACAATGATATCCGTATCCAGCTCACTTACCTTCTCAAGCACCTGTTCATTCCCTGCTCTGAATACACGGCTATGTACATCCGTTATTTGCAGCACGGATAGCTCTGTACCAGCCTCCAGCTTCACACTGGAAAACTGCTCTCTATTAATCTTAAAAGTGTTTGTATCAAAATATACTTTAATCAGCAATGAAAGCATTGCCAGCAGGAGAACGCTTAATATAATCCCTCTTTTTAAATTGTTTTTGGTTTTCTTAGTTCGTTTCATCTTTTAACCTCTTTATCCATCTATTTTTCAGCAGGGAGCATATAACTGCTCCCTCTACCAAATTTTCCCCATTAAAAAACACCAGCACTTTTATTGTACTAGTGTTTTAGCATTTTAGGAAAACAATTTTTCCAGATAATAAGGCATTTGCTTCCGCCACCAAATCCAATCATGGGAAACATCTTCGCCCCATTCATCAAACCAGGCAGGAATCTGCTTCTCTTCAAACGCTTTTTTCAATGTATAAAATGAAGGCAGTCCATCCTGCTCCCAGTCCCCAAGGCCGGTACAGACAATAATATCGGCTGAACGGTAATGATCGATAAACCAGCCATCATTCTGATTCCAGATATAATCACTCGGTGAATTTTCATAGACAAGCGGGTCATTTCCATAATCTCCGAAAAAGAAGCGTGCATCGTATATACCGCTGAGGGCCACCGTCGTCTGAAAAACATCCGGGTGCCTTAAGAAAAAGTTGAGCGCATGATAAGCCCCCATGCTGCAGCCGGTTGTCATCATTGGATGGAACCAGTTTGTTTTATGTTGAATAAATGGAATTGCTTCTGAAATGACATAACGATCGTACGCCTCATGAGCTAATGCGCGGTCATGCGGCGGCTTGGAATCATGCAACCAGCTCTCGCTATCCACGCTGGCTAACGCGAAAAATTGCACCTTTCCCGCTTCAATAAATTCCTGACACGCATCAATCATTCCAAAATCATAGTATTCATAATGTGACCCGCCGGATGATGGAAACACAATAATTGGTGTACCGCTGTGTCCATATCTGTTTAATGGCATCTCCCTTCCTAATTCTCCGCTCCAATGGCTTAACTGTTCCATCTGCATTGTCAAATCCCCTGTCTCTATTTTTTTCGTTCATGTACAAAACGAGTAATTTCATTAACCTCTTCTTCCGTATCCGCATTGATTGCATAAAATTGATTTCCCTGCAGATGGGCAAATGCTTCCGGCATACGCTCAGCAAACTTTACCCTGTCTCCGAATTTATCACGGATTGCTTTGGTATTGTTTTGGTATTGATAGGCGTCCCGCTGGGTAACTCCAATACAATATTGATTCGGAACATCCGGCTTCTTAAATCCGCTTCCTGTTACCAAAGAAGCATACTGTGCAAATAAATCAATCGAGTAAGCATAGTTATACATATCAATGGTGTAGCCGCCAGCCAGACGGTTATTATACTCCAGCGCCACGTAATCTCCATTTTCTAATTGGAAAAACTCAATATGAAAAAAACGTTCCTTCATGCCAAAGATTTTCACAATCGCTTTCCCGTATGCTTCAAGCTTCGGATCAATTTCCTTCTGAATAACATAGAATAGATCCAGCTGCCCCTGAACGAGCTCTAATGTCGGCACATTATATGTAAAACTTGTCTGAAAAGCAATATCTCCATTTTGATCCGTCAGGCCATCAAACGTACACAGCTTTCCGCCTTCCACATAAGGCTCCAGGAAATAAACGGTTGTTTCCTGCCATTCCGCTTCAAAATGACGTATATCTTCATCTGAACTCAATTTAAAGGTCGCAGCCGAGCCGACACCACTATCCGGCTTCGCAATTACAGGAAGCCCTAATTTTCCCACAGCTTTCGACAAATCCTCTTTATTTTTTACGACATAGCCCTCTACCACTGGCACACCAGCTTTTTTAAACAGCTTTTTCATTTCCGATTTAAACTTTACCTTTTTCAAGTCAGCTGTTTTATTCCCATACACATTAAATTGTTCACGAAGCTGCGCATCAAGCTCTAACCAGTGTTCATTATTAGACTCAATTCGGTCAATCGGGCCATGCTTAAAAAACAAAAACGCTACAGCACGCTTTACTTCATCAACATTTTCTAAACTATTGACCCGATAATATTCGCTTAACGATTTTTGTAATTCTGAACCTAATTGATCATAAGGCTCTTCCCCAATTCCAAATACTTGAACGCCTGCACTTTTTAAACGATGCGCAAAAGTCTGAAAATTCTTGGGATAATATGGTGAAATTAGGATATAATTCATATTATTTCTCCTTTCGTTACCTAGGTAAAAATCATTAGATTACCTGTTAAAATACCATTTTTTCAATTTAAAATCAATATAATTTTTAGAAAATTGTCAAATAAGATTAGATAATTAAAAAATACTCGAAAGAAACCGCCGTTTCATCCAATTTGATGAAGTTAATCAACCATGAACCAACTCAAACTCACAATGATTTCCGACGGATTCTATCAATTTTTAAACAGCTATCTCTATCACCAATTTGCACCTAAGAATCGAAAACATTCCGGAAGATGCTTTGACCAGGCTTCCTCATTATGCTCCTCATCCGAAAAAATATTTAAATCGATATGGTCGATAGGAATACCGCCTTTGACCAGCTGTTTATAATACTTTAGCGAACAGTCGATATACGCCTGCTTCATATTACCATACATTAATTGCCGGTCCGCGTCGTCACCCTCCTCTGTCCCGACTTGGACATACACACGCTGTTCCGGATCTAACGTTTCTCTTTCCATATAATGGTCAAATGCTTTGTTAGTAATCCAGTTAGCAAGCGAAAAAATCCCCAGGCCGCCAATTTGATCCTTATATTCAATTCCCATAAAAGCAGAAATATTTCCGCCAAGGGAGCTGCCAATCATTGCCGTATGGTATTTATCTGGTTTAGTTCGATAATGTTCATCGATAAAAGGCTTTACTACTGTCATAATAAATTCAGCAAATTCAGCGCCTCTTCCTCCCAATTCAATATCCTCCGGGAGCGGGCTTTCCGTTATTTTCCATGGTGTATATTCATTAATGCGGTCTCTTTCGCCATTATCAATCCCGACAATAATCATTTTGGGCAAATCCGGATTCCGTTTTATTGCCGGAATCACCTTCCATGAATAACCGCTGTAGGCTTCACTGCTGTAAAAAACATTTTGCCCGTCATGCATATACACAACAGGATAATGCCGATCCTTTTCTTTCCCATAATCCTTTGGCAATAATACCCGCACACGACGGTTCTCTTTTTTATAAGCCATTGGCAGCTCGTGGGATTCCAGCTTTAAATAAAAATAGGATTGTCTCATGTATATTCCTCATTCCGTCAAGATTCTTTAAGCGTTTTTAAAATTGCGGTAATAACAAGCTATCATTCCATTTCATTAAATTTCAGAGAGTAATTCTCAATCTCACCCATGGAAGATTCTACTTCACTGATACTGTGCTGATTTTCTTCCAATGATTGTTGAATCTGACTGCTGTTTTGCGAAATACGGGCCATAGATTCCGAAACCTTCCTTAATATTTCTGCTGTTTTCGCTGTTTGTTCACGGACGGATGTTACTTCTTCCTGTGTTTCTCTAATCGCTTCCCGGCTATTTGCAACCTGTTCGTTTGTCTCCAGGATCAAATCGCTTACTTCAGCAACAGCTTTCGCTGATTGCTCCGCAAGTTTACGCACCTCATCCGCTACCACAGCAAAGCCTTTTCCTTGCTCACCAACTCTTGCTGCTTCGATAGACGCATTTAGAGCTAATAAATTTGTCTGCCCCGCAATCGACTCTACAATAGAAATCACCGATTTGATTTTTTCGGCACTGCCTGTTAATTGTTCCAACCTTTCTACGACAAGTGCCATATGCTTATCCAAATGGGACATGCCTGCATTCGTTGTCTGTGTCTGCTCCATCCCCTGCTGTGCTGATTCACTTGTGGCGGCAGCAATTTCTTCCCCTTGCTTGGATATTTGATTGATTCGATTTGCTTGATCTACCATTTTTATCACAGACTGATTCGTTTCCGAAGACAAGAAGCTCAAGTTCTCAGCTGTTTCTCTCATGGAAGTAATCAGGTTTTGATTCTTTTCATCCATCACAGCTCTTTTCTCTTCAATATCTGCTTCATATGCTTCTAAGACGATCTGCTGCTCGAAATTCAACAGCTTATTTACCACCTGTATCGCATACAAAAAGTTTTCTTTGTCCTGATATGTATCTGATACTAGCTTGGATATTTGAAAGAACAGCTCTTGAAAGGAAGCGATATACCATTTAGGCTGCAAACCAATATGTACATGCACCTGGGCAATCCTCCGGCGCTTGTCAATAAATGCTTGATTAATTTCTCCGGAAAACATTTCTATAACGTGTGTTGCCAATGTTTGTTTTAATCGGCTGACCGAACTGTTGTCTTCGATAATATCCATTAACTCTGGAGAAAGTGCCAAATTAGCATAGAAAGCATCGATAATAATATCAATATTTTCTTGAATCACCGGCTTCAATAATCTGGCAACAGCCAAATCCTGCTTTGTTAACCTGGATATTTTCAGCTGTAACGCTAAATCGGTTTGCTGCAGCTTCTCTAAAACCACAGTTACTTCTTTACTGCTTTCCAATAAACTCTCTTCTCTCTCATCTTTACGAAAAATACTTCTCAACCAACTCACTCCTAAAGCTTATTTTGCAAATGCTCATTATTTCTTACCTGCTCAGCAATCAAAATTTTGTTTGTTCTCTATTTCTTAGTAAAAGAAAATTGTATATGTATCTTTATCATGACACTATTATACAGGATGTGCGTGCATCTATGACTGTCTAAATAAAAAACATCTGCTTCAGAAATAAAGTTGATTCAAAAGTCCTATTATAAAATTAAGATTATTTCTTTTATTAAGAAAATAAACAGCGATTATTCCTTATAATCACCAGACCACTCCTGTTTCATCTTTTATCCCCCTTTTAAATAAAATCAAACAAAAAAGGCATCGATTAATCGAAAGCCTTTTTGTTTTAAAATAACATTATTCTTCATACTAAATTATTCCCTTATGCCTTCACCTATCCCTGAGGCTGTTCGGCATATGTTTTTTCAGGATCGTCCTGATTTGCATCAAGCGCTTCTTTAATCGCTTTTCGTAAATCACGTTCTATTGCCCATTGCTCCATCATTTCTGTCTTAGCAATAACCCGTAAAGTTACCGCAGCTGTATCAAACGTTTGGACACCAATTACATTGGGCCCTTCTACGATTTTAGAATTCATTTCTTTCATTTCATCACAGACGGTTTGAATAATGCCAACTGCTTCATCAATATTATCACTATATGGAATGACAATATCCACTAAAGCCTGCATATTCCCGCGGGTGTGGTTGCTTAGGGAGGTAACTTCCCGATTAGGTACATAGTTTAACGTGCCATCAAAGCCGCGAATTTGCATTGTTCTGAGCCCGACATCTTCTACAACCCCATCATATCCGGCAGCTGTTACATAATCACCAACATCCACCTGCTTCTCCAGCAGTAAGAAAAAGCCTGTAACTACATCACTGACTAATCCTTGCGCACCAAAGCCAATAGCCAGTCCTACCACACCAGCCCCGGCAACTAAACCAGTGGCATTAATATCAAAAATACCAAGAACAACTACTAGCGTAACAAATAGTAAAGCGTAAGAAAACGTACTAATGGTTAAAGACTGCAGCGTTTTCGTTCTGCCTGCCGACATTTTTTTCTTCACTTGTGCTTTGGAAAAGGAATTCCGAATAAATCGCTTTCCAATAGCACGTACAATATAAAATACAATAAGCGTTCCAATCAATTTTAAAAGAATAAATCCAGTATCTAATAGAAGCTGCTCCCAATTTATATTTTCTATCCAATCCATTTCATCTTCTCCTTTACTGCTCTCAATGATTGATGATTATATCAAAAGAGGAATCTAAAGTAAAATAAGACAAAATTCGATGAAATCATTCAATCAACAAAAACAGCATTCGATAAAGTGAAACTTCCTTCAATGGGGATTTTTCGACGCACAACAGTTCTTCGGTGGGGCGAGTGATCGCAGCCCCAGCCCCAGCCAGTTACACTGCGTTAAATTTCATTTCAACAAATACAAAACATTTAATATGAAGATATCTGTTAAACAGAATCTTAGAAATCTATTCCCTAGCCGCTCAAATCACTTTCTTTTAAATCTTTAAAGACTTTATCGCTTTAGTATGATAAAATACTAATGTGTTAAAAACCTGTTTATTGAAATTTTCTACTGGGGGAATAATCTTGAAAACTATAGCTATCATAGGTAGCTCCGGCGGCAACCTGTACAATTTAGGAGGAAAAAATCCAAGGAAATTATTAGACGAAATTGAAAACCAATGCAGTGCTGCAGATTTTAACATCGCTGCCGTTCAATTTATTGCTTCTGACGTTTCCATGGACCAAGCAAAAGCAAGCTCGAAAACAAGCCTTTTTAGTCTAGATGAAGAAGGGCAAGTTACACAAAGCCCTCCAAATACATTAGAACAAATAAACGAACAAGCAAAACAGACAGACGAGCAGATAGCTGCGCTTATACTTAATCAAACAGTTGATGGGTTAATCGTCATGAGTGCGGATCCAAAGTGCGCCAATCAAAATGTCATTAACGCAGCCATTCAAAGGAACATACCGATCGTCGGAACAGGCGGAACGTCCATGGCAACCATCAGCGCACAAGGTGCGAATGTTATTGCTAAATCAGGAACAACTGGTACAACGAACCGAACGCGAGCAATTTCTTTCACTAGCTCCCTTGCAAAATATTGGGATGTAACATATAAACCAATTATTGGAACCACGAGTAAAATGAATGCGGAAAACAGCGGAAGCATTTGGAAAAATATGAATATCCGCGGTATCATGGTTTCTGCATTGCCTGGTTTTATTGCGATGGCACTTGTTCTTGCGTTAAGTAAGATTCCGATATTCAGTGGTCTAGAAGATATTTTTGATATAATGATTGGAGCACTTCCGATTATTATCGCTGCAATTGCCGCCAAACAAGTGTCTAATTTAGACGAGGTATCAATTGTAGCCGGGGTTGTAGCTGGTGTATTATCCGTTAATGGCGGTATTATTGGCGGTCTCATTGGTGGTATTTTAGCAGGAGTTTTCGTACATTATTTCTTTCAAAAATGCATCAGCTGGAAATTTCCGATGACAACCGTAAATATCGTCACTGGAGGCCTAGCCGGTTTATTCGCAGGGCTGTTAGTCTACTTTTTATTCGCGCCGATCGCATTGTTCATCGGGGATGGAATTAAAATTGCAATCGAGGCAGCCATTGCATATAACCCTATTTTAGCGGGGTTACTAGGCGGTCTGCTTATTTGGCCGGCCATTTTAGGCGGGATATACCATGCAGCTATTTTGCCAATCGTATTATTAGAAATGGAAAAAACAGGCGTAAGCTTCTTAGGAGCCATTGATATGGTTGGTTTAGTTATGGTATCTGCTGGAATCAACTTAGCAAACATCGTTGCTCCGAGGGAGAAAGGAGAAGCAGCTGCTGCAACCCCAGGATTCTTGATCAATATGGGATTCGGAACATTTGTGGAAGCAGCCTATCCGTTCATGTTCTCAAATAAAATCGTATTCGCCGGTGCCATTTTATCTGCCGGAGTCGGCGGCGCCCTAGTCGGCCTGTTCGACGTTCGCGGGACCGCCTACGTTCCAACATTCACCACACCATTTTTATCTGATAATCCATACGGATTTATCATCGCCATGCTTGCAGCTTTTATATTATCTTTTGCGATTACATTGATTGCAAATAAGAGAAAAAAAGTGGATATTGTAGATAAGGGCGTAAATGCTTAACAATTGAAAACAAACAGTATAGTTAGAACGATGACTAGAAGGGAAATCAAACGCATTACGAAAATAAAAGACCGATCCGAAGAGCTGGAAATATATCCAGCTCTTCGGATCGGTTTAGTTACCAACTGTATTTTAAATCAACTCTTATAAAGGCATGGTATATCCTGTTGAAATCGTGCTGCTATACTACATGAAATTACGACTACAAATGGAATATACAGCACTTTTCTTTTTTTAATAATGAATCCCTTTATCCAGCCATTTTGCAGCTGCTTCAAACATTCCCTCCGCTAAGGTTGGATGCGGAAAAATCATATCCTCCAACTCTTCTACCGTCCCTTCTAAGTACATGAAAGAAGTTGCCTGACTGATCATTTCCGTCACATGGGCGCCAGCAAGCACCACACCGAGGATTTCACCATACTTTTCTTCGGAGATAATTTTCATAAATCCGCTGTTTTCGGCAGAAGCTATTCCTTTTCCATTAGCGGCTAAGTCTACTTTTTGAGCTTTCACCTGATAGCCCGCTGCTTTCGCCTGCTCTTCTGTCATCCCAACACTTGCAATCTCAGGAAATGTATAAATACAGCGTGGCATAATGAAATCTTTTGGATGTGTTTCACCTAAAATATGACTGACTGCACGAATTCCTTCTTCACTCGCTGCATGTGCAAGCTGGTATCCGCCAATTAAGTCTCCGATAGCATAAATCCCTTTTACATTGGTCTGCATCGATTTATCCACTTTGACAAATTTGCCTTCATAGTTAATAGAAAGGTCATTCAATCCGGTCAAATTAGGTTCGCGTCCCACAGAAACAAGGACACTATCTGTTTCCAGACTCGTTTCTTTTCCGTCCTTTTCTAATTTGACCACCGTTTTCTTATCCTTCTTCAATTCCAGCACCTTTGCACTGGTATGCATGCCTATCCCTTTTCTTTTCAGCTCATTTGCTAGATAATCAGCTGCTTCCTTGTCTTCTGCAGGAATGATACGATCTGCCATTTCCACAATTTCTACTTTCGTTCCTAAGCTTTGAAAAATACAGGCGATTTCCAATCCAATGACCCCGCCGCCGACAATAACTAAATGCTCCGGGACCTCTTCTATATCGAATATCGTATCACTTGTATAATAAGGAACTTCATTAAGCCCCGAAAGGTTAGGAACAAAAGGCTTGGAGCCGTTTGCCAGAATAATAGATTCCGCTTCCAGCTTTTCTGTTTTCTCTCCGGTATCAACCGTAATTATTTTTTGATTATCCACTGTTCCATAACCAGAATATAGCTTTATTTTATTCGCTTTTAATAGACTGTTAATCCCGTTTTGTAGCTGCTGAATAACCTGATTCTTTCTATTAATCATTGTTTTTAATTCCAATGAATATGAATCAACCTGGATTCCAAACTTTTTCGCATCTTTTATTTGATTGATTACTTCTGCATTTTTTAATAATGTTTTAGAAGGAATACAGCCACGATTTAAACAAGTTCCACCCAGGTCTCTTCCTTCTACCAGCGCAACAGACAAGCCCAGCTTTGCAGCTCGGATTGCCGATACATATCCTCCGGGACCGCTGCCAACTATCGCTACATCAAATTTTGTCATTTACTCCGCCCCTTAAACTAATAAACTGTATGGATTTTCAAGATTCGCCTTCAAGTCCGTTAAGAATGCTGCAGCTGGTGCACCATCAATTGCACGGTGATCAAAGGACAGACTAAGCACCATCATTGGACGAGCTGTCAGTTCTCCATCTACAACAACAGGCTTTTCAACAATTCTTCCAACACCTAAAATCGCTGTTTCCGGTCCATTAATAATAGGAGTGAAGGCATCAATGGCATACATTCCCAAGTTACTGATGGTAAAGGTACTTCCGCGCATTTCATCCGGTTTTAGTTTATTTTCTCTTGCCTTCTTGCCCAGTTCTTTACTAGTTTGAGTTAACGCAGCCAGACCTTTTTGATTTACATTTTTAATAGAAGGCACAATCAATCCATTATCTACAGCAACTGCCAGTCCGATATTGACTTCATTGTTCATCACAATTTCATCACCAATTAAAGAGGCATTTAATTTTGGATGCTTCATAAGTGCATTGGCAGTTGCTTTTATAATCACTTCGGTAAAGGATAACCGGTATCCCGTATCTTTTTCAATCACAGGAAGCAATGATTTACGCAGGTCAATAACATTCGTCATATCCACGTCGCTTGTCAAGGTTACATGCGGGATGGATTGAACGCTTTGTACCATTTTGTCAGCAACCGCTTTACGAAGTCCTTTGAGCTTTATACGTTCTGCTGGCTCAGATTCCGTTTCTTTTGAAATTTCATCTGCTTTTTCCAGATAAGAAAGTACATCCTGCTTTTCAATTTTTCCGCGCGCCCCTGTACCCGTAATTTGATTTAAATCAATTCCATGGTCAGCTGCTATTTTCTCTGCCAACGGCGTCACAGCTATCACACCTGCGACAAGAGCTGCTTCGACATCCTGTTGATGTACCCTTCCATTTGGACCAGAGCCGGAAATAGCGGATAAGGAAAGATCATTCTCGCGGGAAATCCGTCTGGCAGCAGGAGTCGCTCTGACTTTTCCGTCCTTATTTTCTTCTTGATCAGAATCGGTACTAACTGTTTGCTCCTGTCCCTCAGCAGATGCTTCTTCCTGGACATTTTCTACTGATTCAGATTCTTCGGAAGCTGCCGGCGGATTATCAGGAACTTTTTCTCCTGCTTCTCCTATATAACCAATACAAGCATTTACTTCGACCTCATCATCCACTTTAAAATATTTCTTTAGCAGTATGCCCTCTTCATATGACTCAACTTCAATATTGATTTTATCCGTCATAATTTCGAATAGGGGCTCCCCCATTTCAACAGAATCTCCCTCTTCTTTAAACCATTGAAGCAGGGTGCCCACTTCCATCGTACTGCTTAGCTTAGGCATAAATATTTCTTTAGCCACCTGAATCCCTCCTTTCTATGCTTTATTTAATGTTTCCTTCACTGCCTGGATAATATCTGGAACCTGCGGCACATGCATTTTCTCTAATTCCGGGTTATATGGAATCGGCGAAGAGGCACCGCCCAATCGTTTAATCGGCGCATCTAAATAATCAAATGCTTCACTCTCTGCAATCATACTGGCAATCTCTGCACCATAACCGCCTCTTTTTACCGCTTCATGGACAACAACTAAACGAGATGTTTTGGAAACAGATTGAATAATTGTTTCTGTATCCAGCGGTACTAATGTGCGCGGATCAACAACTTCTGCACTGATGCCTTCCTTCTCCAGCTCCTCAGCTGCTTCTAAAGCACGGTGTACCATAATAGCTGTTGCTACGATTGTTACATCTGTTCCTTCCCGCTTAATATCTGCCTTTCCCAGCGGGATGCTGTATTGCTCTTCCGGTACGTCCCCTTTTGTTTTATAAAGTAATTTATGCTCATAAAAAATCACCGGATTATCATCATCCATCGCTGCTTTTAATAGTCCTTTTACATCATGCGCTGTAGAAGGCTGAACAACTTTCAAACCAGGAACATGAGCCACCCAAGCCTCTAAACTTTGCGAATGCTGTGCAGCTGCTCCTGTACCTGATCCGCTTGGCGTACGTAAAACCATCGGAACTTTTCCTTTTCCGCCATACATATAACGAATCTTCGCGGCCTGATTCACCATTTGATCCATCGCAATCGTAATAAAATCAGAAAACTGCAGCTCTAAAATCGGGCGCATCCCAGTCAACGCTGCACCAACTGCCGCACCGGCAATCCCAGATTCGCTGATTGGCGTATTTCGTATTCGCTCCGGACCAAATTCTTCAATCATTCCCCGGGTAACTCCAAAAGCTCCTCCATATACCCCTATATCTTCACCAAGAATAAAAACATCTTCATTTTGACGCATCTCTTGGCTCATTGCTTCACGAACTGCTTCTAAATATGTTAATTCTCTCATTTTCTTTCCTCCTTTGAACATCCACTTTAAGCAAATACATCCGTTAATAAATCACCCTTCGTAGGCATCGGGCCCTCTTCAGCAAAAGCAACTGCGTCTTCAATTTCTTTTAAAGCATCTTTTCGCAGTGATTCCGCCTGTTCTTCCGTGATAATAGATTCACTGATTAACAGTTCCTTAAGTCGTTTGATTGGATCTTTTTCTTTCCATTCTGTTTCTTCATCACGGGTACGATACTTTTTAGCATCACTTTTCGAGTGACCCTTCCAACGATAGGTTTTTGCTTCAATTAAGGTTGGTCCTTCCCCGTTTTTAGCACGCTCAAGCGCATCATTTGTGACATTCATCATTTCAATAAGGTCATTTCCGTCAGCTACCACTCCAGGGATGCCATAGGATTTTGCTCTTGTTGCAATATCCTCTATCTTCACCATTTCCTTCACAGGGCCAGACATGCCGTATTGGTTGTTTTCGCAAACAAAGATAACTGGCAAATTCCAAACTGCAGCAAGGTTCACTGCTTCATGAAAACTTCCTTCATTCGTAGCGCCATCCCCAAAAAAGCAGACAGTTACATAATTTAACTTTTTCATCGATGCTGTTAATGCCGAGCCGACAGCTAATGGAATCCCTCCGCCAACGATACCGTTTGCACCAAGATTACCCATTTCTACATCTGCAATATGCATGGATCCGCCTTTTCCCTTACAATAGCCTGTTGTTCTGCCGAATAACTCTGCCATCATTTTATCCGGCGTAGCTCCTTTAGCGATGCAATGACCATGCCCGCGATGCGTGCTGGTAATTTTATCTTCTTTCTCTAGTAAAGCGCATACGCCTGCAGCGCTTGCTTCTTGTCCTACTGCTAAGTGCGTTGTTCCATGGATTTTACCTTTTGCAAAGAATTGATCTACTTTCTCTTCGAAAAAACGGATTGTCCACATTTGTTTATAGAGTTCTACCAGTTTTTCATTTGTAATCTTATCTGGAACGTTTAATTTTGACATAAATTTCATCCTTTCCTTTTGTTCTTATTAGGCACAAATGTAAAAATGTGTGTAAATGAATATGCCTTGCTAAAGCGCAAAACACATCCTGATTAACCCCAGTTTATTAAAACTCTCTATCTTGAATAGAACGAAGCTTCCAAATAGTAGATTCTTCTGTTTGTTCTACGGCATCATAGGTAATAATCTCACCTTTTTTAATATCTTTCTTCAATACAACATTTCTATCAACCAACCCTAGCGGAAGAGCTTTTTGTTCTTTAGCTTCTTCAGCTTTTAAAATATGTCCATAAACGGTATAGCCGCCGATATAATCCAGATGCTCCCCTTCCTTCAAATCTTTTTTAGCTACTGTAACCGTTTCTGCCTGTAATCCATAATAAGGAGCAATCGTTGCCTCATGATCAATATATGCTTTAGCAATGGATAATGGCGTTTCTAAACTAGTTAAATGATATGGACGATATAACACATAATTTGGCCCATCTCCCATTTTTAAATATTGCATTTCTGCATTAACTTCTTCTTTATCAGAAGCAATGATGGCAAATACGCCTGGTGCGATTCCGTTGATAAACTCTACAATTCTTTTTCCATTTACCTCTCCGCCTTTGTCCTTTTCAAGAAAGACTTTTGGCAATTCTTGAACAGAGGCTTCAAAACCGTGCATTCCGGGCTTATCTGGTGAAAATCCAGTTGCATTTGCAACAGCATTCATCTCAACCATTGTTTTTGTTCCATCTTGGAAGGATGCAAGCATTTTAGGGGATGACCCTTTTTCTTTAGCCTCTGCTTCCGCCGTTGTCGGATTCGCTTCTAAATTTAACGGATTATTTTTCCCTTTTCCGAGTGCTACAATTTCAAATCCCATCGCATCCGCAAAATCATATAATTCCATAATTGCTCCAGGCTCATCCCCTGCAGATCCTGTATATACGACGCCGGCAGAATCCGCCATTTTTTTGAGCAGCGGTCCGACCGTAACATCCGCTTCAACATTTAACATAATAATATGTTTATTATTTAAAATAGAATCCCAGGCAATTTCTGCTCCTACATTTGGAATACCCGTAGCATCTACTACAACGTCTACTTCAGGGAGAGAGGTTACAAGTTTCATATCTTTTGTAGCAACTACTTTATCTTCCTGAACCGCTTTAGACGCTGCCTCTTTATCATTTGTTTCTTGAATACTGGCAGCATCGATTCCAGCATGTTTATAAGCATTTGTCACATTCTCTACTGCTAAATCGGAAGTAATTACTACCCGCATCCCTTTCATACCCTCAATTTGTGAAATCATCCCTCTTCCCATTTGTCCGGCGCCTACAAGACCAACTTTGATATAAGATCCTTCATTTTGTAATTTTTCAAGTTTTCTATTTAAATTTAACATGGAAACGCACTCCTTCTATGACTAATTTATAATCTGTGAAATGAAATTGTAGAACCTGTCTCTATATGAGGAATTTCTTTTTTTTCCAGATAAACCGTACCCGGCATATCATATTCCGTTTCACCTTCAAAATTAAATGTGGCATGGCCTAGCTGTGACAACGTTTCATTTGCTTTATCTCCAACATGAAGGATACGGAAAAGTTCACCGTTGATTATCATGTTATCGCCAGACTTAATGTCTTGATGAAATGCGCCATCGTGAATAACAGCAATCGTTTTCAAATCTTCTGGCACGGTATTATTAAATAAAATCAATATACCTTCCTCTTTCATCAGCTCTACATCTTCCCCAACTTCAGTTACATTTAAATCTAATTGTAATTGACTCATCTAAATCACCCTTCAACGCACAAAATTTTCTGTAAGAATTTCTAATAATCTTTATTTTATAAATCCACTATACATGACATCTCATCTTTTTACAAATGTTATATCTGTTTACATTTGTAAAAAATCTCGAGTTAATTAACTGTAAAGTCCAAAACTAGCAAGATAAGCAATAACTACTGCTATTGGTCCAGTAATTAATCTAGAGAATAATACTGCCGGAACTCCAACCTCAACTGTTTCTGCTTCTGCTTCCCCAAGCGTTAATCCAACTGGCACAAAATCTGTACCAACTTGCGGATTAATAGCAAACAATGCCGGTAATGCCATTTGTGGAGGTATATTACCATTTGCGATTTCCACACCAATGAGTACTCCGACAACCTGAGCAATTACTGCGCCCGGTGCGAGTAATGGAGATATTACTGGAATGGCAGCGATAAATGACAGGATTAGCATTCCAATAAGACTTGTTGCTAACGGAGCAACTAAATTAGCAATCATATCACCGATTCCTGTAAATGTGATGATACCCATTAATGCGCTTACAAAAGCCATAAACGGCAAGATATTTTTAATAACCGTTTCAATTGTATCTCGTCCTGATTGGAAGAAGACACTTACGACATTCCCCACTTTATTTCCCAGGATCTCAATAAATCTCATTATCGGATTCTTTTTCTTTCCATTACCGTTCTTAGATTCAGCTACTTTTGATTTTGCTTCTTCTTTTACCTGTTGGGCAACCTTTTTATCCATTAAATCTGGTGCATCATCATTCTCAACTTTTGCCGTTGTAACTGCTTCTCCAGATGCATCCACAATTTCAAATTGACTTTGACTCTCTACTCCGGATACGAAATTACCTTCATTAATAAACTTCATTAATGGCCCGGATGGCGAATTACTAAATGTGTTAATTGTCTTTACTCCCATTCGCGGATATACCCCGCTTCTCGCCGTTCCACCGCAATTAATAACTGCCGCTGCTATTTCTTCTTTCGGTACAGACTTTTCAAAACCATCTATCGCAATAGCTCCCGTTTGTTCTGCTAAAGCTTGTGCAACTTCATGGATTCCCCCGCCAGTTACAGAAATAATATATTTTTGTTCTTCACTAGGCTGAATTACTAATGGACCACCCCATCCAGAAGGTCCTTTATGAACTTTTACCGCTTTAAATTCACTCACTCTCTATCCCTCCCATAATTGTTCAACTATTACGCTGCGCTGTCTTGCTTATTTTTTAACATACGGGCTGTAATCATCTCTGTTACAACTCCTCTAATCAACATAACGACAATTCCGACCAACAGAAATCTTAAAGCTAACGGCCCTAATGATAAACCCAGTTCTGTAATTCCAGCTGCTACTCCCATATATACAAATAATTCTGCCGGGTTTGCATGTGGGAAAAGCCCGGTTATTGGATGGACAAATGAAACAGCTGAATCATAGAAAGCTGGTTTCTGTCTCTCCGGTAAAAAACGTCCAAATGTATAGCACATTGGATTAGTAAGGAAAAAAACGGCTAAAAACGGAAAAACAGTATATCGTAAAACAAAATATTTTGTACACTTTTGTGCAAAACTATTTACTCTGTCTTCCCCAATAAATTTGATTAAAGCATTTACTGCTGTAATTAATACAACGAGCATTGGAATAATACCCGTTACTAGCCCCATGAAAGTTTCTCCGCCTTCTTCAAACATTCCAATAAATCCTTCTGCAATACTGATTAAGAAATCCATGCTGCTTTCTCCCCTTTCTTCTCAAACTCTTTTTCAATCATTTTGACTGCTCCTTGAACGGCATTTTTCTCTTTAGCATCGAGAATCTCCATATTTTCAACTTCAAATAAATCCTTGCCGATTAATTCTTTTCTATCTTTAAAGCGAGCAAAAACGGTAATCCCTTTCATTATTTTTGCTTCAACTACCTGCAAATTTTCATCAGATACTAATAAAACCAACGCCCCTGTTCCAAACCTTTTTTTAAAATAACCTGTTCCTAAAAAACCTGACTTTCGATTGGTAAAGCTCTTTATGTTTGAACGATAATGCTTTACTTGCAGTTGTGTCATTAGAAACTGTACTCCCCACACAAAGGCAAAAATTAAAATGAAAGTTCCCCACATAACTTATCCCCCTCTTATATTTACAAATGTAATATTAATTTACGTTTGTAAATAGAATAATAAAACGCTTTCAAAACTTTGTCAACATTTATTTGTATTTTTTTAAAAGTTTCTCTGCGGTATCACTATCAATAACTAATGTAGTGATAAAGTTATTTTCAAGTGCGACATGCAACGGGAATAATTTGTAATCTCCTCTTACAATTGTAATTACTTCTGAAATATTTTTAATATCTTCCAACTTAACTCCTACTGTGCGATTATTTAATGGGTGGTCAACGAGTTCACCATCTTTATTAAAGAAATTTGAATTGATATCACCAATGGCCCCAGCATTCAAAAGACTTTGCTGATCTTCTTCCAATAAATACCCCATTTCTGTCATCGTGTTTTGTATTCCTGGATTCCCAATACCTACGATCGCTATATCAACTTGTTTTCCTTTAGTAAGAACTTCTTTCACATCTTTAGAACGTACAATATGATTCCTTAACTCTTCACTTTCGACAACTGCTGGAGCATACAGATAGGAAGAAGTTGAATTTAACTTCTGAGCAAGCTCAAAAAGCAGTGAATTGGTATGGTAACCAATATAGTTCTGTCCAATACCGCCAATCAGCGGAATAAGATGAACGGGTTTATTTGCTTGATATTGAAAAGCTTCGACAACTGCATATACAGAAGTTCCCCATGAAATACCAATTGTATTTATTTGATCCAGTTTTTTTTCAATATATCTCGCTGTCACTACCCCAAGTTTGCGCATAATTAATTCTGGGCCGCTATGTGCGGATTCAATCACAATTGCTTCTTTCAAATTATATTTTTGCTCCAGTTCTCTCTCTAGTTGAACCGTATGTACAGTACTATCCTTCAAGTATATTTCAACTATTTGTTTTTCTTTTGCCTGCTTCAGAAGTTTAGAGACAATTGGCCTGGATTTGTTAATTTTTTTTGCAATTTCCGTTTGTGTCCAACCTTCTAAATAATACAGTTTGACTACTTTTGTCATTAATCTTCTTTCTTCAATATTCATAATTTCAACCCCCTTACAAATGTAACACGATTATATCATATTTCTTCAGATTTTATGCAAACGCATTCAAATTTGAAGAAATTTCACTGTGCTGAAATTTTGCGGACACTTATTCTTTACAAAGAAGCAAAACACCATTTTGCAGCTCTTTATCCTTGGTGTATTGATGTATAACTACAGCTATTTTCCAATTGTGTGAATCATCTCGCCATTATAAACAAACATGAATAAAGGTTTTTAACCATCTAGATTATTGACTTGTTACTCCCCAAATTATATACTCATTATAAAATTACAAAATTTTCGTTTTTGAACATTTGTAAAATATAGGAGGATTCGACATGTCTCATAATCATTCTTTTTCTACACTTCATCGTGACAGCACCCTTCACCAATTAGAAGAACAACAATTCGATTTATTGATTATTGGCGGAGGAATCACAGGAAGCGGAATTGCCCTAGATGCTATCACAAGAGGACTAAAAGTAGCTTTAATAGAACGTTATGACTTCGCATCAGGAACAAGCAGCCGCTCAGGAAAATTAATCCATGGAGGTTTAAAATATTTACAGAACTTTGATTTTCCTGTTGTAAAAGAAACTGGATCAGAACGCGATATTGTTTATAATAATGCCCTTCATCTCGTTTACCCGATTACTATGAATTTTCCTTTGATAAAAAAAGAGTCTTATAATTTAGTAACTTTAAAAGCCGGACTCACCCTTTATGACAAACTTGCCGGTGTAAAAAAAGAGGAACGCCATAGCCTATACGGAAAAAAGAAAACGCTTCAAAACGAACCCCTTTTTAACAAAAAGATCGTTCAAGGAAGCGGATGTTATATTGAATATAGAACAGACGACAGCCGTTTAGCACTGGAAGTAGCAAAAACAGCACAAGAAAAAGGCGCTGTAATTTTAAATTATGCCGAAATGACCGAATTCCTAAAAGATGAAAATAACATGGTTAAAGGAATCGTAGGAAGAGACCACTGTGCTAACCAGACATTCACTGTTTATGCTAAACACATTGTAAATGCTGCTGGCCCCTGGGTTGATGAAGTTCGTAAGAAGGATGAGAAAATAACCGGGAAGCATATGGTTCTTGCGAAAGGAATTCATATTGTATTTCCTTATGATAAATTACCAGTGAAATCCTCTGTTTATTTTCAACATAACGGAAGAATGATAGCCGTTATTCCAGTAGGAAACCGTACGTATGTCGGTTCAACAGAATCACTGTACAATAAAGATATGGATGATATACATGTGCATCTTAGCGAAGTTCAATATTTATTAGGCTGCTTAAAGGATATGTTTCCAAATGTAAAATTACAGGTTCAGGATATATCATCCAGTTGGGCAGGAATTCGGCCGCTTATTGGCGAGAGCGGAAAAAAACCTTCCGAATTATCTCGTCATGATGAAATTTTCGAATCAAATTCTGGTGTTGTTACCATTGCTGGCGGAAAATTGACTGGTTATCGTAAAATGGCAGATCGCATTCTAACTTATATCGATAAAAAACACAAATTAAATCTTCCTACAACTAAAACAGCAAATTTAAAACTATCCGGATCACAATTTAACAATATTAAAGAACTTTATGAGTATGCGGATCGGATTCATGGACGATATAGTCATTTAGAAATTTCACAGCAGAACATCACTAACTATGTATTGCGTTATGGATCAAACACTGAAAAATTACTGCAGACAATAGATAGCTATAACGGGCAGCAACTAAAACACGTACACAGGAACATTTTAGGAGAACTTCGTTATACAATCGAGCATGAAATGGTTTCAACATTAACTGATTTCTATGATCGTCGTACAAGCTATTTATTATTTGATTTAGAGCTTGTTAAAGAAACATTAGAAATAGTTACTAAAGAGATTGCTGATATTCTTCAGTGGAACGACGCCGTTAAAGAACAAGAAATCCGTCAAATGCAATACCAAATCAAAAAAGCACTCCATTTCAAAGAAGATTAGGGGGAATCAAATATGATGCAGGCAGTCGCATTAACTGGTAAAGAAAAGCTCGAATATCAGGAAAAGGAGATTCCTGATATCGATGACCATGAAATATTATTAAAGGTTCATGCCACTGGAGTTTGCGGGTCCGATTTACGAATCTTCCAAAACGGGGACAGCCGGGTAAGTTTTCCTAGAATTATCGGACATGAAATAGCAGGAGAAATCATCCAAAAAGGAAAATATGTTTCATCATTTCAATTAGGAGACCGCGTCACACTTTGGGCACATCTCCCTTGTGGCGAATGCTACTATTGCCAAAAAAATGACAGCCACTTTTGTGTAAAAGGAGAATCTATTGGCTACCAAATCGATGGCGGCTTTGCTCAATATATGGTGCTGCCGCGAAACTTTATTGAATATGGATCTATCCAGCGCATTGCAGATACTACATCATATGAATTAGCGAGCCTTTCTGAACCATTCGCCTGTGTGCTTAGCGGGCTGACTGAAGTAAAGATCAATGCCGGTGATGCAGTCGTTGTCTATGGAGCAGGCGCAATTGGGTGTATGTATATTGCTGCAGCTAAAAAAATGGGCGCCGGGAAAGTTATTGCTGTACAGCGTTCCAAAGCAAGGCAAGAGCTTGCTAAGCAAATCGGCGCTGATATAGTTATCGACCCAACTAAGGATAATACATTGCAAACCATTCTTGATGCATCAGGTGGATTAGGTGCTGATGTTGCCATTGTAACTGCTCCCTCTGCTTATGTTCAAAATGAGGCTTTGGAAATTGTACGAAAAAAAGGAAGAGTATTATATTTCTCAGGAAATAAGAAGGTTACTGAAACTTCAATTAATACAAATCATTTTATCTATAAACAATTAACTGTTGTTGGTACACACGGAGCTCCGCGTGATTTACATGTAGAAGCAGTGAAATGGATTGATGAAGAACTAATTGATTTCACTCCATTTGTCACAGATATATTCTCTTTGCAGAATACAAAAAAAGCGTTTCAAACCGCTCTTGATAAAAACGGTTTGAAATGCGTAGTAACCCCTTGGAAATAATAAAAATTTTAAACGACCCAATTATCTATTTCTGATAATTGGGTCGTTTCTTATATATAGCTTTCAACCAATTCCTGTGCCGTTCGATCATCAATAATTAATACGTCTAAATATTTACCTTGTAATGCCGATTCTAGACTTTCTAATTTATATGAACCTTCCACTATCCCAATAACTTCGGGTATCTGTTTAATTTCATTTAAGTCTAAACCGATAACACGATCGTTTAAGGGATGATTTAATTCTTTTCCAATCGCATCATAAAATCTTGAACTGATATCTCCTACCGCTCCCGCTTTACGTAAAGATGCGAGGTCTTTTTGGTTTAGATATCCTATTTTTTCCATTGTTGAGCTTTTAAACGGATTCCCAAGACCAACAACCGCCATATCAACATTCCTTGCTTGCTCTAAAACATGAGAAATATCCTTTGACTCAACTAACCTTTCTTTTAAATCAATAGATTCTACCATCGCTGGAGCATATAAATAAGAGCAGCTTGAATTCATTTTTTGTGATAGATGGAAAACTAATTGGTTGGAATGTAAATGAACATACTCGCTTCCCATTCCTCCAATAATTGGAACAATATGTGTGTCCTTTTTATATTTATAAGGGTACTCTTCTACGAAAGATAATAGCGTTGTTCCCCAAGAAAGCCCTAAGCTTTTTACATCCGTTAAGTGATTCGCTATATAAGAAGCAGCTGATTTTCCCAGCTGGCGTTTTATCATCTCAGGAGCAAAGCCCGCTGTGGATACCACAATAACTTCTTTCAAATCAAATTTTTTCATAATAGCGTTTTCCAACTCCACGCTATGTAACGTTTCATCTTTAATATAAATTTCTACAATACCCTCTTTTTTGGCATTATTTAACAATTTTGAGATGATAGGACGTGAAACATTTTGCTTTTTTGCAATTTTTGCTTGTGTCCATCCTTCATAGTAATATAATTGCGCAATTTTAACCATTAAACGCCGTTCTTCCCAACTTAGCATAACATCCGCTCTCTTCACAGTTTATAAATACTAATTATTAAACTTCCTTTATTCTTTATATTAATCATAGAATCTATACAGTATAAAGTCAAATATGCCTAATGCTTTCCTAATTTAAGGTTTAGATAATCGAGTAGAGGGAAAAGCTAAATAGCTTTCCGCCCCTCTCACACCACCGTACGTACGGGTCCGTATACGGCGGTTCAATAGTTTAAGTGTACGAACTGGTATTGAAGAGCGATATCTTTATATCCTCTCGATGCCAGTTCTTTATCTGTCAATGAACGATGGAGTACATAGCTACTCGATATGACCCAGTAACCTTTTCTTGTATTCGACCATTCATAAGCTTTCTGTTTATCGATACCTAAGTAAATTAGATTTTTCCTTTTTGTACGTGGATTCTTCCACTGTTTCCAAATGTACTGTCTAATTCTACGCTTGAGCCACCCATTCAGATTCTTCATAAATCCTTTCATTTCTCCTATGCCATAGTAGTTTATCCACCCTGTCATAAGTTGCCGGATTTCTTTTAGAATTCTATCGATACTTCTTCCACGATTGCGTTTCGTGATTCGTTTGAGTTTCTGTTTAACGGTCACTTTTGCTTTATAATGCGGACGAATCTGAACACCTTTCTTTGTAACGAGGAGACAGAACCCTAGAAACTTTCGTTTCAAGGGGCTTCCTACTGCGCTCTTTTCCCGATTCACCGTAAGACTTAAATCCTTCTCCAGGAATTTCATCACACTCTTCATTACGCGCTGTCCTGCTCTTTTACTTTTCACGTAAATGTTACAGTCGTCTGCGTAACGCACGAATCGGTGTCCCCGTTTTTCCAGTAATTGGTCTAACTCGTTTAAGTAAATATTACTGAGTAACGGAGACAGGTTTCCCCCTTGAGGCGTTCCTTCCTCTGATTTTTCAAAGGTGCCGTCAATCATGATTCCACTTAACAAATTGTCTTATCAAGCGTAGTACTCGTTTATCCGTTATCCGTTTTTCCACAAAGTACATTAGTTTATCATGGTTTACTGTATCAAAGTAGGCTTTCATGTCCAAGTCCACCACATATTTGTACCCTTGTTCGTAGTACGATTTTGCCCGTATGATGGCTTGATGTGCACTACGTTTTGGACGAAACCCAAAACTATTATCGGAGAACGTTGGTTCAAATATGGGTTGTAATACTTGATTTATTGCTTGTTGAAGCATTCGGTCAACAACGGCAGGAATCCCTAGTTTTCTTTTTCCACCATCTTGTTTATCTATTTCAACCCGCAATACGGGTTGAGGTTTATACTTCCCAAGATGCAGCTGCGTTAATAATTCTTCCCTGTGTTCCCTCAAGTATGGAAGCAGCTGGTCGTATGTCATACCATCCATTCCAGCTGCTCCTTTATTTCTGACCACTTGAAGGTAAGCTTGATTCAGATTATCCCTTGACAGGATTCTTTCAAACAGATTGGATACACCATTTTGATTGTTCTTCTCACCGTGAAAGGCACTATGCACTTCGACATACCTTTCATGTTCCACACTATCTCTCTGTCGATAGCCAGATTCTCCTGTTTTCTGCAGTTCTCGCACCTTTCACACCTCCTAGACTTTTCAAAATTACTATTGTTCGGTCCTTCATGTTTTGGTCCTTTCACACTACTACGACCTCTGCTGACTTCTTGTGATTCACCAAGATGTCACCACCTTGGTTGTGTCGGCTCATTATCATTCAACTCACACGTCACCCTCACAAGACCTCCCCCGGTAAGAACGAAAACTTTCCTCCCACGTAACTGCTAGATTTACTGTATAGGTTAAGGGCAGTATTGGACTTTGTCTTGTAAAGCAGACTCATCCGACCTGATTACAGTTCCTACTGCCAAGCCTGTAGTGGTCTTTCACCACCAAGTTTTCGCCCATGCAGGGCACACTTTGAAAAGCGCTATAAACCCAAAAATAGGTTTATAGCGCTCCCTTGGAAGTTTCAAGAAAAATCCTTCTGTTCTTTCAACAACACGGAAATACCTTCTGCTCCATCTTCTACTTTCCAATTAGGGGAAAGAATCTGCTTTAACTCACTCAGAGCTGGTTCATCCAAATTCAAATCAATTACCCCTGCTTGCTGTTTTTGATAATCCTTTCCAGCCTCTTTCCCAAATTTCAAACTCAATAATCTCTCCAAACCGCCAACCGTTACAAATTTAACAGCATAACCATCATGAATTACTTTTTCAAAAGCTGCTAAATCCTTTTCCGCTAATGCAATCAGCTGTTCAAAATCAAATTTTTCATTTATTTGCTTCCACCCTGATACATCTTTAGCTTTTACACCTACTATTATTTCTTCATTTGTTATTCCGTTTACGCGCATTGTTTCAATCATATACGCTTCCATTAAAGATATCTTTGGCCGAGTCATGCTTAAATTCCTTTCTGCTGAAACTTTCCTGCATTTTTTTATTCTACAATAAATAATGATTAATGATTGCTGCAAATGCTTTTTCCGTATTCACCAATGCCCGTTCATCAATATCAAATCGAGGATGATGATGCGGGTAATGTGTGGCTACATCTTCGTTTCTAGAACCAACCCGAAAATAGGTCCCCGGCTTTGCTTCTAAAAAGTAGGAGAAGTCCTCTGCCCCCATAGCCGGAGAAAATTCTACTACATTCTCATGCTCAAAAGCTTTCTTGAATAAATCTCTGGCAAGGTCTGTTTCTTCTAGATGGTTGAATAATGCAGGATAACCTCTTAAGTAGTCCAGTTCATAAGCCGCATGAAATGCACTGGTGATTCCATCTAATATCGAACGAATTTCCGTTTCTACTTTATCACGTACTTCTGGATCGAAGCTGCGCACCGTTCCCTCAATACGTGCTGTATCAGGAATGACATTAAATGCGTTCCCTGCCTGAAAAACACCAATTGTCACCACAGCTGATTTTAACGGATCAATTTGCCGGCTGACTATTTTTTGCAAAGCCTCGACAATGCTCGTTCCGATTACCAGTGAATCCGTAGTATCATGCGGTCGGGCGCCATGACCGCCATGTCCTTTAATATCAATGGCAAACTTATCTACTGCCGCCATTTGATATCCCGCTCCTACACCAACTTTCCCGATTGGTATGTCTGATGCAAGATGAGCTCCAAATACATAATCTACATCATCTAAAATTCCTTCTTCTATCATGAACTTCGCTCCGCCAGGCGGTGTTTCTTCTGCTGGCTGGAATACAAAAACAATGCTTCCTTTCAGATTTTCCTTATATCGGCTTACTACTTTTGCCACGCCTAATAAAGCTGCTGTATGCCCATCATGACCACAAGCATGCATCACACCGGGATTGGTAGATTTATAAGCGGTTTCTTTTTCATCTTCAATCGGCAGCGCATCAAAATCTGCTCTTAAAGCAATCTTTTTGCCGGGCTGTTTTCCTTCTAAAATACTTATTAAGCCATGCCCTCCGATATTTTTTTGAACATCTAAACCAAAGCTTTTTAATTTTTCTTCTATGTATTTTGCTGTTTTCTCCTCTTTAAAGGATAATTCTGGATGCTGATGCATATATCTTCTCCAGCCTTTTACTTCTTCAAAGTTCGCATCAAATTCTTTAAATATGGAATGTATTATTTTATTATCTACTGTGCTCACTGTTTAATCCCCGCCCATCTCAATAGTATATATGACTTACCTAACACATGTTCAGAAATAAATTCTGAATTTTATATAAGTCTACCCATTCTATCCCGAGTTGTCAACTAGGGTTTGTGAGAACATATGAGCAGCAGCTTCCTCCTACGAAAGAGGCTGTTCCCCTCTCTATCGTGAATCTGCCTCATTTGGACACCATGATAAATAAAATTATTTTTTATACCAATCCGCCTTCTCCATATGAACAAAAGGAATATCTGTATCAATCGTTCCTGTAACTTCAGAAACAGGGAAATCATTCCCCTTCAGCCATGATGCAAAATCAAATTTCACCGGCTGCTGATCACCGCCAAGAGCAATCCATGCTTCTAATTTCGATGGAAAATACGCAGAAGTATGTATCGTTCCTGCCCACTGTCCGTATAATTTAGAAAACACACCATTCTCTGTTCCGTTTAACAGCTGAAAAGCTTCTTTCCCGCGAAGAGAATGAGGTGAGTTACTTTCCATAATTTCCAGACGCCTTATCGAATCCTTCAGATAATGACGATTTTCCTCCTTCATCAGTTGAAAATGATTCGTGCACGCCTCTCCTGTTCTTACCTCTACCTTTCTTGGAGAAGCTTCAACAATCGTTGATTCCGAATGGTCTTTATCAAATAGTACATAACTAAATGACCCTCGGTGCGGGATTTGTTTTAATAACGAAACAGCTTCTTCTATATTAGCGCATGTTTCTAAAATAATTCTTCCAATCATATGACAGACAAAGCCGTCCTTTGGGCGTTTGCGATGCATAAAGGTATATCCCATTGCTAAGCCTTTTTCATTCATTCCATCACAACGGCCGGTTACTTTCTGTGTAACTCCTATAACTGCGTATCCTTTATCCGTCGGCTGAAATACGGAATAGATGCCATCGTATGTTTTCGGATGATAATCATAATTTCTGATCATATAATCTGCTCCTGTTATAATGGAACATCCGGAACGGGTCAATTTTACCCGATACCCTCCAAATTCAAGCAGCACTCTTTCCTTTGACCATTCAAGCGCATCCGCAAAACCTGATAATTCCTCCCATATTGCCGGTGCTATTGCTTGAAAAATCTTTTTTGTTTCTTTGATATCAATAGAAAATAAAGGCGTTCTTACCTTCCATTGATTTTCACGATTCTTTACTAAGATATGATTTTTTAATAAAGTTCCTTGATGATAACCAAATTCATAATGTGTTCCCCGAAATTGAACAACACTTGATGATATTTTTTTCAAGTTAATTCCTCCTCCCGCAGCAGCTGCTCATAAACTGAAGCTATATTCAGTTAATTTTTTATCTTTTAAACAAAGATAAGCTGTGCTTACTCACTTCATTTAGACTGTGTCAGCACCATAAATCAAAAGACCTTTGGACCAAAACTGGACTTAAGCAGCATTATTTACATTAAAATAAATCCCCATTAGTCAATCGATAACTATTTATACGCTAAGTGTACAAAGAATAAGCCAGAAAGGAAATGATTCTGCTTAGTGTATCATCATCCAGATTAATTCTCTCCGATTAGGCAATGTTTCTGGCAGCTGAAAAGTCATCGATCCACTTAAAATCAATGATTTTATCTGTGTACTCTCTTGCGATTTCTTTCGTTTTGTCTGTTGAACCGGTATCGACAATGATGATTTCCTCGCAGAGGTTATTTACACTGTCCAGACATTGCCGCAGCACCTCTTCTTCATTTTTTACAATCATACAAAGGCTTACTTTTATCATATATATCTACACCACCAATACACAAGATATAATAATATATGTTGAGAAGCTGTTATCGGAAACGGAGAATAAAAAAATGGTTGTATAAACCTTTTTCAATTACATATTCATTTGAAAAGGATACCATGAAGACCCCATTGATTACTTACAGGGGATAAAATCAGATTAGCTTCATATATATATAATGAAACTTTATTCAGCGGGTGTTTTGCGTTTCCCCACTGAAGGATTAGTTGAGTGATTCAAGGAGACAGCGTCCGTTATCTCCCGCCTAAATAAATTTATTCTTACGCTTTATTTGGAAGCGGGAGTTTTACAGACGATTCTCCGTGATAAATAGAAATATCGTAAAAGAACGGGGGATTCCGATTGAAGGATATCACTGCGATTCTCATTCTTTATTCTGATGCAGCAGCAATTCATAAAGCATTAGTATCTTTAAAAAGGATTGAATCCAGATTACATTCTGTGATGGTTCTCCATGAACAGAACGTGTCTTTAGCAGGAATACTAGATTTCACTCCTATCAAGCAAATCCAATCGATTATATGCAAAGAGAATGATCCCGGGAAAACATTGAATGATGTGATTCAAAAAATCACCAATCCCTATGTATTATTTCTGTATGATACAGATTACCTTTCTCCAGCTATACAAGCTGATTCCCTTCATCTTTCCCAATCAGAGTCATTTTTAACAACTGGCTTTCGGAATCGAAACCGTGTGATTCATCGGCCATTACTAGTGTCTGCTCCTTTTCTTAAAAACCAGCCATTTCTATTAAACACCCAGCTGCCGTTTAAGGAGGCTCTCTTGCCAGCCTGGCTTACTGATAAATCAAGTTTAAAAAGACGCTATGAAGAAGGTCTGGTGCTGCAGTCAAGAAGAAGCAATTCAACCAGCACATTAGAAAAACAAAAATTCATAGAGAAGTACCAGCTGAATAAAATCCAAACAGCAAATCCAAGTCTATCTGTCATCCTTTCCAATTATAATATGGAAAATCATGCAGAAACTGCAGTTGTCTCCTGCCTGCTTCAAAATGAATTGCCGGAACAGATACTAATTATGGATGACGGCTCAACAGACAATTCCTATCACCGGCTCAAACGATGGCACGACGGACAGCTGGTGAAGCTTTTTGAAAAAAAGAACGAGGGAAAAGCTGTCGCTCTCAACCATTTATTACCTCACGTGACATCCGATTTCATCTTAGAACTTGATGCAGATGATTGGCTGGATCCGGACGCTGTTTCCAATATAAAAAAACGTCTGGCAAATCTCTCTGAAAATGTATCCGTATTATATGGAAATCTTCGAAAGTGGAAGCAGCTGGCGGGAGATATTCTTTTTAAAGGAACAGCAAAGGGAAGGCATATCCATGGAAGAGCTGACCTTCTTTCCTATCGATTTCCTCTCGGACCAAGGATATACCGCACTTCTGCTTTAAAAAGAATTGGAGGATTTCCTGTGATAACATTTAAAGAAGGAAAGCTTTTTGAGGATGTGAGCGTATTAAATCAATTGATTCAGAGCGACCGTTTTCAGTATCATGATTTTACAGTATATAATGTACGAGAGCATAAGGAAAGCATAACCAGAACCAGCCGTTCAGACTGGAATGAATTTTTGAGATTGCTGAAATAACAATGCCTTTAAAAATGCAGGTGCTTCTCTGAGCGCCTGCATTTTTAAAATATTCCTTACTAATCTATCCCTTCCTCCTTCAAAATCTCAGCTATTTTTTTCACATCCACCACGAGGTTTTTGATAACTTCATGCTCTGTGGAGACGGGGTTGGCATTCCTGCATTTCAAAAAATGATAATCCAAATCCAGGTATTGTCCAATTTTTATAAATTCGTCTGATGTAGCTGTAAATAATTGAATGATTTTTGTCCGCGGTTGACAAAACATGAGATTTGCAAGTCCGGCACCGTTTGGGCTTATAATTACGTCGGCCGAGGAAAAAAGAGCAATTTGCTCCTCTACCGTCAACGTACTCAATACAATTTTTTTAAATCCTTTTCTGGTCAAAAGCTCCAAAAGCTTTCCTTCATTGGCAACCTTTCTCCACGAAGCATCCTCCCGGCTGATATAGATTCGCTTTTCGGGATTTGCGGAGCGATAGGAATCCTTCTTCAATAATGCGCTCCGGAGGAATTCAATTGTCCATTTCACACAAGTTCCTGCATTGAATGGCACAGATGGCAAAATCAGCTGTTCTGCTTGCACATGCATTCCCGGTGTAAGCTGTAAGATTTTTTCCTCTGGGATGCCAAGCAGTTTAATCGTCTCCCGTTGAAACGGTAACGTCAGAGGAGGTAGAACATATTTATCTATCTTAAATCCGCTGAGCTGCAATAAATGATAGCGTCCCAGCGTATCATGCAGCCAATGCCAGTAATTGGCATGCCCGGCCCAAGCCAATACCCCCAGCGTTCCCTCATAAGGAGAAACCGAAGGAATGGATTTAACTGCAATTTTATCAAAATAATTCCAATATAAATGGAAAACCATATCGTGAAAATATGTGTGATTAGGCGCCAGTGCATAAACCATGCCCTCTCCTTTATCGCACATCCACACACTCCCGTTCTCTATCTTTGAAACATAGGCTTTCTCAAACCTATGTTTCTCTCCAAACGTTGGCGGCTTTACCCAGTCGACCCATTCCGGCGAATCTCCTTTTGGAAGCGTATATGTTACCGTTTCGTCTGTATAGAATTCCTTATAAACTTCATGTATATCTGCTTTTGGTGTTATTTTTTCCAGCCAATCCTTTGTATGAATAGATAAATCTACCATATATACATCCCCTCTTTTTCAATTAACAATCTTGCCTATGCCCTATTTTTTCACATTTCGCAGCGTACTCCATAATATGTAGAAAAGTATTTAAAAGTGTTGAACAATCGTCCAGCTATCACCAATTGGACCATTGCGCGGGTAATAGAAACAGGAGGAATATAAACATGATTAACGTAACCGTAACCGGTGCAGGAGGATTTATTGGCAAGAATCTGGTTGATAGATTACAGAGGGTAAAAGGTGTTTCTCTCAGGCAATATCATCACGGGGACGACCTGTCACTGCTGCACGAGTATTTAAACGAATCGGATATTATCTATCATTTGGCAGGAGTGAACAGGCCCCCAAACAGCGATGCGTTTGCTAGTGTTAATAGAGGACTTACAGAATCCATTGTCAACTATTTAAAAAAACATCATAAAACACCGAAAATCTTTTTTACCTCATCCATTCAAGCAGAAGGGAATACACCTTATGGTTTGAGTAAAAAAGCTGCAGAAGAAGTGCTTCAAAATTATCATATAGAGACTGGTGCAGATGTGTGCATTTACCGTTTGCCAGGCGTCTTCGGCAAGTGGTGCAGGCCGCATTATAATTCGGTAGTCGCTACCTTCTGCCATGAAATTTCCCATGATAAAGAGATTGAAATCCATGACGCTGACAAAAAGATTGACCTCGTATATATTGATGATGTCATAGACAGTTTTATAGATTGTCTTGATCAGAAAAAGCCGGAAAAGAAGTTATATTATGATATCGATCAGACCTTCCAAACAACCGTAGGAGAACTGGCCGAAAAGCTTTACCAAATAAAGAATGTACGAGAATCGCTGATTATCCCGGACCTGTCAGATCAATTTACGAAATACCTTTACACGACTTATCTGTCTTATTTAGAAGCGGATAACTTAGCCTATGCATTACCTGTCCATCGGGACGAACGAGGAAGCTTAGTTGAATTAATCAAATCAAACCAGGCCGGGCAGGTTTTTATATCCACATCACGTCAGGGTGTTGTAAGAGGAAACCATTATCACCATACAAAAGTAGAAAAATTTTGTGTTATTAAAGGAGCGGCACGCATTAAATTAAGGAAGATAGATTCGGATAAACAAATCACCTATCAGGTTACAGATCAAAATATCGAAATAGTAGACATCCCTCCAGGGTACACCCATTCCATTGAAAACATAACGGAGGAAGAAATAATTGTTTTGTTTTGGGCCAATGAAATATTTGATCCGGAGAACCCGGATACAATCTCATTAGATGTTCAGCCGAATAAAACGGATGAACAGAAAGGATGATAACCTCATGTCAACGAATCAAACATATATATGTCATAAAGACGATATTTGTCTTGTAGCCTATCCAAAGTCGGGAAATAACTTCTTATTATTTCTCGTCGCCACATTATTATATCGAAAAAAAATGGACTGGGCCACGAAAGGAGAGATGATTCAGAATGTAGCAAGCGAACCAATCGAAAATCTCCCTTCCCCGCATCTTGTATGGAGCCATGACAGTTATGACCCATCCTATCCTCAAGTAATTTACCTGGTAAGGGATCCAAGGGATGTTGTTATTTCCTATTATCATCATTTCCAGAAATATCATGGAGAAAGCCGTGACTTTGATGCTTTTTTTGCTGCTTTTATGAAGGGCGATATTGTGCCCGGAATGTGGGACACGCAGATAGAAAGCTGGCTCGATAATCAGGAGAAGGTCAAAAAAGGTTTTCTGCTTGTGAAATATGAAAATCTTCTTGCAGACGCGGCGAAAGAAGCAAAAAGAATAATAAACTTTTTACACTTAGACAGAACCGAACAAGAAATCAATGAAGCAGTCCATTGGGCTTCTTTCGATAATATGAAGGCATTGGAAGAAAAACAAAAAGAGCATATAAATGGTTCTTCGCAATTTACCAATCCTGCGCTGCCTTTTGTAAGAGAAGGCAAGGCAAATAAATGGAAATCGGTTTTAAGCCAAGAACAGCAGCAGCAAATCAATAAAGCTTTTTATAAGACCTTATCAAGACTAGGGTATAAATAACACGAAACTTCATCCAGTGGGAATTTTACGGTCGGTTCTCTATGATAAAACGCTAAATCAAGACGTCTTCTAAATCTAGAAGGCGTTTTTACTTCAGGAAGGGGTGATGAACCAATGCTAAATCTATTATTGATTGCGGCCGATACTTCTCGCTTTACGAATAATAATTATGCTGATTTGGAGCAGGAATTAGCAAAAGTGACAAATTTAATGGTGTATCGAAAATCTGGTCCGATAAAAAAAATATTGCGTAAAGTATCTGACAAACCGGATTTTATTTTAATTATAAATGATGTAGGGAAAACATTTGCCCCTGTTGTTACAGGCTTAGCCGATATCGACACGCCTGTAGGTCTGATGGTAAATGATGCGCATCGTTTTGTGGAACAAAGAAGAAGGTTTATAGCGCGTAATCAAATCAAGACATTCTTTGTCATATGCCGGCATAATTTTTACCAGCATTACCCTCACCAAAAACAGCATCAGGTATTTTTTCTCCCCCAATTCGTGAATACCTCCATCTTTAAAGACTATGGCAATGTGAAAACAATCGATTTGATGATGCTGGGTGAAATAGCCTTCCCGCAGATCTACCCGTTGAGAGATAAGATATTACAGCATTATCAAGACAGTTCTCATTTTCATCATCGTCCTCATCCCGGATGGCGAGATTTTACAAGCGAACAGGCGGAGCAATCATTAATTGGCGAAAATTATGCCAGAACCATCAATCAGGCGAAATTGTTTTTTGCCTGCGGCTCCGTACGTCAGGTTGTGACTTTTAAATATTTTGAGGTACCAGCGTGCCGCACCTTGTTAATGGCACCGGCCTTACCAGAGCTTGAGGAGATTGGCTTGATACCAGGAAAGCATTTTGTGGATATAAACGAGGAAAATTTTCCGGAAAAAGCAGCATACTATCTGCAACATCCGAAAGAACGGGAACAAATAACCGAAGCTGGCTGGCGCTTTGTTCAAAATCATCATTCAACTGCTCATCGGGCAAAACAATTATCCCGGCAGATAAGGAGCATATTATAAGGACTTACGTTAGCTTTTATTTTAAAAACCCATCAAAAAAATAGTGAGTCTTCCTTTACAGGAGAGCTCACTATTTTTCATTTTTTTCTGGGGGCTGTCCCAGGTCCATCCCTAAAATTAGTGTTTTTGAATATGTTCCATTCCTTTTGTACCTCTTTACAGATTGTTGTATTAAAAAAAAGCTTACACTGTAATAACATTTGCCTTGATAAGAATTTGTTCAATTTCACTGAATGACATTAATTCATCATCCGATTGGTATCGGGTGAAGCCAGCCTTTGGTAAGCCGTCATACCTTTTCTTCACCTCTTCGGAAGCATTGTCTGGCAAAATAACATAGTAATTTTCATCATATTTATAAGCATTCCGGGATTCCGAATTTGACACTAATACCTCATGAATTTTCTCACCTGGCCGAATGCCGATTTCCTTCATGTGAATTGCTTTCTCAGCAAAGTGTTTTTCCAGAACACCAATTAAATCGACAATCTCACATGCTTTCATTTTCATAACAAATATTTCCCCGCCAACGGCTTTTTCGGAAGCATATATCAGTAAATCAATGGCTTGCGAAACCGTCAGGAAAAAACGCGTCATTTCTCTGGATGTAAGCGGCACGGAATGATACTTGACAATCTGTTCTTTAAAAAACGGAATCGCACTGCCATTTGTCCCAATAACATTGCCTCCGCGGATACAGACAAAGCGCGTATGATTGCTTAATTGGTCAGCCTGAATGATTAATTTTTCCCCGATTGCTTTTGTCAGTCCATAAAAGTTAACTGGTTCCACTGCTTTATCTGTGGAAACGTCAATGACTTTCTTCACCTTTTGGTTTAAACTTGCTTTGATGATATTCTCCGTTCCGTTTACATTGGTTTTTAACGCTTCTAAAGGCTGTTCTTCACATATTGGTACATGCTTTAGTGCGGAAAGATGGAATAGATAGTCCACATTTTTTGCTGCTTCGTTTACCGCTTCAAAATCTCTTACATCTCCAATCACAAATTTTAAGCAAGGATTATCCAGGAATTCTCTTTTCATTTTCACCTGAGCAAATTCATTACGGGAAAAAATCCTTATTTCCTTCGGTTGAAAGGAAAGCAGCTTTTTGACTAGTTCATGTCCCCAGGAACCGGTTCCTCCGGTAATCAATATCGTTGTATTTTGAAACACATTTAAACACTCCTCCAGGAATAATGCCTATTATTTTTATCATCAGGATAATAGATATATTCGAACACCACTGATGATTTCGATGACAGGAATTTCCCTAAAACAGGTTTCAACGTTCGTTTATTCCCTGCTTAGTAACTGGCATCATTACATTCAAATAGGTTCTAAATCAATTTATGAAAAAACTAGTAGACTGTACATGATAGGCGTTTAAATAAAGATAAAAGAGGCAGCTGCTGCGGGTCCAAATTTGCTGTCTATATAATTAGAGCCTTTCATTAGATGATGACCATTTGCATATGACGAACCATCCTATTAAAATGCTGGAAGATTAGCGAGGTTAAGCAGCTAGATTAACAAGACTATTAGATTGTTTAGAAGACCGCTGATTTCCGGTGATATATCCAGCGTGATTTTTTATTTACATGAATCACTGATGAGGTATCCTTTCATTCTCAAATAGGAAATGATTGTCTGCACCGATTCCTCTACACTCTCTACATCCGTATTCACTGTAATTTCCGGCTTCCCCGGAGCTTCATAAGGTGCATCGATTCCAGTAAACCCTTTAAGCTTACCAGCGCGTACTTTTTTATAAAGTCCTTTGGGATCACGTGATTTACATGTTTCGATACTTGCATCTACAAATACCTCAATAAATTCCCCCTGTTCCATCAGGTTACGTACCTCATCACGATCTGCGCGATACGGTGAAATAAATGCTGTCAATACAAGCAATCCGGCATCTGCCATCAGCTTGGATACTTCCCCGATGCGGCGGATGTTTTCTTTACGGTCGTCCGGACCAAAGCCAAGGTCTTTATTCAACCCATGGCGAATGTTATCTCCGTCCAAACGATAAGTCCTGACGCCTAAGTGATGCAATTCTTTTTCCAGTTCAACTGAAATAGTCGATTTGCCGGAACCGGATAGCCCGGTGAACCATATGACAGCACTTTTATGGTTATTCAAATTTCTCCGATGTTCTTTTGTTACTTTCGAATGATGCCATTTTATATTTTCTGATTCGGGCATAAACAATTCCTCCTAAAACCATTGTTGATAAATAATCAAAACAGACGTCACCATGACGATTAGACTTAGCGGAAGTCCTGCTTTTACGTAATCTGTAAACGTATATCCGCCAGGGCCATATACAATCAGATTTGTCTGGTAACCGATTGGTGTAACAAAACTTGCCGAAGCGGCTATCGCAATAAGGACAGCTATTCCCATTGGATCGACTTGAAGTGTGTGTGCCATTTCCATTCCAATCGGAAGCATGATAACAGCCGCTGTGCTATTGCTTATCATTTCTGTGAACAAATTCGTCAAGAAATAGATCATAAACAATATAATCAGCAGCCCCAACGGCTTACCAATGTCCAACAAGACATCTGCGATCCATTCCGCCAGTCCTGTTTTTCTCATCGCTGCGCCAATCCCGAATGAACTGGCAATCAGCAATAAAACATTGAAGTGAACATATTTTTTAGCTTCTTGAGGTGTAATAATTTTCGCAGCCAAAAATACTAATACGGCTAATGCCATCGCTTTAAACATACTGAGCCATCCAAGAGTAGCTGCCCCAATCATCCCGAGCAGCATGAGAATGGAAAACCAGCTTTTTTTTGCACTCTGTTTCAGGACTGCGGGGGTATCCAATGAAGATACAACAAAAAAATCATTCGACCGCTGGTATTTCTCAACAAAATCTGTTCCGGTCAAAAGCAATAAGGAATCTCCGGGCTTCAAAACGATATCCCCAATTTTGCTCTTAATCCGTTCATTATTCCGGTGTACTGCAATGACCCCAGCATCATACCGTGAACGAAACTGGGACTGTTTAATGGACTTGGATAATAGGGATGACTGGTCGGAAACCACAGCATCCACTAAATTGATTGTTCCATCCTTCAAATCATCCAGATCAATATTCGTCCCTGTTTCCAGCTCCAACCCTTTTATCTTTTGCAGGTCGGCAATGGTGGAAATCAAGCCGGTAAAAATCAAGCGGTCCCCTACTTGAATAACCGTTGTGGATTTGACCGGTGAAATCCGTTCCTTCCCGCGGATAATCTCAATCAGATAAAGTCCTTTTAAATCTCGCAGGCCGACTTGCTCTACACGCTTGCCAGGCTGCCCGAAAGCTTCTGTTACTTTCATTTCCGCAATATATTCCTTCGGTTCTTCCTTCAGTCTCTGGCTGAAGCCTTTGTTATCCGGCAGCAATTTATATCCGATTGTAAATAAATAAATGAGCCCGACCAGCGTGACTGGAATACCAACGGCAGCTAAAGTGAATAACGAAAACCCCTCGAGCCCAAAATCTAGCAGCAGACCATGAATAACAAGATTGGTAGATGTTCCCATTAACGTTATCATCCCGCCCAGTATGGTGGCATATGACAATGGAATCAAAAACTTAGATGGAGCGATTCCGCGATCTTCACACCACTTTTTAATAATGGGGGTAAGAGTCACCACAATCGGTGTATTATTTAAAAAAGCCGAAAAGGCAGATGTCGGCACGAAAAATCGCATCATTGAACCTCTGCGACTGCGGCTGTTTTGCAGCCATTTTTCCATCATTTGATGGATTAAACCGGATTTCTGTATCACACCCGCAACAATGAATAATAACGCAATGGTCAGCATTCCTTCATTGGAAAAGCCGCTCAATGCTTCCTCAGCTGTCAATATGCCGGATAGCATCAATATAACCAGCACGGAAAAAATAACCATGTCTGGCCGGGCAACTTCGAAAACCATTGCAGCAAACATGGTCAGAAGTATAATCAGAACAAACATCATTTCCAATGTCATTGGGTATCAGACCCTCTTTTCATACATGTTCAAAAAGCGTATTTTTGAACATGATTTATTGTTTTCGCTCCATTCCTTTAATTAGTACATCGGCAACCTCCGGACGTGAAAACTCTTTTGGTGGACGTTTGCCATGACGGAGCATTTCGCGCACCTTTGTACCGCTTAAATGGACATGATTTTCCTTGCCGTGCGGGCATGTTTTTCCAGATGCCATATTTTCACAAACCTTACAGTAAAACGCATGCTCAAATGGAAAAATCTGAATACCGAGTTCTTCTTCATATTGTGCCATCAGCAGTTGCGCATCGTACGTTCCGTAGTAATCACCGACACCGGCATGGTCACGCCCTACAATGAAGTGCGTGCAGCCGTAATTTTTGCGGACAATGGCATGCAATATCGCTTCTTTCGGCCCTGCATAACGCATGGCGGCTGGATAGATAACAAGGCGTACACGATCTTTTACATAGTAATTTTTCAAAATCACTTCGTAGCTTTCCATCCGCACATCAGCCGGGATATCATCCGACTTGGTTTCGCCGACAAGCGGGTTCAACAGCAGTCCATCTACTGCTTCAAGAGCAGTCTTTTGAATATATTCATGGGCGCGGTGCACCGGATTACGTGTCTGGAATCCTACGATTGTTTTCCAGCCCAAATCTGCAAACATTTGCCGTGTTTCGGCCGGATCCATATAATACGCTGCAAACTGGCTGTGATCCGGACGCTGAAGCAGTGTGATCGGTCCGCTAAGATAAACTGCTCCTTTTTCATACACTTTCTTCACACCTGGATGTGCTGCATCCGTTGTCCCATAGATATGGAGTGCTTCCTTCTTTTTATCGTAGGCATACTTCTCCTCCAAGGTGATGGTCCCATAAATGATGCCATCCTTCCCTTTAAGAGCAATTTGTTCACCAATGTTAAAATGGCGAGCCTGCTCTTCTGTTGCCGGCAATGTAATCGGGATACTCCAGATTGTGCCGTCCGCAAGACGTGTATGCTCCACAACATTTTCATAATCAGCCTGCCCCATAAATCCGGTCAGCGGACTGAATCCCCCTGTTCCAATCAGTTCTATATCAGAAAGCACCCAGGAATTCACCGTTATGAATGGAAGCTTTTTCGCATTTACGGTTGCTTCCTCCCTTTTCTTTCCTGTTAACTCCCGGCAGACTAACCTTCCGCCATGTGGCTGGTTGACCATAAAAAAACCTCCGAATTTCAGTTTTATTAAAATAATATATTGAACAACAGTATAGGTTGAATTGACGCATGACATCATATCAAATAACAATTGATGCCAAATAAATTTTTCAGATATCATGGAGTAATGAAGCGGAATAGAATACCCCGGCTGTCAAGCAAGCCAGGGTATTTTTTATCCCTCTATACTCCTAAAATAGGAAGCTCATCAAACAAAAACTTTATTCAGTGGAAATTCCACCAATAATTCTTCGTGAAATAATCTTTTACGCCGCTACAAGAAAACGGACGAAGTTGATTGCATCTACTGAAATATATATTTTGACATTATCTCCATAACCGCTTGTCACATCGATAACCAGGGCTAAATCTGCAGTAACTGTGGAAAGAATACCTTCGATCAAATTATTATCCGTAGCTACTTCGACCCTTGATCCAATTCGATTTGCCAATTCAGCAGCAAACGTCGCTTGAAACATTTAAACTCCTCCTTTACGAATTACTGACAAATTCAATTTTTTCAATTCGGACCAGCGCCTGTGCACCAGAAGCTTCAATAATTACAACATAATCATCCTGAACGGAAAGCAGCGTTCCAGAGATTGTGTCAAAAGGAGTAGTGACCTGCACTTGTTCGTTTACTAAGCCCAGCAGAACTTCTCTGATGTTCGTCGGCGTGCTGGGCGGTGTCGGTTTTCCTCCTCCCCAGTTACCAAAACCCAAATTTAGATTATTATTAGAATCCAGACTAAATCCGGGCAGATTTAGAGAAAAGCTATTACTTAGTGTGCTGTCATTATTGCTATCATTGGCGCTATTGGCCGTAACTAAATTTTGTGATAACTGGTTTAACAAATTTACTAACCTTCTTTGCCGTTCTGTTAAATTAGCCAAGCTTGTTCATTCCTTTCCATGATGTTTTTGGGGGCGTCTTTTCAGTAATTAGAAAACCCACAACATAATTGAGAAATCAACTGCTCCTTGCTTACAGCTGATATCCCTCCTCATTTATTCCTTTTAGCGTCACCACCCAGACGGGCTGTCCTCACCATTTGGGTACTGCTTTGCAAGGAATTTGCTATTTGTGCGTCTACGCATGAAATCTCGACGTATTCCGAAGATTGAATGATTCCCCATTCTGCTGTAACTTTACTTGCCATGGTTAGACTGTATCCCCTCTTATGCAGCAGTTATACCAGAGTGTTTGTCCCAGTATTTAGAGTCGTTATTGCTATATATCAGAGCAACATTCTTTAAGCCTCTCCCCTTACTTAATAGGAAGCGGAATGGACTTTTTCAGAACAACGTCTGTTTCATGTTATAAATAACACTCCTTTCATTTAGATATAAAATAATTTATGTTCTTTTTAATCGGTTAGATTGTACACATTCATTAAAATATCGTTTTCTGTACACAAAGGGCTGGACGAAAATCATAAAACGAAACTGCATTCTATTTTCCATGATATTTTTATAAGCATAAGATTAGAGAAAAAGGAAATCATTAAAATGGGATACCTATCATTGAAGTGAGGTGATAGCAATGAAATTCAAAAAACTGACTATATGTATGATTACTTGCATCCTTTCTGCGGGAATGTTGTTTGGATGCGGTACTTCGCAAGATGAGCAGCAGCAAGACAAACCATTTGAACATCCTCAGCGGGACGATTGGGGCGGTAAAGGAAATCAATAATGAATATTCATGAAGCCTCATTTAAGGTTTGATGGCTTCATGAATTAGAAAGTAAGCTTATTTGAGCTCTTAACTAAACAGATTTCATGTCTCCCATTAATTTGAAGTGATTGTTCATAGACCTTGGAGATTACAGGACCTTGACCGTTTTAAAGGACTTGGAATTTGATTATGTTTTTCCATTTTTTCAAGAAAAAATTATCCGAAACCGCAATATCCTTTAAATTTATTTTTAATATCTTCCTTCTATATACACCACGCTTAGGAATTGGTGGATTCTCCCCCGTCTACATGAAGCACTTGACCAGTGACATGCCTGGAATCATCTGATGCCAGGTAAACAAAGGTCGGCGCTACTTCAAAAGGCTGAGCCATCCGGCCAAATAAATTCCCTCCAGTCAAGGCATTTTCATCTGCAGAAAAGCTTGCTGGAATTAGTGGTGTCCAAATTCGTCCCGGGGCAATCGCATTGACGCGAATCTGTCGTTTAGCAATGTTTTTGGCTAAAGAACGTGTCCATCCGACAATAGCTCCTTTGGTAGCCGCATAATCCATTAATAAAGGCTCTCCTGCATAAGTAACTACAGAGGACGTTCCGATAATGGAGCTGCCCGCTTTTAAATGAGGCAGTGCTGCTCTCGTAGTGTAAAAATGCGAGTAAATATTCAATTTGAAGGTTTGATCAAATTGTTCATCGGTAATTTCAGTCACATCATTTTGCTGAAATTGAATCCCGACATGGTTACATAGTACATCCAATTTATTAAAATGATTTATCGTTTCCATAACAATATGTTCACACTGCTTTTTTTCACGTAAATCTCCTGGTAATAATAAGCATTTCTGGTCAAGCTCCTCGATCCTTCTTTTGGTCCGGTTAGCATCCTCGTGCTCATTTAAATAGGCAATGGCAACGTCAGCGCCTTCTTTCGCAAAAGCAATTGCTGCCGCTGCGCCCATCCCGCTGTCTCCACCTGTTATCAGCGCAACCTTTCCTTTTAATTTCCCACTGCCCTTATAATTGGGATTCTCAATAATCGGTTTGGGCACCATTAATTTTTCAACGCCCGGCTGAACCAACTGTCTTTGCTCCGGTTGTGTAAGAGGCACCTCTTCGTATTGCGTAATTTTACCGTATATCGGGTAATACGGATAAGGATCTTCTATTTTATTTTCTTCAAACCATTGCTGGTATGCCCGAATTTGTTTTAGCGCTTCCTCTGATAAGGATAGATCCCGGTCATTATTTTTGTTTTTCATAACGATCTCTCCCTCCTTTTCATAGGCTATGATTAGGCGGCTACATATGTGAAGCAATACGGCATTTAGGCCCTTTCGTTTCCCATGCATATGTAAAACACGCCCCGTAAAACAACATAGAATTTTACAGAAGGAGGCAGTAAGTTGGAATTTGAATTTTACCCTAAGGTCAAACGCTTATTAGAAAATAAAGCAGAAAAGCTGGAAATGCACTATTTGAACTATAGCTGGAAAACACCGTCGATTAAAATCAGACCGCCATATTATACCGATCCTGTATATGAACCTTTTTATCCGCATATTCATTGAAGTAAATATTATAGAAATGATATTGAGAGAAAAAGTCTTAACTGAAAGATTACAGATATTTGCGATAGACGAATGAAATGAATCGGCTTTAAAGAAAACTTGGCATTCGTTAAAGAGAGTCTTGAAAGCGTATTTTGCTTTCTTAGAATCCCTTATACTCTGGAGTGCAAGCCTTTTGCGAATGCCTTAGTTGGGATTGGAGGTGGGGCAAGTACTGCGATTACTCGCCCCATCCAAAGCACTGCCCTTATACTTTATTCCTTGAATTCTTTATACTTCTTAATGTGTAATAAAAAAACATGGCATTTACTCCTAAATATTCGTGAGTAAATGCCATGTCTTTTTCGTCATATCTTGACTATAGGTCTTTCTTAATTTGTTCTATTTCTTGTGCTGTTAGTTCTGTTGCTTCCTTTATTTGTTCTTCATCTATTTTTAACAGAAGTAACTTTTTAGCTACTTTTATTTTTTCTTCTTCCATACCTTCATTTCTTATTTTTTCGGCAATAGACATTAGCCGTTTCCTCCCTTCTATTGTTAACCGCTCCTTTACAGTCTCCACTGACAAGTTATCACGAACATGTAAGAGATAAATCATTATTATACGACTTAGAAGAGTATAACAAGTAATTCATAATTTAATCAAAATTCTTTTTCATTCACTTCAAATAAGGCAAGATCGTATCCAGCACTTTTTGAACCTCAGCTGCTTGCTCAGTATATAATTTCTTAGCTTCCGAATCATCTGTCTGTAGTGAAAACCCCTCTAAATCAGCCTGTATTTTTTTTAGCGAAGCTGCTAGCAGTGGTCTTTCTTCTACCTCCGTTTTTGTATATTGGTCCTCATATAAATCAACATACAAGCTGCCGCGAGAATCAATTTGAGCTAAAAAAACATCTCTTACCTCTTCAGCTCCTTGCTTTTGGATTTCTCCTATTAACCATTCCTTCGAGTAACCAAGATTCTCCAAACTCTTTTTCATTATTTTACCGTCCATAATTAAGATGGCAGGACCATGCTCCTGTTCTAATGGAACGCCTAATGTCTGCGGAGTAACCGGCTGTTGATTGGTCTTCAACATAACACTCAGCTCTCCATTTGTTTCTAAAACAGCCATTTCTACATCAGAAACTTTAAACGTTCCTTTTTCCCTTAATAGCATTAATAACTCATTAATTGTTACTAGACTCTTCTTCATATTCTTATCTAATACCTCGCCATTTCGAATTAATATCGTTGCTTTGCCATCTGTTATCTTTGAAAAAATAATTGATTTCATCCCAAGGTACGCTAGAATAATCGGGAAAAACCCCCAAATAGTCAGTGACACTAATCCATTAATAATTTTTACATTCTGGTCCACTGACAACGTAGCAGCTATGGAACCGATAGTAATTCCCACACAATAATCAAAAAAAGTGAGCTGTGAAATTTGCTTTTTTCCCATCATCCGCGCCATTAAAAATAATAAAAAGAAAGCAGCTATGGAACGGATTAGTACCAATACAATTTCAGGCATCTCCTATCCCTCACCTTTCTAAAATACGTAATATATTAGTATTATCGGACAAACTATAGATAACAATTCATTAAATAAGGAGAATGAGAAATGAAGAAGCAAATAATCATTTTTACGCTTTTATTCATCGTCCTTTCCGGATGCGAAAATCAAGTCGGAGGAAATTATTTCTTTGACCACATTGATCAGCTGGAACAATCTTTAGACGAACCAAAATGGGATGAAATTACGACTCTAGCGGAAGAATTAAAAACTATTTTCAAAAATCACAAATGGAAAATCCAATTAATAGGTGATGAGGATGAGTATGAAGGATTGCATGAAAGTATTAACAATCTTATCGCGGCAGCTAAGGAAAATGATTCAACAAGTACCAGGCTTGAACTTGCTACTGTCAGATCATTTTTGGAGGATATTTATTCCTTATAATTCAAATTGGCAACACAGCTACACGACACTTATTAAAGAAAAAAAGGCCTCTCTTACATGCAGAGAACCCTTTTTCTTCCTTATAATATACTTCTGTCCCAGAAGCGATGCGCTGCAATTGCATCAATGAATTGCTTGGAAAAATCATCTGGCTGCTGCTTATTGATAACAACACCCGCTTTGCTTGGTAATTGTTTGTCTTTAAACCACTGTTCCCCTTCGTTCGAGACAGCAATCGGTTTGAAATGATCAAATGCTTCCTGCATAAACATTTTAGCCTTTTTTTCAAACATTTTATCTGCTTTCATACCTCCGGCAATATACACGGCATCAAAAACAACCGATGAATCGGTAAGAAACGTATGCTTCGCTTTAAGTGTACTGTTGTCATCGGCCGTGATAGAACCCAGTCTGTCACTTAATATCGCAACTTGAACCTTGGCTGCTTGCAGATTCTCAATAACTTTTTTTACCTCCGCCCCATTAAATCCATCTGAAATAATAACAGCTGTTTTACGCGTTTCTGCCAACTTTGGTGTGTTCTCCTGACTTAATGCAGGCGACGTTTTAGTTACCTTGCTTTGAATATTGGCAGGCGGTACGCTCACATCAAGTTTGTGCGCAATCGCAGCAGCCAGCCCGTGGTCCACTTTCCCAAACATATCAACAATCTTTTGTTGCACCGGCTTATACTGTACTTTTCCAACTTCAAAACTAAATCCATCAATAATATGCTGCTTTTCCGCGTTACTCATGCTATTCCAAAATAATTTGGCTTGACTGAAGTGGTCTTCAAAGCTTTTACTCCGGGATTGAATTTTTCTTCCCTCAACCTTTTCCTGATAGTGGGCAAACCCGCCATTCTTTTCATCTACTGTATGCGGTGAATTACCTGCTAAAGCATTATTTCGATAAGAGACCTGCCCTTTATTAATTGTTTGTCTGTGAAATCCATCCCGTTGATTATTATGAAACGGACAAACAGGGCGATTAATTGGTATCTCATGAAAGTTTGGACCGCCAAGACGAAGCAGCTGGGTGTCCGTGTAGGAAAATAAACGTGTTTGCAGCAACGGATCATTCGTAAAGTCGATTCCAGGTACAACATTCCCCACATGAAAAGCAACTTGTTCATTCTCCGCAAAAACATTATCTACATTTCGATTTAAGGTCATTTTTCCAATAATACGTACAGGAATATCCTCTTCCGGCCAAAGTTTCGTGGAATCAAGAATATCAAAATCAAAGTTAAATTCATCTTTTTCTTCTAAAATTTGGACACCTAACTCGTACTCTGCATAATTCCCCATATTAATGGATTCCCACAGATCACGGCGGTTAAAATCAGGATCTTTACCGCCTAGTTTTTCCGCTTCATCCCATACAAGGGAATGGGTCCCTAATACCGGTTTCCAATGAAACTTAACAAAATGAGCTTTGCCCTCATCGTTCACAAATCGAAACGCATGGACACCAAAGCCTTCCATCATTCGAAAGCTGCGGGGAATTGCCCGATCACTCATCAGCCACATAACCATATGCGCACTCTCCTGATTTTGTGAAACCCAATCCCAGAATGTATCATGTGCACCGCTTGCTTGCGGCATTTCATTATGCGGCTCAGGTTTGATGGCATGGACAACATCCGGAAATTTCATACCGTCTTGAATAAAAAAGACAGGGAAATTATTGGCCACTAAATCAAAGTTTCCTTCTTCTGTATAGAATTTCGTTGCAAATCCTCTAACATCTCTGGGGGTATCCTTAGAACCCCGTGAACCGACAACCGTAGAAAAACGGGTGAAGACTGGTGTTTTCACATTCGTATTTTGCAGGAATTTTGCTTTCGTATAAGGTTTCATCGATTCATATAACTCGAATTCTCCATGAGCAGAGAAGCCGCGCGCATGCACAACACGTTCCGGGATTCGCTCATGATCGAAGTGGGTCATTTTTTCACGGAAATGGAAATCTTCCATTAAAGTTGGGCCTCTTTCTCCGGCTGTTAAAGATTCCTCATCCTCCGATACTTTCACACCTTGATTCGTAGTAAGCTTTTTATCCTCGCTATCCGCACTTCGAAAATATTCTAATTGTTCATTTTTACTATTTGCATTTATTTTTTTATCTTCATTTATCATATGGTCGAGCTCCCTTTCTAAATGTCGTGTCATATTATTGTTTGAGCTGACAATTGATTAAAATCGCAGCTAAACAATATGCCCCTCAAAAAAAGGAGGGGCCAGTTCTTTAATGTAAAGGGGGTTTTTGCGATGGTACAGCAGCAGGTGCATACCCTTCCTGCATCTGCATCATGTCTTGTGGTGTCAGCTGCGGCACCTGATAATATCCATGCTTGTTTTGATATAGAGAAATTTCATAAGCCATTTCAATACAATTGGGTACTGAATCTGCAAGCACTCTGCGAACTACGGGATTCGTAACCTCCAGGGCTGCTCCTGCTTTGGCTGGCACAGTTGATTTAACGGCATTTAACATGCTGTTGGCAATCGTTTCATCATTGATTTCAGTCGATGCTTGCATTGGCTTTTTCGGCTGCGAAGCTTTTAACCCATAAGTGAAATGATTATCCTGCTTCATTTCATAAGTTTGTGTAGGTTGTGCAGGCTTTTGTCCTGTTTTAAAGGATTCCAGCGTAATATTATACTCTTCTTGCATGAACGCTTTTTGACGTTCTAAAATATCGCGAAGCTCCGGATCCCTGACATGCTCGTTCAGCATTGTAAAGGTGTTCATTGTATTAATTGCTCCTGATAATACCTCGTGAACATCAAACATTTCATGGCCTCCATGGTTCATTTGCGGCGGGACAGCATTTGTATTCATTTGCTCGTTTTGCATTTGGTTGTTTTCCATAAAAATCCTCCTAGTTCGTTTTCCTTCAATAATATGGTGCTAAAATAATGGTCAAATATACGCTTTTTTTAAATCATCAAAGAAATTGTAAAGGAAATGCCTGCTGGAACAAAAGAAAAGCAAATAATTACAGAATAAAACTGAACATCATTCGAATGTGACAACAGCTGAAAAAATTGGATTTAAGATGGCTTATAATTTTTTTAATATGTACAAGATATACAAGTAATAATTATTACAAAGGGGAGATTCTAATGGCTCAGCAACCAATCGATGTAAACCAATTAACTCAAGCAAAAGCAATTGTTACATTAACGCAGGAATTGTTAACACAGGCTATCGAAAAAAGCACCTCAGATCAAGCACTGGCTCAAGAAGCGATTAAGCAAGCTTCTACTGAAATTGCTTCAGCTCAAACAACGGTAAGTCAAGTTCAAAGTGCCATCATGACCCAGCAATCAGAATCTTAATAGTAAAAATAATGACCCGCGCTTCAGATGATTGGTGCACGGGTCATTTTCTTCCAATAAAACGAAACTTCACTCAGTGGGAGCTTTCGACGCACAGCTCTTTACGATGGGACGAGTAATCGCAGCCCCAGTCCCAGGATGTCGCGAATTTAGTCTGCCGTTCTTCTCCCACTGAGTTAGCCTAAGTGATTCAGAGAGTTAGCGTCCGTTATCTCCCGCCTAAATAAATTTATTTTCACGCTTTATTTTGAGGCGGGAGTTTTACGGACGGTTCTCCGTGATAAATTACGGATGATACGATTTCTTTTTTTATTGCTGAACCTTTTGTTCCGAAACAAAGTCTAAAGAGCAGGAAAGAAAAAGAATTTGATTTAGCTGTTCAAACATCCATTCTCGGCGGCTCCTCCATCCAGCCATTATTCAAAGACTCGCATTCAAATCATTACGCATACTGAAATTAGCACCAAAGCTTTGAGTGCCAAGAGATACGTTACAAAAAAAGAAGGTTGTTATCATCATAAGTTTATCTGAAAAAGGTGCGGATGTTGAACTTGTCACAGTGCCCCCCGGAGGTACCTGGCGCTTGAATATCATCCCGAAGAAGAATTTCCCCCGTCTCATTTAAAATTTCTTTGGAAAGTTCCTTGGTGCATCCAGGTACACATCTTCATGCGTAAATCCTTTGGGGGGCTGCGCTTTCCGCTTGAATCATCATTTCCATTTCTTCGACTTTGGGATGAAGTGCTTCTCATAACCCTGACGTGAGTTTTCGGGATTTTTCATTCTCTGCTGTTTCTATAAAATATTCCAAATATCGAAGAATCAATATTTTTTATTGGTATGTCATCCATAGAGCACCGAGTTCTGAGGAAGCCATTTTGGTTTATTGGGCATTAGCGCGTTGCCCCCCTATATTTATTGTTCGATTTAAAAAGTAGTATTTGTTTTTTTATGAATGTATACATATTACGGCACATGAGCACCGTAATAAAAATTCCATCTATAGTTAATAAGGAAACAGTTTTTATAACTGCCTCCTTCATTCATCAATCATTTCATATTGTCAGGCTTCTATTAATTAAAAATTATCCATGTTGGTTCCCTTTTTAGATACAATGGAGATATATCGATGTAAACAAAGCGGTGGATTTCATGTTCAAATAAATAAAATTCAAAGAAGAAATGAGGGAGACGGATGAAGGAATATATAGGTACATGTGTAACATGCAATAAAGAAATTTACTGTAAAGACGGCTTTTTAGATGGTGTGAACGAACGGGGCCGCTTGTATTGTTTTACCTGCTCAGAAGAACGGCAGCAGGAAACGGAGCATAATAAAAATTAAATAAATCAACGCTTTTAGTAATGGCATTTTCTAATCCATTACCTCGACGCGTATCGTATAATTACAAATAAATCGTCCCAAATAGTCAATTTATCAAATGGCAAAACTGCTTTGGTCTATGCTTTTCATATTCGTTGGAAATGCTGACTTTTGGATTCAGTCCAGGAAATATTTTAAGAATAAAAAAGAGCATCTTTTTACAATGCTCTTTTTCCATACTATGTTCGATTCCAAAAACGATGCTCTGCAATAGCAGAAACAAATTCTTCTCCAAAGTCTGTATTATTCGCAGCAAAAACAACACCAGCTAAATTATTATTTTTGGATGCTTGAATATATGGCTGCCCTGTAGAAGCAACACCAATTGGTTTATAGTGTTGATAAGCTGTATGCACATATTCTGTAACTTGGGAATCGAATTTTGCCTGATGCTTGGAGCGGCCGCCAACAATATAAAGAGAGTCTACCAGATAGGGACTTGTCGTAATAAAAGTGTCATCAACTTTAAGTTCTCTTCCTCCAGCACCAGCAACAGTACCGAGTCTGTCACTGATGATGACAACAAAAACGCCATTTTGTTCTAAAACGTTAAGCGTCTCAGTGACCTCATTTCCAAAACCATCACCAATCAATACACCTGCTTTCTGCGTGTATGCATAACGAGGGGTATTGGACTGGCTAAGAGAAGGGTAGCTTGTAGAAACAGACACATTGGATCCGCTTGGACGATTCACTCCAATGTTATCAGCAACAATGGACGCCATTTCCTTATCAACATGGACAAGCTGTTTATCAACCACCTGCTGCCGGACAGATTCGCTTTTTACTTTTCCAACCTGATAACTTAATCCTTCGATTGTATGCTGCTTTTCAATCGGGGTTAAACTATTCCAAAAAATTCTCGGCTGTGAATAATAATCTTTAAACGATTCGCTCCTGGCTCTAATTTTATAGCCATCTACTTTCCCAGGGTAATCTTTGTAGCCGCCCTCTTCTGGAGGCACTGTATATGGCGTATTATCAGCCAGTGAATTTTCATGATAATTTACCTTGTCAACATCGATACGTTGTCTCATAAAGCCCCGCCGCTGATTATTATGAAATGGACAGACAGAACGGTTAATTGGTAATTCCGCATAATTGGAACTGCCCAGCCGATGATTTTGGGTTTCTCGATATGCCATCAATCTGCCTTGTAAAACAGGATCATTAGAAAAGTCAATTCCCGGAACAACATTGCCGGGGTTAAATGCAACCTGTTCTGATTCTGTAAAGTAGTTATCAATATTTCGATTTAATGTCAATTTACCAATCATTTGAACAGGAACCAGCTCTTCCGGCCAAAACTTTGCAGGGTCAAGCACATCGAAATCGAATTTAAACTCATCTTCCATCGAAATTAATTGAACACCCAGTTCATATTCAGGATAAGCCCCCTTATCAATGGCCTCTCGCAGGTCCTTTCTATGGAAGTCGGGGTCAAGCCCGCCGATTTTCAGTGCTTCATCCTGCAGCAGGGAGTGCACTCCAAGAACAGGTTTCCAAACATACCTCACAAAGGATGCGACATCCTGGTCATTAACAAATAAATACGTATTAATCGACCATGATTCCATCATTCGATAGCTTCTTAAAATCCCGCGGTCAGACATTATCCAAAGCACCATATGAAGGGCTTCATCGTTATTAGCCACGTAATCCCAGAAGCGATCATGGGCTCCGCTTGCCGTTGGGATATCATCAGATTGCTTAGATTGGTACGCATGCATCGCATCCGGAAACTTCATCGCATCTTGATTAATTAATACAGGCATGGCAATCGTTGTCAGGTCAACATTTCCTTCTTCCGTATACAGCTTAACGCCTTTGCAGCGCAAGTCTCTCGCGGTGTCATACGATCCTTTAGCCCCTTGCACCGTAGAAAAACGAACAGTTATTGGCGTCTTTTTCCCGGCTTCCTGCAAAAAAACTGCCTTTGTCACATGCTTCATGGACTGATAACATTCAAACTCACCATAAGCACTGTAGCCTCTTGCATGAACTACTCTTTCCGGTATTTCTTCATGGACAAAATGCGACATTTTTTCAAAAAACTCATAATCCTGACGTAAGGAAGGCCCGCGTATACCAGCCTTTAATTGGTCCTGGTCCTGTGATCTCTTTTTCCCTTCCTGTGTTGTCATCGGCTTCCCTGAATCCTTTACGCGAAACTGATCTAGTTGGTCCTGCTTAACATCTCTATTATCAGAATGTTGATTTCTTGACGATTTCTCATCCACACAATCACCCTTTCAAACCTTTCAGTATACATACCATTTCTATATTTACGTAATTTTTCTTAAATTAGAACGCTATTTTTACTACAATATGAGAAATCCCTTGTACTTCCTAAAAACATCATTCCTTTGGATTACTGCATCGAAAGTTATATTCGAAAATCTCAGCATGATTAAAGAGAACGTCCAAAGGGAGACGCGGTCTCTGTCTACCTTCCATTTACGCCGGAATATACTCCATTCCAGACTTTTTATAGATTTTATTTCTAAAAAAATGCGACAACCGGAGATAAATTGGTAAGAGCAAGCGGCAATATGCTCGGAAAGCAAAATTTGCATGAGCTTGCAGCTGGATCAGATACATTTTAATACATTCGCTTACCCGCTTCCATCTGCGGTATTTACGGTCTGAAGACAACTTATGGATTAGTCAGTACGCATGGTATTTTTCCTACAGCTATGACTTTAGATACTGCCAGTCCCATGGCAAGATCTGTTTCTGATTTAGTATGTATGCTTTATTATATGGCGGGTTTTGATGCAAATAATCCGGGAAGTCTGGATGTGTCCGTTCCAAATTATATATCCGATTTAAATAATGGAATCCAAGGAATCAAAATTGGTACCCCTGCATACTTTCTCCAAGACCTGGCCCCTGATATAGAAATCCTTTTCAAACATGCCATGGAAACACTCCTCTATTTAGGTGCTGAAATAGTGGATGTAGAAATTCCTGAATTAGCTTTATCAACCTTTTCCGGCTATACGATAGCGGCTGGCGAAGCAGCTGCTTTACACCACCAATGGCTCCAGACCCATTCAAACGAATATTCTGCAGACATACGGAGTTTCTTTCTGGCCGGCGCTTTAACTGAAACACCGCAATATATCAGGCGCAGCAGGCCCGGAGACAATTGGTGAAAGGTTTTGAGAAAGCTTTTAAACAGGTCGATATATTGCTCGGTCCAAACATACCTATCACGCCTCATATCTATAGTGAACAATGGGTAGAGCAAAATCTGGAAGTTATCAGAAGATGTCTGCCATTTGTTCCAGTTAATTTAACCGGCACACCGAGCCTTGCCGTTCCAATGGGTTTGGACGGTAAAAAATAACAAAATATGGCTTTCGAAATAACGAGTGAATTTTTGATAAGGGGGTAAAATATAATTCGAGGACGACATTTGTACTGGAAGCTTCTGCTTCAAGTAACGCTTCAAAAATGAATGTTTTTCTCATAAAGAATAATGGGAGGGCTTTCCATGGATAACAATAAACGTAACTTTAACCGAAATGAACGCAAAAACCGCAATAATGAGAACCGCAATAATCAAGAAATCAATAACGTGGAATTTGCCAATGAAAATGAATTTATCGACGAGAATGCTTTCGAAGATAACAACAACCACAACAACGAGCGACGCAATAACCGCAACCGCAAATAGTTAAGCCCTGTTTTTGTCAGATACCTGAATCCTTGGAGAGTAATCCTGATTCAGGTATCTTTTTATAGCTAAACTTTTGGAGAAATTAATTAAGTTTTGCCTTTTTAGTAATTAATTTTTTCACCTTTCTGCTCCTGCTTTTCAAAACCTTTTCTTGGAAGCATCTTTCCATCATGCGTTTTTAAGTCATCCATTTTATACAGCTTTTCTTACAGTATATTTAAAATGAAGAAGTTGGTTTAGCCTTCCTCTTTTCTTCTCCAAAATTTGCTTATGATAAAAACGTGCTTCTTAGCAAATAATAGATTTAATTAATAACTAATTACGTCCATAAATACTTAAAGTTTAACTTATTTTTTGAAAATGAGAGGTGTGAAATGAAGAAAAAAATATTTTATGCGATTAGTTACCTGCTTCTGACTTCTTGTGCTTTTCTATTCATCCAAGAGCAGATATATGCGAAAGATAGATTTGATTTTGAGAAAGACGGAGATATTTTCTGGGATGCAAAAACGGAGGAAAAGGTAATTGCTTTAACATTTGATGATGGTCCGCATTCAAAATACACTCCTGCCATTCTCAATATATTAGCTGAATACGAAGCCGCAGCTACCTTCTTTGTGCTCGGAGCTCACGCAGAAAAATTCCCAGATATCATCCATCGGCAAGTAATGGAAGGGCATGAACTCGGCAATCACACCTATGATCACACCATGAAACTCAGCAGACTTAGTCAAGAAATGAAAGAAACCTCTGATATCCTTTACGCCATCACAGGAAATCGGCCAAAGCTTTTCCGGCCGGTCGGCGGCAGTTATAATGATGCGATTGTAAAGAAAGCCCGAGAAAACCAATTACATGTTGCACTGTGGTCTTGGGATCAAGATACGAAAGACTGGGACGGAGTAGATTATAAAACCATTGCAGATAACGTCATCAGCAATATCTCCCCGGGGGATGTCGTACTGTTTCATGATGCAGGAGGAAAAAGAGAGCAAACAGTTAAAGCTCTCCCGCTTATTCTTGATTATTTAGCTGAAAACCAATATAAAACCATTACAGTATCTGAAATGATGGAAATGGATGAAAAATTAAAAGAAAATTAATCAATTCAAGCTTTATTATTGCTGTCCCTTAATCATTTACTCCCCTAAAAATGAGCGGACAGCTGTTTTGTTCTTCAATAATAAATTTTTAGCTTACAGTTATCCTTTTCTATCCCCACAATATGGTTTATCTATTTAATTCATTATTTTATTTTCCCCAAAAGTTTATAAAACGGATTATTTCTGTTATATTCAAAGCTATTTATAGCCAATGGCAATCATTTTACCCTCACCCCTTCTTATCACGAATAATCGCGTTATTCTCCGTTATATGCGTTTTGACGTTATTTTTCCTTATGTTAATCTAATATGGTAAGTAAAAAATCCACTCAGGAGGTGAGAGCATTAATACAAACACAACAAATAATATGACAATGACTATTGAAAAAGAAAACGATTTTTATTTTCGAGAACCTGCAAAAGATGACGGGGCAGCTGTTTGGGAACTGATTAAAGCTACCAAGGTGCTTGATCTCAATTCTTCCTACAGTTACTTAATGTGGTGCGATATCTTTTCAGGAACCTCCATCATTGCAGAAAAAAACGGGAAAACGCTCGGTTTTATTTCCGGGTATAAAAATCCGAATAATCCGAATAAACTATTTATCTGGCAAGTTGCTGTAGATGCTTCCGCTCGAGGTAACGGATTAGCAACGAAAATGCTGCGCCAATTATTAAAGCGCGAAGCTTGTAAAAAGATTGATTATGTAGAAGCAACCGTTTCTCCATCCAATCAACCTTCTCAGTCTTTATTTAAAGGTCTCGCTAAAAAGCTTGATACGGAGTGTCATATCAGTGACTGCTATGTAACGGATGATTTTCCGGATGAAGAGGAAGAACATGAAGATGAGCTACTGTTTACAATTGGACCGATTGCTACAGAAAATAAATAATTAAAGGAATGATTTCATTGACAACAGCAACATGGAATGATGCGAAAATGAAAACGTTTGAAAATTTAGAATCTGAAGTAAGAAGCTACAGCAGAGGATGGCCGACTGTTTTTGAAAAATCAAAAGGCTATAAGCTGTGGGATACCGATGGAAAAGAATATATTGATTTCTTTGCAGGCGCAGGTACATTGAATTACGGGCATAATGACGATGCGATGCAGGAGAAATTAATTGAATATATTAAAAATGACGGCGTGATTCACAGCCTGGACATGGCTACGATTCCCAGAAAAGATTTTCTGGAACGCTTTACTGATGTCATTCTCAAGCCCCGAAATCTGGATTATAAAATTATGTTCCCTGGCCCTACCGGTACAAATACCGTAGAAAGCGCGCTGAAAATCGCCAGAAAAATAACTGGACGAGAAACAGTTATCAGCTTTACCAATGCATTTCACGGGATGACGATTGGCTCCCTTTCTGTGACAGGAAACTCCTTCAAGCGACATGGTGCCGGAGTTCCATTGCATCATGCCGTTTCGATGCCATTTGATAATTATGTGGAGGACAATGATTCGATTGCTTATCTGGATCGCTTTTTAGAAGACAGCGGAAGCGGTGTTGCCCTCCCTGCTGCCATCATTCTGGAAACCGTTCAAGGAGAAGGCGGGATTAATGCTGCACGCATGGAATGGCTGAAAAAAGTAGAAGCACTATGCAGACGCTGGGACATTCTCCTGATTGTGGATGATGTCCAGGCAGGAAATGGCCGGACGGGCACCTTCTTCAGCTTTGAGCCGGCGGGAATTAAACCAGATGTAGTCTGCCTGTCTAAATCCATTGGAGGAATTGGTCTGCCGATGGCGATTACGTTAATCAAGTCAGAATATGATCAATGGGGACCGGGCGAGCATAATGGAACCTTCCGCGGCAATAATATGGCCTTTCTTGCTGCAACCGAAGCACTGAAAAATTGGGAAAATGATGATTTTGCCAATGCTGTACAAGAAAAAGGCGCATTTCTTAAATCAGAAATCAACAGATTGATTGACCACTATCCGGAGTTAAACGGAGAAGCTAGAGGCAGAGGTTTAATGCAGGGCATTGCTGTGGAGAAGGAAGGTTTAGCAGGTGAAATTTGTGCGGAGGCATTTGAACGCGGACTTATTGTAGAAACCTCTGGTCCAGATGATGAAGTGGTGAAATTCCTGCCGCCTTTGATTATTGATCAGGAAGGTTTGGTAAAAGGTTTAGACATTCTGGAAGACAGTATAAAGCATGTTTTAAAAAAATAGAGATATGGTTTACGGAGAGGAGAATTTATAAATGATCGTAAAATCACTGGAAGATTTAATTGGAACAGAAGATGAAACAAAATCGGAAAACTGGGAGAGCCGCCGCTTTATTTTAAATAAAGATGGTGTCGGCTTCAGCATGAATGATACCATTATCAAAGCAGGGACAGATAATTTCTTCTGGTATAAGAACCATATTGAAGCGGTTTATTGCATTGAAGGTGAAGGAGAAGTCGAAAAGGTCTCCACCGGAGAGGTACACCAGCTTAAGCCTGGCACGATGTATCTGCTAGATGAAAATGATAAGCACCGTCTGCGGGCACGCACCCAAATGCGTATGGTATGTGTCTTCAACCCGCCGTTAGTTGGAACAGAAACGCATAATAAAGAAGGATATTATCCGCTTTTAACAGAATAAATTACTTTCTAAAATCCTCTGATAAGAATAGCTTCTATCAGAGGATTTTTTTACGTACCTTATTTATTACAAACAACTGCTTCTATCCTCTCCTTTTTTGATATAGCTTTTACCTATAGCGAACGATACCTTTTTACAATTACCTTATAACCATGGTTTCATGGTAGTATTTTAAATAATCATTACACTTCGATTATTTAAAGGAAAGGACGTTTTTTAAACATGCGGACGGTTCAGACAACACAGGTTTTAGGTAACAGTAAGTTTAATAAATTTCATTTACTTATCTTTCTCTGGTGCTTTTTCGCCATTGCCTTTGATGGCTTCGATGTGGCGATCTATGGGATTGGGCTGCCATTGATGATGGAGGATTTTAATATCAGCAGAATCGAGGCTGGCGCAATCAGCAGCTATACGCTGATTAGTACGATGGTTGGCACCTTCCTGCTGGGTTCTATTTCGGATCTTATTGGGCGTAAAAAAGCGATTGCAATTTGCTTAATCTTGTTCAGCCTTTTCACCTTTTTAGCCGGGTTTGCACAGAACCCCACCCTCTTTATGATAATGAGAGTGATTGCGGCGCTGGGCTTGGGAGGAATTATGCCAATCCTCGTAGCTATTATGGGTGAATATTCTCCGGTGAAGAAGCGGCCATTAACCATTGCTACGATGTATTGCGGTTATTCCATCGGCGCGATTATTGCCTCCTTGATTGGTATGTATTTGATGGAAATGATGGGCTGGAGACTTTTATATTGGATTAGTATTATTCCGCTTCTTGCTCTGCCATGGTTTTTAAAGCAATTTCCGGAATCCGTTTCTTATTATCTGACCAAGAAAAAAGGCGATAAAATTGCAGAGATTCTCAATAAAGTTGATCCTGGCGGTAACTATCAAGCGTCTGATAACTATGAATATGAATCATTTAAAGAAAGCACGAAGGAAATTCCGATTAAAAAGGTCTTCTCTAATAAGCGAACCAGCAGTACCATTGCATTTTGGATTGCAGTTACCTGCTCCATGCTCGTTATTTCCGGACTGACAACCTGGCTGCCGCAAATTATGGTGGACGCCGGTCACGGTCTAACATCCAGCTTATCCTTTAACCTGATGCTTGCTGTCGGACAAATTTCCGGTTCCATATTCGGCGGGATGTTAGTGAATCGTCTTGGTCATCGTTCTGTCTTAATCCTGATGTTTTTTATCGGTTCACTCTGCTTTGTTTTATTAAGCATCACTACAAGCTCGCTCTTACTGTATTTAATCATTACCTTAACCGGCGCTTGTACAGTAGGCACACAAAATTTAGTGAACCCGTATATTTCAGAATTTTACCCGCGGGAGATTCGTACAACAGGGTTAAGTATCGCTGTCGGCGTTGGACGGATTGGCGGTATTATGGCGCCGGTAGCCATCGCCCTTCTGTTATCAACCAATTTAGACCCGCAGCATGCATTTATGGCATTTGCCGTACCAAGCTTGATTGGAGCTGTCTGCTTTATTACCGTCAGAGAAAAACATGCAAGCTTTGACCAGGCAGTACCAGTGAAAAAGCATCAAATTGCCTAACGAAAAGAATTTACTATAAGATAAAGCCGCTGCTTCACGAAGAAGCAAGCGGCTTTATTTAATGGTCCTTTTTCCTATGCTATTGTTAAAAAGAACACTCGCTCTCCTCACCTTGCAATTTCACTTCCATATATTACTCCGCTTTCAAACACAAATGCAGAATCGGATAATCCCTCCCCTGGTCATCCTGTTCTGACTCTCCAGTAACTTGGAAGTTGTTTTTCAGGTAAAAAGCAAGAGCCGATGTATTATCTTTATTGACATCTGCTGTCTTAATACCGTCCTTTTCAATTAAATCATTTAAAATCCTGCTGCCAAGCCCCTTCCCTATTTGCTCCGGGTCCAAGAACAGCATTTCTAACTGAGACGCATTCACACCGGAAAATCCAACGAATGTAGTATCTTCAAACCACATTTTCATATCTAATTGCGGAAAATAAGCAGGAATTTCCTTCTTGAGCGCCTCCCTATCCTCTGATGCTAAAAAATCATGTGTTGCCAAAACAGACTTCTCCCATAATTCAATTAAGGCAGCGTAATCATCACTACCAGGCTTTTTCCATTGCATTATTACTTCCTCCATTTAAAAAATTGAAATAAAACATGCCTCACTTCACCAGCAAGGCATGTTTCTGTTATATATTCATTTTCGATTCATATTTATTTTTTGTCAACTTTGATAAAACAAAAGCTGCTAACACAAGCAATACAATTGTCAATACTACGGTCCACGGACTGCCAGTCACACCTGCAATCACAAAACCGATTATCGCAATGATTGCATTCGTCAATGCATAAGGGAACTGTGTTTTCACATGATCGATATGATCTGCACCAGCTCCTGTTGATGACAGAATACTTGTATCAGATATCGGGGAGCTATGATCTCCGAAAATACCACCTGACAATACAGCGCCGATACAGACAAGCACTTGGGCATCTAATGCAACTGCCATCGGAATAGCGATTGGAAGCATAATGGCGAAGGTTCCCCAGGAAGAGCCGGAAGCAAGTGAAACGATTGCCCCGATAACAAAGAGCAATGCTGGTATGATAAACGCCGGCACTCTTCCCTGCATCAATTCTACAATATAATTCGCTGTCCCCATCTCACTGATAACCGTTCCAAGCGACCATGCAAGCACTAACGTCGCAGCAACATACACCATCTTTTGCATCCCGGAAGTATAAATATCAAAAATCTCCGCAAACTTTTTCAGACGGAAGCTGATTAATAAAATAAAAATAGTAATAGCCGCAAATAAATAAGCTGTTGTCAGTGAGACGCGGAAGTCATTTCCATCCACCGGCTCAAACGGAAATCCTTTTGTGGAAAGCAAGCCAAACAATGTAACGAATAAGACCAATAAAGGCAGCCAAATTAAAATAGCCTTGCCTTCTTGATTACTATCTGCTTCCTTATCCGGTCTCCGCAGCGGCTTGGAATCCTTCCAGTACAGTTCTCCAGTTTCCCTCACTCTCCGTTCTGCCTTTGCCATCGGACCAAAATCTAATTTAAATACGGCCATTAATGGAATCATTAACACTGCGGAAATAGCGTAGAACTGAAATGGAATGACTTGAACAAAGGTATCGAACTCCGATGTGGTTATTCCCAGTGCATCAAATTCACTTCTTATCAGCCCCATAATATAGACGCCCCAGCCAATGAAAGGAATCAGTACTGCAACTGGTGATGACGTGGAATCAATGATATACGCCAGCTTCTCTCTGGAAATTCTTGCTTTATCAAATATTTTTTCAAAAATAGGGCCTACAATTAAAGGTGTTCCCAAATCAGAGAAGAAAATAATCAAACCGCCCAGCCAGGCAGATAATTGAGCTTTCACTTTGGAATTAATCGATTTGACGGTTTTTGCTGCAAGTGCAGCGCCTCCCCCTGATTTTTCAATTAAAGCTACAAATCCTCCGATAAAAAATAGCAGGACAAGCACTGCCGCATTGTAGCTGTCCGTCAGTTGCGGAAAAAGAAAATTCCCTATCGTTTCTGTTGTCGCAGTTAATGGATTTCCTCCTACAATAATAAGTACGCCGACAAAGGCGCCTAAAAATAATGAAATAATAACGTTTTTCGTTAGAATCGCTAAAATCACTGCCAAAATTGGCGGAACTAGCGATAGCCATCCCATATGCTCCATCTGTCCTCTCCTTCTCTCTTGATGCTTTGATGAATGAAGTATGAATGATATGTACATACATCCTTATCAGTTATTTCATCTCATAAGATAACGAAACTTCATTCAGTGGCGTTTTGCTTTTCTCCATGATAAATTGAAAATAAAAATTATTGCTAATTAATATATGTTCCTTATTCTATCACGGAAAAGATAAAAATAAATGAAACAAAATACCTAATATTTATGCATTTTAACGAATAATTATACTGAATAACTGGCTACACAGTTAAACCCGTCTATTTATTTATAGAGAACTTAATCCATTGCGATGGCAGCTTCTAATGAATTTCAAGAGATTCTCTCCATATCAAAAAAACCCTCAGCAAGAATGCTCAGGGTTTTTTACTGTCGTTGTCTTTATTTTGTTTCTCCTTATGCTTCTTTTCACTTTGCGAATCATCCTTCGATTTCGTCTTTCGTTTCTCATCCTTAGCTTCTATTTTTAAATCTTCCAATGGAACGTCATCGACAAACATCTGCTCTTCATGTTCATCCAGCATGGTTCTTCGCTCTTCATTCCGATTCGGTTTTCCGCTTTTTGAAGAACGCTTTTCATTGTTGGACATTTTCATCCACCTCTCTGTGTCTTTTTAATACTTTTCCTTTCTAAACAGATTACTAAACATTATTATACGAAAATTTCTGCTTGAACAAATTTTAATAACCGTCACAGATTACTGCCACAAGTTTAAGCGGTACAGTATGTTCTAATTTTACCAGCGGAAAAAATGAATAAGTATCGTAAACCTGTTAAAAATACAGATATGTCAGTACAGTTTTCCCTTATGTTATCTAGGGGATAAGGCGGTGCAGCAGCTGCCTTCACAGAGCGGCTCGATGTATTGCAATCTTCAATCTGTCTGGCCGAATGTTCGACTAACCAATTATATACAACCTAAAAGGAGTGTTCCCAATGGGCAGAGATGAGCATAAGAAAAGAAAAAATAATTTTTTGTCACAAACTCCAAAAAATCAAATATCTGACGGCATAGATGTTGAATTTTCAGATGAGTTTGCTGATGCAGAAGACAGAAAAGCTCAAGCAAGAAGCCGCGCTGCTGATAAACGGGCACATGAAAAATAATTGGTACAACGGAGCGATTCGGTTCAATAACCGAATCGCTCCGTTACGTTATCCTTTAGTACTTCTACCTCTTACCTCTCAAAGTCCGCGTACAAATATTACGATTTTTTATTTACTTTCTTCCTGTATATTTCCGTTGTATTTAGGAAAATTATACACAGGAGGGGTTGTTCTATGGAGCATGGTTTTTTAACTATTGAGGAGTTTAATACGCTGATACAACAGTGGAACGGAAGAACAATTAAAATTACAAAGCATGAAATAAACGATATCGATCAAACAGTAATCCATCTGCAAAGCATATCCTATGACCAGAATACCCGCAGAATTGATGACTATGTACCAAAACATAGCTTACTTTTAAACGGAGACGGACAAATCGAAGCGCTGCCAACGATGAGCGATGAACCGCTTCCGTCATCCAATTATGAAATCCCTTTGGAGGATAACTCTTTATTTGAATTTAATGGACAGAAGTTTTTTATTACTACGGATCGTGGAGTATATAAAATAGAGTTAGTTTAAATGACGGTAAAAAGGCTGCAATAGCCTTTTTTTGGCAGTTAAGAAAGTTTACACTTTCTTACTGCATAAGTGTAACTAAGGTTGTCACTTAAAGTCTAGGTGACAACCAAGTTTTCTTTATTATTGCAGGCAGTTATAATCAACTTAAAATGAAAGCGAAAAATATAGGAGCTATCCATTTTAACTGATAGTTCCTCACCCTCTATGAAAATATCATAACAAAGAATAGATTATCCGGTTTCCAACAAAGGAATATTAAATCTGTTCAACGAGCCTCCCCTGCTGACGCATTTCGGACAATGAACTATGAAACTGGCATTCCATTTCTTACAAAATAAGAAAGCATCTGCTACAATAAAGCTAATTGGATTATAGATTAGTACTGCGGTTTGAAAAGACTTTTGATAGTTCGCAAAATCACCTGTGGCCAGAGAGTCTTGCACAGTGGGTAGAAACAAATAGCTAGAGTAAAGGAAGGAATTATAGATGGTACATAAACAAACCAAACGGCCTATCGTGCTTATTGCCCTCGTATTATCTATGTTTATGGCTGCAATTGAAGGAACCATTATTGCCACTGCCATGCCTAACATTGTATCCGATTTAGGCGGGTTCACGCTGTACAGCTGGGTCTTTTCCAGTTTCCTATTAATGCAGGCAGTCACCACGATGATATATGGCAAATTAGCTGATTTATTTGGCCGCAAACCAATCTTTGTCATTGGTGTGGTTATCTTTCTGATTGGTTCTTTATTATGCGGATTAGCAGAAACGATGACTGCCCTTATTATCTTCCGGCTTATCCAGGGGCTGGGCGCCGGGGCCATTCATCCGATAGTAACTACCATGGTCGGAGACATGTATAATTTGGAAGAACGCGCCAAAGTACAGGGTTATTTAGCAAGTGTCTGGGGAATATCCTCTGTTGCCGGCCCGCTTCTGGGAGGAGTCATTGTACAATACATTGATTGGGCTTGGATATTCTGGATGAACATTCCGATTGGCCTTATCGGCTTGGCCGGAGTTGTCCTATTCTTTCATGAAAAAGTGGATAAAGAACAGAAAACCATCGATTATCTTGGGACAAGCTTCTTTTTTATAGCCATATCATCGCTGATTATCGTGTTTGTACAGGTAGGTACAAATTGGGCTTGGTTGTCACCAGAAACGCTCGGTCTCCTTGGACTCTTTGTCATTTGTATTTCCTTATTTATTTGGCAGGAGAAGAGATGCGCAGCGCCAATGATGCCTTTATCTTTATGGAAGAACAAATTAATGATCGTTGCCAATATCGCTACCTTACTTTCCGGTATGATTATTTTAGGTTTAAGCAGCTCTCTTCCTACGTATGTACAGGGAGTCATGGAAGAATCAGCGATTGTGGCCGGTTTTACCTTGAGCACCTTATCCATTGGCTGGCCAATTGCAGCCACTGCCGCCGGTCATATGGTATTACGAATCGGCTTTAGAAAAACAGCATTTCTTGGCGGTATCGCATTATTTGTGGGCACATTTCTCTTTTTCCTGCTTGATGCAGAAAAAGGGCCCATTTATGCCGGTTTCAGCTCTTTTATTGTTGGAATAGGGATGGGGCTGACTTCGACAACATTTATCGTAGCCATTCAAAATAGTGTGTCCTGGCAGGCAAGAGGGTCGGCTACCTCTTTAAATATGTTTATGCGTATCATTGGCAGTGCAATCGGTACTGCATTGTTAGGCGGTATTCTTAATCTGCGCCTGCAGCAATATTATCAGCAGCAAGCAATCGATGAAGATATGCCAAATACAGATGCTATTTTAAATGAAGGATTACGAGAATCTATCCCGCCAGATACACTGGCTTTAATGCAGGATGGGTTGACCCAGGCATTTCACACGGTGTTCTTTGGTCTATTCATAATTGGTACACTGACTTTTATTATTCTATGGTTCTTCCCGAAGGATACACCTAAGGATACATAAGAATACCGGGCAAAAGGCGGTCCGGTTTTCTTATGTTAATCAACAATTATGGAATCCCCCTCATTTGAGGGCTGTTCATTTATTATGTTATTTGTTTTAACGCCGATACTGGATAAAATCACCACTGCAAATACAACTGTGAATCCTATAATGACATATCCCAGTATCTTATACCCTCTGGTTGAACCTTTGATAATCAAATAACCCCCTAAAATCAGAACAGCTAATAAAATTAACCATAGCATTGTATCACAACCCCTGTGTTCTATTTCAATTCCCTTCCATGCTAACATATCGAATCCTATTTTAAACTATTTTGATTATTATTAGTTCAATCTATCATTTCAGCCAAGAGGACTCCTTCCTCAAAAATTCGATGGAATTTTAGGTGGGAGGTGAATTGGCGGTTTTTTCGCTAGAATTTTTATTCCCTTTATAGTAAAATAAATTACAGAACGTTAGTTCGTTTTAGAGGGGTGGAAAGTAAATGGCGAATTACCAAACGATGCAAATATGGGTAAAAATGAATCACCGTATGTACGGATATTTCAAAGAAATGTGTCAAAATGCAAAGAATATGCATAACACGACCAATTTTTATATCCGGCAAGTATTTACAGCTTTCACGCAGGAAAAAGCGTTGCAGCCGCTTCAGGAAGAAGTGTTAGACGCTATCCAAAAACATATGCCAATAATCAACGATAACCAATTCGTTGTTTATCAAAAGAAGGTCGTAAAAGAACATTCCAAACCCGCCCGATAACGAAAAGAAATCAAGTGTCATGTATTCAAAGAACCTTCTAGAGAAAACCCTTATGTTGATTACAATTTTTTGGATGCTCTTTTTAAATCCATGGCACAAGACGATTATCGCTCTCTGCCAACGCAATCGAGTCAAGGGGTTATGAAAACGGTGTTCCAAAATTGGAAAGCATTTTATGGCAGTTTACGAGAATATAAAACGAACCCTTCAAAGTTTAAAGCAAGACCAAAAATTCCAGGATATAGTCGTAAGAAAGAAAAAGAAGTTCTTTTTTCAAACCAAGATTGTGTCATAAAAGAGAATAAGTTTTTGAAGTTTCCTAAAACGAAGGAACGTTTAAACATCGGTAAATTAGGGTTTACGGAAGGAAGACTGAAACAAGTCCGCCTTATCCCAAAGTATGGTCACTACGTCGTAGAACTGGTTTTTCAAGTACCGTCAGAACAAAAAATGAAAGCATCGAAAAAACGGTACATGTCCGTTGATTTAGGAATGGATAACCTTGCAACCATTGTCACCAATACAGGACGAAAGCCTGTTGTAGTGAAGGGCAAAAATATCAAATCCATCAATCAACGCTACAACCAATTGAAAGCGCATTACCACGGAATTCTTAGACAGGGTAAAAACACCAATGAAGGTCTGTTTACGTCTAAACGATTGAAGTAAATCAACTACAGACGCTTTAATCAAATCAAAGATTTATTTCATAAAGCGAGTTACCGAATCGAAAAAATAGCCCTGGAAGAGGATATTGATACCATCATTATTGGGCAAAATAAAGCGTGGAAACAACATGCCAAGATGGGGAAACGAAACAACCAATCGTTTACAACCATTCCGCATCGTCTTTTGATGGAAATGATTGAATACAAAGCTCAGAGACATGGAATCAAAGTCATTATGACAGAAGAATCCTACACATCGAAAGCGAGCTTTCTTGATCAGGATGAAATCCCTGTTTACGGTGAAAAGACTTCAAAAAAAGCTTTTTCAGGTAAGCGAATAAAACGCGGGCTTTATCAGTCCAAGAATGGAGTTATGATGAACGCCGATGTCAATGGAGCCGGAAATATTATGAGGAAAATATTTCGGGAAGCATTTGAAGAACCCTTCGCTTGCATTGAGATGCTGCTTCGACCGGCAGCAATCATTCTCAAATAAAAGTAGTCCCAAAGGCAGGACCAATGGGATAGCGGGGTTGGGTGTTTTTAGCACACCAACGTGTCAACTCCACTGGTGGTTAATCGTCATCTTGAAAGTCGACACCCCAGAAACCCCCACTTCAAATTTCAGTAGAAATGAAGTGGTGGGAGTATTCATTTCGCATAGCTGTACTGTAAAAATTCCTTTCAGATTACTTGCCTCCATTTTAAAAGCATTCATACCGTATTAACAAAAAGACCATCACTAAATTGTCGAAAATTTTCAACCAATGCTCCTTGAACTGTCCTTATATATCCTTCATCATTATAAGTGAGGATACATTTACTTCAAGATAGAAAGAGGTGATGGATGATGGTTACAGCTATAAAAAATCAAGCGTGATTTTCTGCTGGATACTTTTCATTACCTCTGTATCAACGATTCATAAGCAGCAGAAAAACACCCCTTAACGTTCATTTCTAGTTTAAACCTCCTTGAAACGTTTTACTCCTATTTATTCGTAAAAGATAAAACGGGTTCAGGAAGAAAGGGGCACGTGCTTATGGCACAGAAAAAATGGTTTAACATGCAGACAGAGCAAGTGGAATCAGAGCTTGGAACAGATATAAAGCATGGTTTAAGCAAAGAGCAAGTGGAACAAGGCAGACAAAAATGGGGAAAAAATGAATTACCGGAGCCGGAGAAGGATCCAAAATGGCTAAAATTTTTACGCCAATTTAATGACACGTTAATTTATGTTTTATTAGCTGCCGCTGTTCTTACGATTGTTTTAGAACATTATGCAGACACTGTCGTTATATTAATGGTGGTTCTGATTAATGCTGTCATTGGCTATTTCCAAGAAAACAAAGCCGAGAAAGCATTGGAAGGCATTAAAAAGATGCTCTCTTTGGAGTCAACAGTTATTCGTGACGGGGAACGTATGGAGGTTGCTTCCAGCGATCTGGTACCGGGTGATATCGTATTATTGTCTCCAGGAGATAAAATTCCCGCAGATTTACGGTTGACTGCCGCCAGCCGGCTGACAATAGAAGAATCCCCTCTCACTGGTGAATCAACATCCGTCGAAAAAAATACAGACATCCTGCCGGAGGATACGGTCCTTGGAGATCGATTAAATATGGCTTTTTCCGGAACAGCGGTTGTATCTGGATCGGGACAAGGGATTGTCGCAGCCACCGGAGCAAATACGGAAATCGGTAAAATCAACCAGTCCATTGCAGAAGTGGAAGAATTAAAGACACCTTTATTAAAACAAACAGCGCATTTTGGAAAAATGATTTCCATCGCTATCGTCAGCATTGCTGCTTTATTATTTGTTTTTGCAGCAGTTTTCTATGACTATCCGATTGGAGAGCTGTTACTCTACGTTATCAGCTTAATTGTTGCTGCTATCCCCGAAGGATTGCCTGCTATTCTTTCCATCATTCTTTCCTTAGGTATGCAGGTAATGGCCAGAAACAATGCTATTATGCGTAATTTGCCGTCTGTAGAGACACTCGGAGCAGTAACCGTGATATGTTCGGACAAAACAGGGACGCTTACCAAAAATGAAATGACCGTCCAATCCATTGAACTCTCCGACAGGCACTTGGATGTTACAGGTACAGGATACGCACCAGAAGGAAAAATTCTTGAAAATAATCAAGAAATAGATATTGCAGAGGATAAAGAACTGCAACTGTTTTTAAGTAACGTATTAACAGTCAATGATGCCTATTTGCGAAAAGATGACGATGAAGAATGGACAATCAGCGGCGAACCGACAGAAGGGTGTTTGGTCACGCTGGCAGAAAAAGCAAATCAGGAAATAGACCGGCTTCCCCTCCTCTCTAAAATTCCTTTCGATTCCAGCTATAAATACATGGCAGGACTCGTGGAAAAAGACGGAGAAAAAATCATTTATGTCAAAGGAGCCCCCGACCGGCTGTTTGATATGGCAGGTTTGGCAGAAGGTTCTGAACAACGCAAGCTTTGGGAGGATAAAACGCTCGTACGCTCCAGCAAAGGAGAAAGAGTTATCGGCACAGCATATAAATACGTTGATAACAACAAAACACAGATTGATCACGAAGATGTTTGTGAAGGATTGAACATAATTGGTTTGGCTGGCATTCTGGATCCTCCTAGAGAAGAAGCGATGGAAGCAGTGAAAGTTTGTAAAAAAGCTGGCATCCAGGTGAAAATGATTACAGGAGATCATAAGGCAACAGCTCTGGCTATCGCTAAGCAAATGGGCATTACCGAACAAGACAATGTTCTCGAAGGTCGCGATTTAGACCAGATGTCTGAAGAGGAGATGCTGACTGCAGCCCAAAAGGTAGATGTTTTCGCCCGCACCAGTCCGGAGAACAAACTGCAGTTGGTAACCGCCATGCAGGAAAACGGAGAAATCACAGCGATGACAGGTGATGGTGTCAATGACGCTCCAGCCTTAAAACGGGCAGATATCGGTGTTTCCATGGGCATCAAAGGAACCGAAGTCTCCAAAGAAGCTTCCGAAATGGTGCTGGTCGACGATAATTTTAATACGATTGTCAATGCCGTGAAGGAAGGACGGCGTGTCTACGATAATTTGAAGAAAACGATTCTGTTTATCCTGCCAACCAATGGCGCGGAAGCATTCTTGATTGTTTCTGCTTTAATCGTAGGAATGAATATGCCGCTCTCCCCGATTCAAGTCCTTTATGTAAATATGGTGACAGCAGTAACCGTTTCGTTCGCACTGGCATTCGAAAAACTGGAGCCGGGAGCAATGGAGCGGCCGCCGCGCCCGGCTAACGCAAAACTGCTCAGTCCCTACTATATTTTCCGGATTATTCTCGTATCATTGCTTGTCGGCGGAGCCATTATGACCATGAATGTAACCCTGCTTGGTGATCCGGAACACTATACAACGGAACAGTTAACAACGATTACGCTGCATTCCATTGTAATCGCACAGGTTTTCCATGTGTTTAATGTGCGAAATGAACGACATTTTGCATTTAATAAGGATTTCTTCTCAAACAAGATCGCTTTTATACTTGCGGGCGTTCTGATCCTTCTTCAATTAACGGTGACGTATATTCCATTCTTAAGGAATGTATTTGATTTATATCCAATCGAGGCGCAATACTGGGTCTATCCTTTTGCGATTGGATTGATGACCTTTACCATTATTGAAATCGAGAAATATATTACCCGGAAGATTTCTGCTGCAAGAGCATTTAACAAAGAAAATGGGAAAGCATAACGACAAAAAGACAGGGATAATCCTTGTCTTTTTAATGTTATTAGCTGCTTGTCATCATGCAAGCTATATGGAGTCAAATGACGTTAACATGCAAAAGAAGCAGAGAATCCCTTCCCTGCCTCACTCCGCTAGTTCTTTTTTGCTTGTTATTTCCATCCCTTTCAATGCCTGACCAGCCAATCGATCCGCTTCCCGATTCTTTTTACGTGAAATGTGCTTATACTCCGGGATAACTCCCAATTGATTCATTTTATTTTCAATTCGATCTGCCCATTTTGTTAATTCTTCCTCATAACAAGGCCACTCTCCCATTAATTGATTCACAACAACCTGGGAGTCGCCATAGAAAGAGACAGGCAGATGATGGACATCCAGTCTCTCCAATTCCACCAGTGCCAAGTGCAATGCAGCATATTCTGCTTCATTATTCGAACAAAGTTCTTCCACCATTGCATTTTTTCGTAAACGGTAAAAGGTATTATTCTGTTGATAATAGATGGCACAGCCCAAACCGGAATGGCTTGTTTCGAGGTCAAATCCCCCATCAAAATAAACAGTTATATCATGCGGTTCTGTTTGAATTTCTTCCATCTGCTTACGTAATTCTTTTAAACTCCATGTATGCTCATGAGAATCGACGAATACGACATTTTTCATACGTCCCATTTTCCTTATATCTTCAACGATGAATAACGCTTTTGATGCCTCCATGTCCTCAGAAGTAAAAGCTGCAGTAACCCCTTTGGGTGTCTGATAGGTATATTCGATTCGTACTTTCATCATTTTGCCTCCGGTCTATATATCGGGAAACGAAAAACTGCTCTCTTTCTCCGATAGTATTTCCATAACCCTCTATTTATACATCTGTCAGAAAAGCGATAAGGAATGAAACACCAACAGTAGCTTATGTTTATCCTATCAGCCCTTTCAATAAAAAAGATACACAAAAAATGGATTATAAGCAAACCAGCCATTGCCACTTTCAGAGAAGCGACAGAATAGCGATCCGATAAACTTTGTATTTGTTGCAATCATTTTTTATCGTAAACCCAAGCAGTTTCTCCAAAAAGATTCTTGTCATCATAGCCTTACTCTGATATTATAATGAGTGAGTACTCACTTTTATATGAAAGGTGTTGTGTTTTATGATGCAATTATCCAATATGTCCAAGAGCTTTGGAAAACAAACGATTCTGCAAGATGTCTCCATAGATATTAGCGCCAATCAAATCACCGGATTGATTGGTCCTTCAGGTACAGGGAAAACGACATTGATTAAATGCTTGATGGGAATGGAAAAATACGATACTGGTTCTATCCAAATCGATGATACAGCGGTTCCCAACCGTAAACTTTTAAACAAAATCGGCTATATGGCGCAAAGTGATTCGCTATACCATGATTTAACCGGTTTGGAAAACATTCAATTTTTTGCTCATATGTACGGGAGGAAAATATCCAATAAGGCAGTTCAGTCCACGCTGAATCTCGTCCAGCTTGAACAGGATAAAAATAAATTGGTAGCCCACTACTCTGGCGGAATGAAACGCCGCTTATCACTTGCGATTGCTTTAATTAATCAGCCTGAGTATTTGATTTTAGATGAGCCTACGGTCGGGATTGATCCCGTGCTTAAATTAAATATCTGGGATCAACTGCATGATTTGAAAAAGGAAAGTACGCTGTTAATTACGACCCACATTATGGATGAAGCCATGAAATGTGACCAGCTGTTATTAATGAAAAATAAAGGAATTGCAGCAAGCGGTACGCCGCAGGAAATATTAGAGAACTTTGGCGTCAGCGATATTGACCAAGTCTTTTTAAAATTGGAGGAAATCGAATATGCGAATGCTTCAGCTGATTAAACGAATTTGCAAACAGGTTCTACGTGATAAACGTACTCTTGCATTATTATTTCTGGCTCCTATTTTTGTCATTACGCTATTGAATTATATTTTTCCAGATCCGGATGACGAGGTAACCATCGCTGCAGTTAATGTCAATGATGAGGTAATCGATATTTTAGAAGATAATGATATCATCGTAAAACAGGAAAACGAGATGGATATACAATCTTATCTGGAAGAAGGAAATGCCAGCGGTGTTTTAGAGGAAAAGGATGGGAATTGGACATTGACCATTCTGAATGATAACCCGATGGATGAGGGTCCTGCTATTCAGGGAAGCTCACAGGCTGTAATGGAAACAAATTTAAATGACCTTTCGGATAATATCGATGAGATGATAAGTAATATGAAAGATATGTCAGCAGGCGTAGAAGAAATGATGGAGCAGCTACCTCCAGAAATCGCAGAGAACATGGATATAAATATGGACACGAATATCGATACAGACATCGATTCTGAAATCGATATGGATGAAGACCCGATTACTGTAGAATATATCTATGGCGATGAAAGCAATACCTTTTTTGAAATTTTAAATCCCATTTTAGTCAGCTTCTTTGTATTCTTTTTTGTCTTCTTAATCGCCGGTATGTCGATGTTAAAAGAAAGAAGCAGCGGCACATTGGAGAAATTATTATCCACGCCAATCAGAAAATCTGAGATCGTATTTGGTTATTTATTCGGCTATGGGATTTTTGCTATTCTGCAGACAGCGATTATCATCCTATATTCAGTATATATTTTAGATATGGAAATCGCCGGTTCCATCAGCAACATGTTTATCATTAATATTTTATTAAGCTTCGTTGCCCTTGGGCTTGGTCTTCTGTTATCTACATTCGTCAGCAGTGAATTCCAGATGATTCAATTTATCCCGCTCGTCATTATTCCACAGATATTCTTCTCTGGAATGCTGAATGTAGATAACATGGAATCGTGGCTGCAATGGATTGCGCCGATTATGCCTTTGTACTATGCAGGAAATGCGATGATCGATGTTGTTTTAAAAGGATTTACATTTGGAGAGATTCTGGCTCCCCTCTCTATTTTGTTTTTATTTATTGTTGTTTTTGTAACGTTGAATATTTTGGGTATGCGGCGGTATCGGAAGGTGTGAGAATTTAATGTGATTGCTGCAGGTTAAAAAGAATACGGATTTGTTATAACTATTATCAATCGAAAACTCTTTCTCCGCTTTCATGGGAAAGAGTTTTCTTTATTCATTTAGCCTTAAAGAACCCACTCATTATCCCTGTTAAAAATAAAATGTTTAACATTTTTAATTTTAATAATTGATGCGTGGTTATCCTTTTAATATAAAATTTATCCAGGATTGAATCATTTCCAGTCTATCTTTATTAAACAGATAAAAATTACGTTTCCCCTCCTTGACTAAGTAAATAACATGAGTATTTTTCATTTCCTTGAGATGGTAAGACAATTTGGTATTAGAAATATGGATCCCTTCTTCCTGCAAAATCGTCAGGATATCCATTGGACAAAAGCCACCTTCTGCTTCAGATGAATCCGGAAAAAACTCCCTCCTTCCTTGATCAAATCGCAACATCTCAATAATTCGAATTCTAATTGGATCCTGAAGTACCTTAAAAATATCAGTAACATGAGTATTTTTCATAATTTTATTATAACATTTCCCTCTTGACATTTCAATTTTTTTTGAAATAATAGTTACAGTTCAAAAAAAATTGAAATAAGGTGATTTTTATGAAATACACACGTCGAGAAACAATAAGCTTAATCAGTATTTGCATCGGATCTTTCTTAATTATTCTAGATACAAATATCGTAAATATAATTATTCCACCTTTGAGAGAACAATTATATTTAAGCAATTTACAAACCTCTTGGGTCGTAAATAGCTATGTATTGGTATTTGCTTCGTTCATCCTATTTTTTGCCAGGTTCAGTAAACGAATAGGTGCAAGAAATGCCTTTATCACGGGGATTTCAATCTTTATGGTTGGTTCGCTATTCTGTGGTTTCTCTAACACTTATGAACAATTGGTAATCTCTAGGATTATTCAAGGAGTTGGTGCAGCTATGTTTGCACCTATTGCAACAAAGCTCTTATCATCGACAGTAACAGAGCCAAAAAAAAGAGCGACTGCCTTTGGTATATGGTCCGGAACATCAGGCATCGCATTTGCCTTTTCGCCGATGGTTGGTGGTTTTTTAAATGAATTGTGGGGTTGGCAAAGCACCTTTCTTATCAATATTCCTTTTTCTTTAATTGTCATCTGGACTGGACTTGCTGCAATCAAGGATACAGAAAAAGAAAAAATTCCGATGTTTTTCAAGGAACAGGTGCTGGTTGCATTGTTTATCTTAATTTTCGTATTTATGATACAGGAATATAAAGTAATCTATCAGTTACCGCTGTTATTTACTTTAGGAGGAATCACTTTACTAATTTTTGGATATGCATATAGTATCAAGTTTAGAAATAATCAGACACAAGTAATAGAGCGGCAACTATTCACAAAACAGAATGTTGCCAGCTTAATAAATGGATTTACTTATAATTTTTCAATCTATGGAGTGATGTATTTCCTTTCTATTCATTTTCAGGAACATTTATTTTTGTCTTCGCTTGAGACGGGTGTGAAATTTTTGCCCTTAACGGTTTCCGGTATGCTAATATCCTCATTTTTGTCACCTGTTCTGGTCAATAAATTAGGACAAAAATGGACTCAGCAGCTATGCTTATTGGCTATTATTGCAGGCAGTATATTTTTGTTTACCTACTTCACAATAGCAGCATACTCTGTTTTTATTTTAATTAGTTTTATTCTTTTCGGTTTTTCTGGAGCTATAGCTCCCGTATTAATGAATGCAGCTTTTTTATCAACGGGAGAAAAATATCATAATGAAATTTCTTCATTAGTAAACCTTGCACGTCAAATTGGCAGTATTTTTGGTGTAATAAGTGTTTCAATTATATTGGATATACTGGCAAATACAACGACCATTCTTTACTTTCTAGTAGTGATTATATTTATCTCATTCTTTGCTTTTCTATACTTAGCATTTGCATACAAACTGAACAATCAAAAATCCGGAATGCATGAATAAAGCCGCCACCTGGAAATATAAGCTTTCAAGATATGCAGGTGTTTTTCAAATAGATTCCTTTTTTATTTTGATAAAAGAAGGGCTGTTACATAATCAATTACCTGATTATGTAACAGCCCTCAACTCAAGTCAAATTGTACGAATACGATTCTATTCTCACTCAAAATATAGCCCATTAATTACTTTAGTGAGTAGAATATTTTCTTAAAACTTGATTACAACCACTACGCCAATTACGTTTGCCCCGCAGTATTAAACGGGAATCTGTAAGGCCTTTCATAGTCCGAAATATTTTTATTCTATAATTCTATTATCGTCCAAAATTTCCGGCTTATGTTTCATGCTGTCCAGTTCCGTAATTTCTCTAATCACTCTGCATGGGTTGCCAGCCGCAAAGGTATTGCTTGGAATGTTCTTCACAACAACACTTCCTGCCCCAATTACGCAATTATCCCCGGTTGTTACTCCCGGACAAACAACCACATTTGCTCCAAGCCAGCAATCATTACCAATTTTAACCGGTTTCGCATAACACATATGCTTAGGCACACCGTCTTTATCCATAATGGCGCGGCGTTCATCTGGAAGCATTGGATGTACAGGCGTAACGATCGTCACATTTGGACCAAAATCACAATGATTGCCAATAACCACCTCTGCATCATCTTGAATGGTTAAATTAAAATTTGCAAAAAAATGATTACCAATCTTTGTATGTTTTCCGTAGTGAATATAAATAGGACCTTGCAGACGGCTGCTCTCTCCAATTTCATGGAAAATATTTGAAATGAGTGCTTGTCTCTTTTCCGTTTCATCTTCGAACGTGCGGTTATATTCGGAGCATAGGTTATGAGTTCTCAGCTTTATTTTTTTTAAATCCGGTTCTCCAGGTGAAAAAAGGGTACCTTTAAAGATTTTTCCTTCTTCTCTCATTTTTATTCTCCTAAGTGGAATCTAGCGCAGGATCAACAAGTTTGTTCCAATCGCTTTTTCCTGTAATTTTGTTTCAAAAGTTCATTCTACAAACAGACAAGCCAAACATAACAAGTGCTATTCATACTAAAAGTCACGATTGTCTGCCCATTGGTACTACCAAGGTATTGTAAATGACCAAAATTCGATTGCTTTTCCCACATTTAAGAATAAACAGTCTTAAAAAGATTTGAAGCCTACTTCAATGACTTGCCCAGTTTTGGTAGGGTGGCATTTCATTTTGCCATCTTATTATTTAAGTTCATTCTTATGCAATATTCGCACTTATTATAACATAATTCCATTGCTTATTTCTCACGCTGATTCACTTGCTGTATATCACTTTAGTAAACTAGTAGTTGTTTAAATGCTAATGCTCTATAGGATACTTCTAAAACTCCCAGCAAAGCATAAATAAGCCCTTTTTAGAGAGCTTATTTATTAGCCGGATTGTAATTAATATGATTTTATTCCCTTTAATTATATGATTCATTAAGTTTCATTATGAACAGAACGATTTCGAAAGTAATTGATAACAATCACGATAAAAGCAATCAAAGAAAATAAGCCAAACGAATCCATAAAAGCATGCAGCAGGCTTTCCTTTTCCATCGTTAGCCTCGCGATAAACAGAGCTAAAGAACTAAAGAATAATACAACTACAACCTTACTGAAAGAAGTATGTGTAATAGCCATGCCTAAGATAATAATGAATGAGCTTATTCCAATTATATTTACTAAGATATAGAGTCCTCCCTTTAATCAAATACGCATCCAAACAGCGATTAACTTAAATTTAATTCATAATGATAAAATTGTGAATCCCGGATATATCCATTCTTTTCATGTAATCCCTGAGAAGCAGTATTATCCGGTGCTGTTTCCAAAACAATGCTTTTCGCATCTGTTTCCATAGCAAGATCCTTTGCTTTATTTAAAAGCTTTTCTCCTATTCCCTGATTCCTTGCTTCTGCATCTACATACAAATCATTTAGTATCCATGCTTTTTTCATAGATATGGATGAGAATGTCGGATAAAGCTGGGTAAATCCGACATACATTTGATGATCTCTCACCATAAATATCACAGAACCCTTGTGTTCTAAACGCTGCTTTATGTACGCTTTCGCACCTTCTATGTCTGATGTTTGTTCGTAAAACACACGATATAAATTAAATAAATTCGATACGCCGTCTAAATCTTCCATTGTTGAATAGTAGTTTCCAAGGCCGACGATTACCTCCATCGTTAATATTCTGTTCACTTAATCCACTGTCAGCTCTTCGTTTATCGAACTCAAGTCTATCTCTTTCAAAAGGGCTGCATAGTCTCCTTCTAATTCATCAATGGATGTGACGCCCTCACTAGAACCAGAGATATCTTCCAGGAAATTTCCATATTCATCAATATAACTGATTTCGGTACTAGCCATCGAATAGATTTTCCAATGTCTATCCTCTTTTTGGAGTGAATACAGTATCGTTTGTTGATAGTTATGTATGGACTCATCTTCAAAATATGTTTCTTGTGACGTATAGATAATTGCGTTATCTTCTTCTTTTTCCTCCAAAACGATATCTGTAATCCATGTTTCCCCACCTATATCCATGATGCTTGTGAGTTCTCCCTCGACATCTTGCATTATTGGCGATTCACTATGGAAATAAGACAAAAACTTATCTTCATCCTCTTGATTTTTAGCTAAAATATTGTGTCTTATAGCATCAAATAACTTTTCTTATTCGGGGTCTTCTACATTAGAAGAGGCTTCCACTTCCTCACTTAATATCTCTTTCTCATCCGCAGTCTTTTCCTGATCATTTTCTTGATTCTCTGTTTTGGTTTCTTCATTATTGCAAGCAATTAAAAATAAAAACAGAACAAAAATAAATGCTGTAAAACTTCCTTTTTTTATTATATCTTTCTCCGCTCTATTTAATAAGATTAGTTTACCTTATCTATTCTCAATTCACATATATTTTGACTTATTTGGATTTTTGAAGTTAGTTTAGTAATCCATTCCTTGTTAGAAGCTTAGAACAAAATTACAGAAAGAATTTGTCGCTTCTGTGAAGATTATTAACATGCCACAATAATAATTTGAAGTATCTGATTAATAAATCCTCAACAGCTTTATAAATAAAAATAATCACTACTTGTTTTTTACAAAGTAGTGATTATTTTTATATTTAATATTTGCTTGATTGCCAACTTAAGCATTGCTTAAAATTTACTAAGAATATAAATGATTTTCTACCCTGAAATGTTTATGTGTTAAAACAATAGTAAGTTCAATTACGAACTCATCTTTTATATAAACATCATATTATTTTTTGTATGTCGTGCTACTTTACTCATTACTTCGATTCTCTAAAAAGATACAATATTCACACTTTATCTACCCAGCAATACCCAGTTTAGAGAAAAAGATATACATCAGAAGAATCGATGCGATTATCGCCAAAGAGAACGGATATAAATATTTCCAATTTGTAACATCAACGGAATTATTCTCTTTCAGAACAAATTCTGTTTCCCTCGGTTTGATTTTTCCGATAATCAACATCAATCCTACACAAATAACAAATAATATTCCTAAGATATGAATGTAATTTAATCCAAAATCCCAGACCAATTGTGTTAAAGCATAAGCGAAGATAAATACTGCTAAAGATATTTTCGCCGCTATGGTAGGTACACGTTTTGTCAGATATCCTACAATTATAATTGTTAAGATTGGCACATTGTATAACCCATTGACCGTTTGTAAATAAACAAAAAATCCTTCCGGAACCAGTGCAATTAACGGCGCTACAATAATAGCAAAAAGGGCAATGCCAGTACCAATATACTTTCCTTTTCGTACAAGAGTCTCTTGTGTTGCATTTGGATTAATATAAGGCTTATAAACATTTATCATAAATAGAGTCACCGATGAATTGAGTGCTGAATTAAATGTTGATAACACTGCTCCTGCTAAAACAGCAGCAAAAAATCCAAGTAACGGGCTCGGTAACACATGTTCCACAAGTCTAGGATACGCATCTTCAGGTACTAATTCAGGACCGAATATATTAAAAGCAATAATTCCAGGCAAGATAATGATTATCGGCGTGAATAACTTAAATGCCGCCGCAATTAATAACCCTTTTTGCCCTTCCTTTAAGCTTTTGGCTGCAAGTGCACGTTGCATAACAAGTTGGTTGGTCCCCCAATAGAATAGTCCGATTAAAAGCAACCCGGTAAATAAAGTACTAAAAGGGACCGGTTCTGCGGATGAGCCGATAGCATTTAATTTTTCAGGTGTATCATTAACAATCGTGGTTATCCCTTCAAATATGGAACCATCTCCCAAAACGGCTAGACCTAATATTGGTATTAATAGGCCTCCAATGAACAAACCAACTGCATTTACCGTATCACTGATAGCAACAGCTTTTAGTCCACCGAAAATAGCGTAAATGGCACCGATTCCTCCAACAGTGACAGAAATGATCCAAAATGCGGTTAATCTACTGACGCCCAGAATTTCGTCAATATTAAAAATACCGTTAAATGCAATAGCACCTGTATATAGAACGGGAGGCATTAAATTCGTGATATACCCAAGTAAAAAAAGAATGGTAACAATTTGTTTCGTTTGTTCATCATAACGATCAGCCAGAAAATCAGGAATCGTTATAATATTCCCTTTTAAATACCGAGGAAGAAAAAATATCGCTACAATAATAAGAGCAATGGCAGCTATTACTTCAAATGCCATGGAAGATAAGCTAAACTGATACCCCTCCGCACTTAAACCAATAAGCTGTTCTGTAGAAAGGTTTGTTAACAATAGCGACCCAGCAATCACCCATGCAGAAAGCCCTCTACCTGCTAAATAATAGCCTTCTGTAGTTTGGAGGTTTTCACCTCGCGTATAAAAATAAGAAATCAAAGCAACCAATCCCATAAAAAACAAAAACGATATAATTGTTATGAATGACATTGAAGGCCTCCTATGATAATAGTTTTTAACAAAATAATTATTTTCTAATGTCGTTCATTGATTTTTGTAGAGAATTAACCGCTCATTCCTCCTCGCCTACTTTTCCCATGTGAAGCAGTTTCTTGAATTTTTATACCTCTCTTACCTTGCTAATATGAAACTCAAATCAATTGGAAATTGATGAAATTGAGGCGCTTTCAAAATCATTCGTATACAAATTTATTTGTTAAACTTCCTAGTTTTTCTATTTCCACAGTTACTTCATCCCCAGGTTTTAAAAATACTTGTTTATCTTCTGATTCCCCCATAATCACTCCCTCTGGTGTGCCGGTTAAAATAAGATCGCCTGGTGTTAATGTCATATACTTAGAGATATAACTAATAATCTCATCACAATGAAAAATCATATCGGAAGTATTTGAGTTTTGTTTTTCCTCCCCATTTACAATCGTTTTAAGTTGCAAATTATTTGGATCCTCCACTTCGTCACTAGTTACTAAATAGGGACCGACTGGACTGAAATCATCACAGCTCTTGCCAAGCAACCATTGACTAGAAACAAATTGTAAATCGCGAGCGGATAAATCATTTCCTGTAACATAGCCAAATACATGATTTAGTGCTTCGTTTACAGGAATATTTTTTGCTGTTTTTCCAATGACCATTCCTAGTTCTACCTCGTAATCTAGCTTTTTTGTGGTTTTCGGAATTTTAATAGCTTGTTTATGTCCTGTTAATGTATTATTAAATTTGTTAAAAAGAATCGGTGTTTCGGGATAGGGTGAACCCGTTTCGTCTGCATGTTTTCGATAGTTTAACCCAACGCAAATAATTTTACTTGGTGAGGTAATAGCTGGTCCCCAATGAATATCTCCCTCTTTCAAATAACGAATCGATTCCGTTTCTACTTGTTCTATATAACTCGCTATTTCTTTCACCGCATCTTTTCCTCCATGGATAACTTCCATCACATCCGTTGGAATAGTGGCATTCCTATGATTTTGGAGCAATTCATCGAAATCGATAATACCTTTATCCGTTTGAATTCCTAAAACCTCTTTATCTTCCTTCTGAATAGTTAAAAATTTCATCATTATTCTCCTCTCTATCCAATTTCATAATGTCGACTATCCTTTACGCAATTTTAAAATTCCAGGTACATTCCGGTGTATAATATCCTCTATAATATGATCGGGAATCTTTGGCATCTTGGTTCCTTCTACAACATCGTTAATTTCCCACAATGTATCTATGGTTTGTGTTATGGTAAAGAACGGGAAATCTGAACCCAAAAAGATTTTATGTGTTACACCATATTCCATAGCTAATACCATTGCATTGTAATATTGCCATGGTCTTCCCCCTAAAGCGGATAAATCCATATACATATTCGGATTTTTACGAACTACTGAAATGCATTCACCAACCCAGGGATGCCCCATATGAGCAATAATTATTTTTAAATCTGGGAAAGCCCTTGCAATGGGATCTAAAGCGGCTGGTCTTGATGCATCTAAAAAACCTTCTGGAACAAAAGATGTCCCTTGATGAAATAGTATGGGAATATCTAATTCATTCGCTTTTGCATATAAGGCAAAATGTTTCTTGTCATCCGGATAGAAATTTTGATACATCGGCCCCAATTTTAATCCGCTTAAATGTAAATTCTTAACTGCATCTTCTAATATACTAGGCGCTAAATCATTGTTCGGATCTACACTCGCAAAGCCAAATAATCTATCCGCATGTTTGGAAACATATTCAGAAACATATTCATTCGGAACCCTCGTGCCGGTTGCCGGTGCATCAAACGCTAAAACGATCGCTCCATCTACATCTTTTATACTTTCTTGATGGTCTTCCGGTAATGCAATTAATTCATGTTTTTCTCCCCAGGCTCTTTGACAGGCTTCTCTCATCGCCCCCGTTACATGACCAGGTCCAAATAAATGGGTGTGACTATCAAATATCATGGCAAGCAACCCCTCCTCGTTTATTCTGATTCTTCCTATTTGTTGATAAACCTTCTATTTAACTGTTGCTTTTTAATTCATCCCTCAATTCCTTAGGAAGTAAAAAATCAAAATCGCATCCTAACTCCGCTTGTAAAACTGTATTTTCAAATAACAACCCATAGCCACGATCATAAAATGGCTCTGGCTGTACCCATTTTGACTTCCTCTTCTCTAATTCTTCTTCATCAACAAGTAATTGAAGACGCCGATCATGGATATCCAATTTAATTTCATCTCCATTTTCAATTAATCCGAACGGTCCTCCGACAGCAGATTCTGGAGATATATGAACTACCAACGTTCCATAAGAAGTTCCGCTTATTCTTCCATCAGATATACGCACCATATCACGCACACCTTTTTCTAATAGTTTCTGTGGAATAGGTATTTGCCCTTCTTCCGGCATACCTGGAGCACCTTTTGGCCCGAGATTTTTCAAAACTAATACACTATTCTCCTCGACATCGAGATTTGGGTCATCAATCCGCTTCTTCATATCTTCCAAAGAATCAAATACTACTGCTTTTCCTTTATGTTGAAAGAATTTCTTGGATACAGCTGTTTTCTTAATAAGTGAACCACCAGGGGAAAGGTTTCCTTTTAAAACAGCAATGCCCCCGTCTGATTCAATTGGCTCAGTCAACGGAAAGATAACTTTTCTATCCAAGACATGGACATCCATCAAATTCTCTTCCACTGTTCTACCTGTTACCGTCATACATTCTCTATGTAAAAGAGGTTCCAACTCTTTCATTAGAGAAGGTACACCACCAGCTTCAAAGTACTCTTCCATTTGGTATTGTCCAGATGGCCGCAAATTCAATAAAAATGGCGTTCTTTTGCTTATCTCATCGAACGTCTCTAACGGAAGTTTCATACCGAGACGTTGGGCAATAGCAACCATATGAATAATACTATTTGTTGAGCCACCACTCGCCATCGTTACGGTGATCGCATTTTCGATAGCTTCTCTTGTCATAATATCTTTAGGCTTTAAATTTTCTTTTACTAATTGAACAATTCGATTCCCTGTCATCTGTGACATATGACGCCTTCTTGAATCGACAGCAGGTATTGCTGCACACCCAGGTAGAGCCATTCCTAATCCTTCTGCAATCGATGCCATCGTACTAGCTGTCCCCATTACCATACAATGTCCGTCACTCCGGCAAATAGCATTTTCTGCTTCTGCAAGTTGAGCACCATCCAAATTTCCTGCTTTATGTTCTAAGGTAAAACGATAACAATCTGTACAAGCACCGAGGCTTTCCCCGCCCAGCCTGCCATTCAACATCGGCCCTCCCGTTAGGATGATGGATGGTATATTCGCACTGGCAGCGGCCATTAATTGAGCGGGGACCGTTTTATCACAGCCTCCCAATAAAACAACTCCATCAATAGGATGGGCTTTCATCATTTCCTCTGTATCCATGGCCATTAAATTTCGTAACAGCATAGATGTTGGTTTAATATATGGCTCCCCAAGAGAGATCGTCGGAAATTCCATTGGTGTTCCACCCGCTTGCCAGACTCCTCTCTTTACATGTTCAACGAGTTCGTTAAAATGCGAATGACACTTGTTTAATTCACTAAACGTATTGCATATACCAATGATTGGCTTCTTTATATCATCTTCCGTATAACCAATTGATTTTGTAAAAGAACGATGTACAAATCCCCACAGGGTTTGATCAGCAAAATATGTCTCACTTTTTCTCGTTTCGTTACTCAAAGACAGTACCTCCTATCGATTGTTAAATGAAAATGTTGGTAACCCTTGTACATCCATGTTGATACGGAATAATCCCCCAGAATAAGGATGAAATGCTAACTCCTTTTCTGTTAATCCTGTACGAGCACTCGTAACGTATAATTCATTCCGTTTCTCTCCACCAAAGACACAAGAAGTAACACGAGGCACTGGCAGTTTGATTGTTTCTAATAAATTTCTATTATTAGGATCCCAGCAACAAATGACCCCTGCATCCCAATGTGCCACCCATAGATTCCCTTCCATGTCACCTGACATGCCATCAGGCAATTTAAATTTCTCTGGTATAATCACAACAGTTCTCTTATTGTTAATATCACCTGTATTCAAGTCATAATCGAAAGCTACTATCTTATATGCTAACGTATCAATATAATACATGGTTTGATAATCCGGAGACCAGGTTATGCCATTGGAACATCCAACAGATTGAATCTTCGTTGCTATCGAATAATCTAGTTGGAGACAAAATAATTCCCCAGTAAACTTTTCAGCATCTACTCCATTAACAGTTCCTACCCAAAAACGTCCGAATGGATCACATTTGCCATCATTAAATATATTTTCAGAATGCTTATTGGGATTCGTGATAAATGTCTTTTTTTCCGTTTCAAGATGGAATAAATAAATGCCGCTTTCTGTGGCCATAATCACTTCCTGTTCATTCTTAGGAGCAACACTTCCAATATGCTCGCCTATTTCCATTTTTCGATTTCGTTCATTTTTAGGATCATATATATATAAATTCCCTCGAGCACTGTCGATCCAATAGAGTACCTGGCCTTCGCTATCCCAGGAAGGACTTTCTCCTAAATGCGCCTTTTCATCTTGGACTAGTTCCCAAGTTTTATCCAACTATCCCACCTCACCACACTACTAATTTAAAAACACTCGTCTTACAATTCGCTCGCATTGGCTAAATGACCACCGTCAATGACTAAAACAGTACCCGTAATATAAGTTGCTTGGTCAGAAGATAAAAAGTAGACCCCATCCGCTACTTCTTCCACTGTTCCTAATCTTTTCATAGGTGTTTTCTCCGTTAAATTCAATGTCTCATCTCCTTTTTTTAATTTTTTATCCAATGGTGTATCAATAAAGCCGGGTGCTACTGCATTTACTCTAATATTGTACGGTGCCAACTCTACAGCTAACGATTGTGTCAATAAATTAATTCCCCCTTTTGAAGCATTGTAATGGGCTAAGTACGAACTGCCAGCCAAGCCATTTTTAGATGAGATATTTACAATGCAGCCAGGAATTTGATCTTGTATCATTCGCTTTGCTATCCATTGGCTGAGAATAAAATTTGCCCTAAGATTCACTTGCATGATCTGATCCCAATTTTCTATTGGAATTTCAATAACAGGTTCCCTAACAGCTAAACCAGCATTATTAACTAAAATATCTATCCCTTCCCAATAGGCATAAGCCTTCTCCGCTTTTTCTTCTATATCTTCAACATTTTGCAAGTCACAGACAATGGGCAGAATTCGATTATGATAGGTACGACACTCCGCAGCTAAAATGGATAAGTGCTCTTCATCGTTATCCAATATGGCAACACGACAATTGTTTTTTAGATACTTTTGAACAATCCCCTTTCCTATGCCCTTAGCTCCTCCAGTAACTAACACTCTTTTTTGCACATGAACACCCTCTCTCTTTTCAAGATTGAAACATTTACCATTTACTTATATCTGGCATTGTGACTTGTTTTCCATCTGAAGTGATTGACTCCTCAGATAAAATTCCAGGCAATGTCAGTTGTAAAGCCTTATAGATATCAATATTCAGAGGCTTGTCATGCATAATGCAATCTAGGAAATCTTTAATCATATAATAGTCTGCTCCCCAATGGTTAGCGTTTTTTGGTTCAACCGGCATTTTCAAATAATCTTCTGGTAAAAATTCAGGATAAAATGCTTCAAGATCCATCCATTCTTCACTAGATGGATTATAATCTTTTAACCATACGCGATGCTTCTCTCCAGGAACGCTTGGTGCTTCATAACAACCCTTGGTTCCTTGTAAGGAATAATACCGCATAATATGTGGTCGATTAGAAGTTAAATCTAATCGTATTTTTATCAGCGCATCACTTTCTGTTCTGCATAACATAATCGTTGTGTCATCAATTTCATTATCTGGAGATGTATGTGATCCGGAACCTAAACAATTTACATATTGAACGCTTTCGTTAAACCAATTTAATATAGGCCCAAGACTATGTGTCCCATAATTACAACCGCGTTTTCCCATGGTGTCTGTTTTCCGCCACGTTGGATCACCATTTTCATCGTATTGTAAATGTTTCACATTATGTATATACGCTCCCTCCGAATAATAAATCTCGCCAAATAAACCTTTCTTAACCATATTTTGTATAGCAACATTTTCTCGTATATAACAATAATTTTCCGCCATCATGTATTTCGCCTTACTTCGTTTGACTGCATCCAATAATAATTTACATTCTTCCAAAGTTGTTGCCGCGGTTACTTCTGACAGTACATGGATATCCTTATTCAAAGCTGAAATTGCTTGACGCGCGTGCATATGAATAGGAGATGTTAACACAACGACATCAATACCATCGTTAAGGAATTCCTCATAGTTAGAAAAGGTTCTTTTCACACCATACTTTTCTGAAAACTTCATCAGAGCTTCTTCATTCGTATCCATAATGGCTTTCACTTCTACATCATTAAATAAGTTAAAATCTTCATAAAAATCAGCTCCTCGTGTTGTACCAACTATTCCAATCTTCAGTTTATTCATATAAGATCTCTCCTAAATAAATTTATGAAATTTACAAATTAAACGAGCTAATGTAACATCTTTTGTTTAACTTTTTTATTCATGATATTTGGCTACCATCCTCAAACCCATTTTTTAGCATTTGAGGATGGTTATTATTCATATATTAAATGATCCCACTCTACGAAGCCACTTTAAAACTTTTGAATGAATGAAAAAGATACTAAATGAGCTCTTTTAAAACATCCTCTATTGCTTGTAATGTGTTATCAATATCTTCTTTCGTGTGGCTATAACTAATATGATTCCGTTTAATATTCATCGGCATTTTGAAAAAGCCTCGCTCAATCAGTTTCTTTCGATAACTGACATACATTTCCGCATCGTTCTTCATTAAATCTGTATAATTTTTCGGTTCAAAATCCATAAAATATGTTGTCCAAACAGATCCAAATCCAGCTACATATGCTTTCATGCCGAGTCTTTCATGTATTTCGCGAATGCCATTTCTCATTCTATCCCCAAGTTCAAAAATATGTTGATGAACCGGTTCTGTTTCCATAATTTCCATGGTAGCAATCGTTGCTGAAGTACCAACAGCATGCCCATTGTATGTACCAGCAAACCAAACGTCTCCACCAGGATTGGTATTGTACCGCTCCATATATTCTTTCTTGCCGGCGACTGCGGCCATCGGGAAACCATTCGCCATTGCTTTCCCCATTGTTGTCAAATCAGGCGTTACATCAGCAACCTTTTGAAAACCGCCTAAGCCATGGCGAAATCCTGTAATCACCTCATCAAAAATCAATACCGCATTATTTTCATCACACAAATCACGCAACCCCTGCAAAAATCCATCTTCTGGCATCACACAGCCTATATTATGTGGAATTGGTTCTACAATGATTGCCGCAACTTCATTCTTGTTTTTATGAAAAGTAGCTGCAACATCGTCTAAATCATTGAATGTACAAATCAGTGTATTATCAATTGCTTCATCCATCATTCCAGCAGAACCTGGGTCACGCTTGCCTATCATATCAGGAGCACTTAACATATTTCTCGCTACATAATCATGCCATCCATGATAACACCCCTGAAATTTAATTAATTTAGTTCTATTTGTTATAGCCCTTGAAAGTCTTATCGCATGATACGTAGCTTCTGAACCCGAATTGCAAAACAATACCTGATCCGCCGAAGGAACGTTCTTTGTTATTTTATCTGCACATTTAATCTCTAAATCAGTGGTACCTACTCCATATAAGTCTGTTGTTGAAAGAGCTTCAATTACTTGATCATTTACTGCTTTATAATTATGACCTAATATATATGGTCCGAATGCGGATTGATAATCAACATATTTGTTTCCATCCGCATCATAAATGTAAGCGCCTTCTGATTTAGTAAAAATTAAATGGGGATCCACATTCCTTATAGAAGTGTGTACGCCACCAGGGGTATATTTTATTGCCTCTTCATATAATTCTTTACTTTTCGTATTTAACATTTCTAAAAAACCTCCCTATTTTTAATCATGCAAAATGTAGAGCGAAACGACATCACCAAACGAAAGCGCTTTCTAATTGTTTTTAAAATGATCCTCCCCTTTACAATTTAAAATAGTCTACAAAATAAATACACATGAGACATTTCCTAACGAATAAAGCAAACGAAATACATAATACTGAACTTAGTTCTCCTTGTTGAACAAGTATAATGTGCTAATATTAGTTTTGTCAATAGTTAATTTTCTGTTTTATCTGTTAACCGTTGAAAAATACATGAAAAAGTCCGAACCGATTGAAATTCAAATGAATGTTAGAATTTCAATCGGTTCGGACTCTCCTTTATATCACATACCATTTTCTTTTAATGTCATATAAATCATAAAGAAACAGGTATACGAAATCACCTATTATATACTTTTTGCGATGTCTTGTGCTGTTTCACGAACTAGTTCTCCAATTTTTGAAAATCGATCTTTAGGTAATTGAGAGGTATGGCCTGTTACACTAATTGCAGTTGGAGTAGTATGGCGAGCATTAATTATCGGAGCAGCAATGCATCTAACACCAATCTCGCCTTCCTCATCTTCAATAGCATAACCGTTCTGGCGGACAGCACGAAGAGATTCCTTGAAAGTCGTCATATCAGTAATTGTATTCGGTGTTGCCTTATCCAAATTTTCAAATGTCACTATTTGGTCAAGCTCCGATTCACTCAAGTAAGCTGCTATTGCTTTTCCTAATCCCGTTAAATGAATTTCCGTCTTCAGGCCGGGATACGTGGAGAATTTTATGAAACTATCCGGTTCTTCTTTTGCTATATACATGATTTGATTTTCATGAAGGATGCCTAAATGTACAGTAAAACCCGATTCTCCCATCAAACGTTTCATATATGGTTTTGCCAATTCTATCATATTACTATCAGATACATACGTCATTCCAATTTGAAACATTTTGGGACCAATTTGAAAACGACCATTGAGATCTTTTTGAACCATATTATGGTACTCAAGCGTCTTCATAATTGCAAAAACCGTAGCTTTTGGTAAATCAAGCATTTTACAAATTTCTGTTCCCGTATATGTATCTTTCGACTCACTAATAAGTTTTAGTATTTTAATTGTTCTTTCCAAAGCTGGTACGTGATATTTTTCCAATTAGCTCCCCCCAATTACGTTATCTGTTTACAAAGGACTATATATGATTTGTTTAAAATATAACTCTTTGACCAATGAATTAGTTCAGTATATAAACTCGCGTTCGTAATATAGTACCATTATAAGAATATGTTTTTTCTTTTGTCAAGATATCATGTTTGCGTCAACTATTTATGATTACTCTTTAAAGATTTTTAAGACCTTTATTCGGATTAATTAAACTTTTATTCTGATTTCGATAGAGAGTAAGCTTAATTTTGTTATGGAAAATAAAATATCATTTCATTTTCTCTAAAACCCAATGTAAAAGATATATATGTAATTAATTACTCTGAAATTTCACTCAATAAACCCCTTAATTACCAGGCGCAAAAATATTGAAACAATTATAGTACTAAGATTTACTTAAATGTATAAAAATATTGCCAATCGCAAGCTGTTTAAAAGGGGCTTGCAGTTAAATATAGAAAGCATTCTTTCAAATATTTATCCCTTACCAATCTAAATATATTAATACGAGAAATATCCTCCAAGAAAATCTTGGAACAACCTGTTTTCTTCTGTATCCGCACGAGTAACGATATAAGTAGATGCCTTTGGAAGCTTTAACTCCGGTGTTCTTACTTCCAGTAATCTCCCTTCTATTAGTTCCCGATTCAAAGCGATTTTAGGAAGAAAAGAGAAACCTAGCCCTTCCTCGATAAATTTTTTCGTAATGTGGACCTGTGTAACAACCATAGTACGTACCTTGTGATACTTTACATGGATCGCATTTAATAGATCATCCCAGTATTCTGGATGATTATAGGTGAATAATGTCTGATTTTCAAATAGATCATGAATATCAATTGGCGGGCTGCTTTCTAAATCACCGCCATCATGGGAGCATACGCAAATCACATCATCTTCTTTTATTTTCTCCACTTGCAATGATCCTTGTACGGGTTTCATCTGCAATAATCCGAGATCTGCTTCTCCTTTTTCAATCATTTCGCTTATTTCCATTGATTCTTTTATCTGCACAATCACTTCTACATCCATGTGCCGCTCCATAAATTGTCTAATAATATATGGAAGAATGGAGGCAGCTAATAATGGAGAAATAGCGATGGTTAACTTTCTTTTATACCCTTGTTCCCAAGCCAGTAAATCATGAGTTCCACGGTCATAGCTGGATAATATTAACCGGGCATGCGGCAAAAATCGGCGTCCAGCTTCCGTAAGAATGATATTACGTCCAGACCGGCTAAAAAATTGTGTGCCAATATCTCTTTCAAGCTGTTTAATATGTGCCGTTACCGTTGGCTGTGCCATATATAGCTTTTCTGCCGTTTTTCTAAAATTTTCACTTTCTGCAGCCATAATAAAGGTCCGTAACCAATTTATATTCATCTCTTCCCCCTGATTGATTATGATTTTTAATCATTTAGTTAATAAATAACTAATATTCATTATTATATATCTCATTTATAATAGACACAAATAGTAAAAATGGAGGAATTATAATGAATTTTCGACCTGGTCTTGAAGGTATTACAGCAGTACAAACCAATTTGAGTTCTGTAGATGGTGAAAATGGCCGCTTGATTTTTCGTGGATACCATGCAGATGAATTAGCTCGTAAGTATACGTTTGAAGAAGTTATCTATTTACTCTGGTATGGGGAACTGCCGGCACAAAATGAATTAAAAAAATTGAAAAAGCAGCTTCATGAAGCAAGAAATTTACCGGAGTACATCATTCGTATTATTGATGAATTACCAGAAGATATGGAAATGATGGCTGTTTTAAGAACAAGTATATCTTCTTTGAAAGCGAATCCAGAATGGCCGCCAACATTAGAAGAAGCAACCCGTATCACAGCTATCATACCAACTATACTTGCTTATCGTTATCGATCTTTACACCATTTAGAATTTATTGCGCCTAATCATCAATTAGATCATGTGTCCAATTACTTGTATATGCTTACTGGTAAAATACCGAAAGACGCACATATCAAAGTTTTAAATGCTTATTTTATTCTTACGGCAGAACATGGTATGAATGCCGCAACGTTCACGTCCAGGGTAATTGCATCTACTGAATCTGATTTGTTTTCTGCCGTTTGTGGAGCAATTGGTGCTATGAAAGGGCCATTACATGGAGGTGCACCAACCGGTGTCATGTCAATGTTAAACGAGATAGGTACAATGGAAAATACCGAAGATTGGTTGAGAAAAAAACTAAATAACAATGAAAAACTGATGGGATTCGGACATCGTGTTTATAAAACAAATGATCCCCGGGCTGAGGCATTAAGCGATGTCATTGAAAGTTTATCGGCTAATGATGATTGGTTTGCCCTTGCAAGGTATGTGGAAAATACCGCAATTCGCTTGCTTAAAGAATATAAACCTGGACGAAGACTTTATACCAATGTTGAGTTTTATGCAGCAGCTGTTTTCAAAGCTATAGATCTGCCGGAAATGCTGTATACACCAACATTTACTGCAAGCAGGACAGCCGGATGGAGTGCTCATGTTCTGGAGCAAGCAGAAAACAATCGGATATTCCGTCCTCTTTCTGAGTATACTGGATTGGAGAATATGATTAATGAAAATACTCAAAGAGGCTAAGAGAAGACTAACCTCTTGGGCAAATACTGCACTAAAATATTAATCGATAAACTCTTAAATGTTCGTAAACATTATAAAGTGAAACTTCCTTCAGCGGGGTTCTTTCATCCCCTGCTGAAGGAAGTTTCGCCTTATCTAATTCATGTTTACCGAACATAAAATAGTTATATTTACATTAACTACTGCTCTATCTTTCAGCAAAATTGGCTTTCTCACTAAAAAAACAAAGCTTAATATAAACTTTTTCCAGATTTCTGTTTAAACAAAGTCTTTCCACTCGCCTCACTCACTATATCAATAGTAACACCACGATTAATCCGCTTCGCACTCTCATACAAGAACAACCACGCAAGACCAATAGACAATACGAACATCAGCAGCAAGCCCAGACTGATTACGATCAGTGGATTACTTGCTTTCCATGTAAGTAAAACGCCAAATAAACTAAATACGAAACCGAAAAATCCAGAACTTTCCGCGCCCAGATCAACAACAAATGGAGCTGCCTCACCAGGTACGAGCATTAATGCGTAAGGGATGCTTAAAACAGCCAAATACACATATGCCAACAATAATAGAAACATAGACGTTCCAAAGGTTAACCGCTGCTGGGGATTGCCCGGATTAAACCGTGCACCAATTGTTCCGATCCAAATGCCGATGGAGCTGATTCCGATGGTAATTCCAGCTTTCACCACAATTCCAAAGATGAACTGCCACCATGCCCAGCCAAGAAATACTCCTACAATACATTCCAAGATCGTTAAAATAATAAATGGCAGCAGCCAGCTGATCCATAGCTTTCCTAAGGCAATATCGCGGCCTGATAATGGGAGCGTGCGTAAAATCCACGCAGACAATCCTTCCCGTGCAATAGCCGCAGCAGCAAGCTGTCCGTTAAACAATGCATAAATAAATAAAAAGAAGCCTTGAGCAATGGGCCATGAAATATCATTAAATCCGCGAAGATCACTTAAGCGGATGCCACCACTGAAGAAACCAATAACCGGAAAAACGATGAAAAAGGCAAGCGGTAAAAATGTCATCCATTCTCTCATATCACGCTTAATGGAAAACCATTCTTTCTTCCCGATCGCAATAACTGGATGTGATACACCCTGCGCACGCTCTTTTTTAGGTTTACGCTTTTTCTTTTTCCCGCTTCCTTCACTTAGTCTAACCCAACCCGTGCGGAATCCTTTTTCAACTAATGTCGTCGTAAGTAAAATCAACACTCCGGCAAAAAGTATCAATAAAATCATTGGCAGGAAAAAGCTCATTGAACCATTTGCTGCCTGAATTAATGCATCACTTCCCCAGCTTACCGGTACCCAATCCGGTAAAACTGGAAGCCCTGCCATAAGAGACTCTGATAATGAACGGTTATTTGATATTTGCGGTAACATAAATATCAAATAGACAAACAATCCTGACAGAAAGGTCATCGCTGTCATCAATTCATTTGCTCGTCTTGCAGGAATAAGCTGTATGACAACCAAATTAAGCAGGTAGGCAATGGAAAGCCCAATGGTAGCCGCTGTAAACAACATACATACAAGTACGAAATAATAGATAATATTTGCGCCGCTGGCCACCCCATAAGCTGTAAGTGGTACTAAAAGAAATAAAAAAACAGTCAAAGGTGCGCCGATAAAACTTTGCATGTACTTCATTATAAAAATTTGTCTCGTTTTAATCGGCATGGTGAACAGAAACTCTAAATCGGTTGCCGAGTACAAGTGTTTAAACACTTCTGGCATCCCGATTAAAATAATCATTCCAATAATCATTAACAAGCTGAAAGAAAAGATCCCATCTAAAATGGGCTCAGTCACCGAACCGGCAATGTTCCATATCGCCTGAGAGACAAAAAACAACAGAACAGCCAAGACTGCAAAAACAAAAAGATAGGCAAAATAATTTTTAAGATTTTGTGATTTGAGTGTATTTACAAATATTCTGCGCTGATTCTTGAGCAAAACCTTTATCATGATGGACCACCTGGTTGATTTTCTTTCGCCATCTCCTCAATAATCGCTTCTTGGTCATCACTGCCTGTTAATTCTAAGAAAATTTCTTCAAGACTTCCCTCTGTACGTCCGTCTTTTTCCCTTAATTCATCCATTGTTCCAAGTGCGATGATAGCACCATCTGAAATAATACCGATCCGGTCACACATCTGTTCCGCGATTTCAAGAATATGTGTTGTTAAAAACACCGTCATGCCTTTATCGCATTCTTCTCTGAGCAAATTTTTAAGATTCCGTGCACTTTTAGGATCAAGCCCCACGGTTGGTTCATCTAAAAATAAAATTTCCGGATCATGGACGAGTGCTCCACAGATTGCAATTTTCTGCTTCATCCCATGAGAATATCCTTCTATTAATTCATTAGCCCGGTCCGTCAGTCCAAATATGGACAGTAACTGCTCCGCCCGTTCTTTAAAATGATCCGATGATATTTGAAATACAGATGCTACAAACTCCAGATATTCCCATCCAGTCAGTTTCGGATATAAATTTGGCTGGTCTGGAACATAAGCAATCTGCTTTTTCGCTTCAAGCGGATTTTTCCAAATATCATAACCATTTATTTCAATCGTTCCATTTGTTGGCTCAAGCAATCCAGTCATCATTTTAATCGTCGTTGTTTTTCCTGCCCCATTTGGCCCTAAAAATCCAAACAGTTCGCCTTTTCTCACTTCAAAATTAATCTGTTTGACAGCAGCTTGATTTCCATATTTCTTTTCAAGCTCTAAAATTTTGATGGATCGTTCACTCATTTTTTGCCTCCTTGTATATCCCATTCATTTATTCGGTAAAAGAGTAACTTTAATTTTCTGCTATTTCTTCAACAATCAAATCAATACATTTGTTATTTGTTTTTTTATACAGTAAATATTATTAACTTTCAATTAATTCCTTTCAAATAGATTCCGCTAATATATGTGCATTATTAATTACTCAGCACCCTAATTATTACAAATCCTGCCCTGCGTGTAAAATAGTTTAAAGTACGATACTAGCTTTTTAAATAGATTTCATCATGCCATAACTTATTGATTTTCACGTCTCTCCAATGACTGACAATAAGCAGTGCAGCGATAATTGAACAATTAATCATCAAACCTGAATAAATTTGCCAGCCTAGATTACCCTTATGATGAATAATTTGAAAGATAAAATATGGAATTAGCAGCATACTTACTGCAAATATGACATATGTAATCTTATTATTCACTTTTAACACCTCCGCTTCCTTTTTGCTTCATCAATTTCTTTCGATTCAACGTTAAATAATAAAACTCTAAAGCTGTCATCAAATATATCCTTCCTTTGATGACAGCCCCTTCTCTTTAAACTTAAAAATAGTCTTATAGAGTTCCTTGCTTCCGAACCAGACACATAATACCGCTAATAAGCAGGAAGATGCCAGGAATAATACCAAACCCTATGGTAACAATCGATCCTAAGATAGAAATCACAATGAAAATCGAACCTGCAATTTTCGGCTGTTTATTCCCTTTAATCAAGAAAATCGCTGCAAGGCTTAAAATAATCGCGAGGATAGAAGTAATGAGAAGCGCCCACCCTCCTGCGCCCATTCCTTCCATGACCGTATTCAGATCATTAAGACCCATTTCTGGATTTTGCTCTACTACTTCTTGAAGGAGGTCTTCATTATTTTGCAGAAATAACATAAACCCGCCTAAAGCTGCAACCAGTCCATATCCGACCATTCCAATGACACCTAATACAATTTCAACCGTTCTTTTCATTATCTTTATACCTCCCTAAATCTCTTATTGACCTGCAATATCTCTCTTAGTAAATATTCCCCAAGAAGCTGCTAAAAACACTACAAAATAAACAAGTAAAACCATGATGGAAAACGGCAACGTCATCCCGTCCACCCAAGGTGCGTCATTCGCATATTGGCTTAAATCTGTGTTCGCAAATAAGATATATTTAGCCCATGCATACTCCGAGAAAAAACTGACAATGGAATTCCCAGCCATCATTAGAAATACCGCTGTTCCAATGGCAAGTGCACTATTGCGGAAAATGCTTGAAATCATAAAGGCAAAGGTTGCCATCATTACTAAATTAACGAGTTTATAGCCATAGTTTGTAATTATCTCATGAATAACCGATACATATTCCAAACCGCCGACCTTATCCATGACGATTTGCGGATTTAATCCTTCCACACCAAAGAACACGGCACCAATCACCCATGAAAAGACAACCACAAATAACAGTGTAATCAAAGCGAATAGCAGGACTGCCAAATATTTGGATAATAGTATTTTTGATCTGGAGATAGGACGGATAAGTAAAAGTTTTATCGTACCCCATCTAAATTCATTCGCAACAATCCCTGCTGCGATAATGATCGTTAATAAACTTACGATGGACAGCATGATGTTCATCTCCATCACAAATTGCCACGCATCATACCCCGCCGGCTGAATATCATTTTCTAAATAGTAATTGTTTTGCTCAATCAAACCCATATTAAAGTCTTCCAGGAGCTCTTCCTCTTCCATCTCCTTCGTCAGCTCTTCATTCTCTTCCTGCAGCTCCGCACGCCATGAATCCTGACTGTAATCCTCTCTTACGTCACCAAAAAAGCTTGTTAACATGCCATATCCCGCAATAATAACTGCTAAAAGTATGTATATGATCCAGGTTGATTTTTGTATATATATTTTATTTATTTCGTTTCGGATTAAATTCACCAGGTTACTCAATGACATTCTCTCCAATCAAATCAAAGAATTTTTCTTCTAATGTCGCTCTGGATACTTCTACTTGATAAATCAAAATATCATTTCGCACGAATGTTTGAATGATATTAGGAATTTCTTCTCTTTGACTTTGAAAGGATATGAAACCATTGGTGAGAACGGCCTCTATAATATGCTCTGTGCTTAACAGTTCTATTGCTTTCTCTGCAGGTGTTACTTCCATCTGAATCTGATGGGAATTCTGCTCTGTATCTGCTGCATCATGAACATTTTGAATCGTAATAAGCTCTCCATTTTTAATAATTCCAATCCGGTCACACATTAATTCGATTTCTGATAAGAGATGACTGGAAATAATAACTGCAACATTTTGCTCTTCAGCCAATCGTCGAATATAGTGTCGTATCTCTCGGATACCTGCAGGATCAAGCCCGTTTGTCGGCTCATCTAAGATTAAAACAGACGGATTATGTAATAAGGCTTGAGCAATCCCTAACCTTTGCCGCATTCCTAGCGAGTATTTGCCGACTTTTTCTTTGATCGCCTTTTCCAGGCCTACTAAGCAAATAACCTCCTGTATCCGCTCCTTGCTGACATCCGGAAGCATACGCGCAAAATGTACCAGATTTTGCATCCCTGTCATAAACGGATACATTTCTGGATTCTCAACAATGGCTCCAACCTCTTTAATAGCCTCCTTATAATCGTTTTTAATGCTTTTGCCCAGTATCTGTACGTCTCCACCGGACATTTTTATCAGACCTACCATCATTCGAATGGTTGTTGTTTTACCCGCACCGTTTGGGCCGATGAAGCCAAAGACTTCTCCTGACTTAATCTCAAAGTTTAGCCCTTTAATAATTTCGGTTTTTCCAATTGTTTTCTTTAAATCAATTAGTTTCATTGCTGTGTTTTCCAAAAAGTTCCCTCCATATAATATTGTTGTCTTTATTATCGGTATTTTTACAAAATAATGAAATTCATAAGTTTATTTTCACTATTTATTCTGCACGCTGTACACTTATAAATATAATCTCCATTGCTACGATTAAAAATTTCACTTGCCTTTTTAGATGGGGATGATTCTCTGCTGTATCTATCAAAATACAAATATATATAATCCTAAATCATTGAAGTAAATACGAAGATAAATAAAGCGAAGATCGTTGTATTTTCCATAAAAAATTCCTTCATTCAAACATTGATAGAAGATCATTTCCGTTTCCTAATGTATTGATGAATAAAGCGACAATAATAAGCGGATGTATCTTTACTTTTTTCACGGGGAGTCACCTCCTGTTTCAAGGATGTTTATTTAAGTCCGAGCTCAACACCATACTTTCCGCCCTCTCTATCATTTCATTTTTCTCAACTTCGGAACCAATCATAATGATGGAATATCTTAACCCCTCTTCATCCCAAGTAATACTATTGACAACCCTTTCATAGTCCGCCTTCTTTCCCCGGATTTCCACATCAGCTTTTTCAATTTCCATCTCTTCAGGAGAATGAAAAATAGATAAGTAGAACATGGGCATATCCGCTTTGGAATAATACGTTAAATTTAACTCATTACGGGTTATTATTCCGTCGATGTGATGCATTTCGATATCCTTTAAATCAAATTCATTCTCGGGAAACAGATAAAATGCTTGTTGGAGAATTTCTTCTGCCTCTGCTAATGTTACTGTATCTGGAGCAAATGATTCTAAATCCTTTATTTCAACATCATCTGGAATATTCAAAGCGAAGGTATCTGCTGCAAATACTGGTGATAAATCGATTTCTTTATATTCCAGTTCTGTTCGGATGCCGCCCGCTTCGGAAATCATTTTAATAATAAATCCAGTTTTCTGGTCCACCCACAATGCTGTATCTCCAAATACATGATCAGAAACTTTTGCTTTTGCTTCTATATGGAATGTATCAAAATCTAGTATTTTTTCTTCCCCAATTAATTCAAGCGCATGAGAATACTTCGTGATGCCCAGCATTCCATTCATTTTCCCTTTAGAATCATGTGATTCTGCATCTTCCTCTGCTGTTATTTCCATCTCGAACGCACGATGATTATATTTATCATAGATAATTGTTTTTGTACCATCATTCAAAGCTTCCGTTCTTTTATCTTTCCCTGCCAGCTGGTCATGCGTAATGGTTTTTCTTTTGCCATTTGCGACGTATTCTTTTAAGATACTGTGCTCTATTAGTGCATTTCCTTGATATACTTTTGATTCGGATAACGTATAATAATGATCCATTCCTTCTCCTGCTTCAACCGCCTTGCGCATGATTTCTTCAGCAGATACGTTCATATCTTTTCGCCTCCTGATTTGGTAAAAGGCTGCATACGGGCCTATGTTCTTTTTATATACATTGGACGGTATGCAGCCTTTTTGATGTGGAAAATGCATTTGAAAAACTGATCTTTTCTATTGTTCTGAACTTAATATCATCTCTTCCGTCAACTCCAAAACTTCTTCTTCCATATCCGGATCATTAATCAGTAAAGAATAACGCAAACCATCTTCATCCCAGTAATAATTGTTGATGGATTCTTCATACGCTGCAACATTCCCTCTAATTTCAACATCTGATTCTTCTATTTCCATGTCCGCTGGAGACTCAAATATAGATAAATTAAACATAGGTATTTCATCATCTGATATATAGGTTAAATTTAATTCTTTTCTCTGCAATTCCCCGTCTGAACCATATAGTTCAATTTCGCCCAAATGATAATCTTCTTCAGAAAACATATAGAAAGCTTGCCCAAGCTCTTCTTCTGCTTCTTCTACGGAAATAAATTCAGAAGAAAAATTATCCTCCATATCTGTAATTTCTATCTCTTCCGGAATATCAAGTGTGAATGTATCTTCTGTAAAATCAGGCGAAAAGTCCAGCTCTGTATAAACTGATTCCATTTTAGAATCACCTGTTTCTGAAATGGTTTTTAGAATTATCCACGTTTCCTTATCTACCCAAATCTCCATATCTCCCATTAAACTATTCGCTTCTTTCGCCTCCAGCTTCATATGAAAGGTATCTCGATCCAATAATTGTTCGTCTCCAATTACTTCATAGTCATGAGAGTCTTCCATTCCAGCCAGCATATTTTGAAAAATCTCTTTTGGACTGATTTGAATACCTTCGAAAACGGATGTATCCATTTCCTGCGCTGTTCCGTCACTTTTATTATACATCACCATTTTTTCACCATTATTAAGCGTCTCTATTTCTTCTTCCCCTGCTTCTGTATCTCCACGCATGATTATTTTCCGATTATTTCCTGAAGCGTATTCTTCCATTACCGATTCCTCTATGATGTCTTCTCCTTCATATACTGTCATTTCAGATTTTCCATAAAATTCATCTATTTCCTCTACCTCTGTTTCCACCACATTATGAATAATCTCCTCTGCAGATACCTCCACATTTTGTGAACATCCACCTAATACCAGAAACAAAATACTAGCTGCTATCAAGCTTGCTTTCCATCTAAATTTAGACATAATTTATCTCCTCTCTTTAATCCAGCAGGCAAACAACGTTCCTTTTCCTGCTGTTGACCAGATATTTATTTTTCCTTCATGGTTTTCCATAATAAATTTTGCAATACTTAAGCCAAGGCCTGAGCTTGTTCCTTTCCCTCTGGAAATATCATCTTGATAAAATGGTTCAAATACTTTTTTCATCTGGCTTTCTTCCATTCCTTTTCCTTCATTTTGAATCAGAAGTACCGTTCCATCTGTTCTCCACAGATTTACTTCTTCTTTTAATTCAGGGAAAACCCAATCTGGCAGTGATTTTGTTGATGCTATTGCCCCTATCCAAATTTCACCATGCTCTGGTGTATGACGAATACTATTATCCATGAGATTATCTACCAGCCGAATCATTTGTTTTGGATCCAATTCATAAGCGTTTCTAACATGCCATTCAGTAGTTAACTGAATATTTTTCTTCGCACAGGGTTCTTCATAGCCTGAAAATAACATGTCAAAAAACTCTTCTCCATTTACTTGCACCGGTTGGAGAATATTCTTAGAGGATTGCAGTGCTGTGAAAATAGATAAATCATCAATCAATTGCTTCATATGATTTAATTTATCATTGAGAATCAATTGGTATTCTGTCCTTTCTTCCTTTGATAAATCATGATTTTCCATAGCCTCCGTATATGTGCGGATTACCGTCAGAGGTGTTTTTAAATCATGTGATAAAGCAGCTACCATATATTCTTTTTCTTCCTGCTGTTTGACAAGTTCCTCTCTTGTTTCCGTAATTTGTTTTTTCATTTCCTCAAATTGGTTATTTAATTCTCCTATTTCATCTTTTGATTGATTTAGTTTTTTATCTGTATTTTTCCCAACAGCAAAAGCTTGCATATGCGCTTGCAACTGATGCAGCGGGCGATTCAGTTTACGGTTTATCGCTCGTATGACAATAACATAGAGCAGAATGAAAAAAATCCCTGAAAGAATGATTGTAAGTAATAGCTGCTGATTGGAGGTCTCAACCCAATCCGTTCTTCCTTGTGTAATTTCGTAAACACCAGTCAGCTGTTCATTCTCATCAAATACAGGCCTCTTATACACATACGTTTTTGGTCGTCTCTGCATCTCATTTAGATTTTTAAGTATTCTATCCTGATTTTGTAATGGATAATATCCAGTATTCCCCTCCATCGTTGAGAATACATGAAGGCCATCATAACGATATAAATCGATGCTCAGATTATCATCACCAATCTCTGTTAATTCTTGAAAACGGTTATTATCCAAAGATTGATATAAAGAAACATCATTCAAAGTCTCATTTAGATTGGAAACTAGTATTTGAAAATCAACATATTCTTTTAAATTTTCTTCTTGATTATAACTCTGTAAACTGACATAAAGCAGATACACCGCCACAACCGGCAGCAGCATCACCACAAGATGGCTCACCATCAGCCAATTTTTAATCTTCATGATAACGGCTCTCCTACAAAACGATAGCCTGCTCCCCAAACTGTTTGAATAAATTTCGCCTGTTTTCCAGTATCCTTTAATTTCGTGCGAAGACTCTTAATATGCACGGTCACCGTATTATTACCGTTCACATTTTTCAGCTGCCAAATATGCTCATAAATGTGTGCTTTCTCAAACGTAATAAACGGATTCCGGGCAAGTAAGAATAAAATTTCCTTTTCCTTCGCCGTCAGAACAAGAAGCTCACCCTCCAAAAATACTGCGTCATTTAAGAAATCAATCGCTAATCCATGTGCATACTGTGACATTTGCGCATCATAGCTTTTACTTGTATAACGCTGATATCTTCTTAAATGGGATTGAACCCGCGCCGTTAATTCCTTAAGACTGAACGGCTTGGTTAAATAATCATCTGCACCTAAATTCAATCCGCGTATTTTACTGTCATCCTCTCCTTTTGCACTGACGATTAATAAGGGTACATCGCTTTCCAAACGGATTTTTTCACACAGATCATAGCCATCCATCTCCGGCATCATCAAATCAACAAGTATGATGGAAAAGTCACCTGCTTTAAAATCCTCCCAGCCTTCTACACCAGTAGATGCCCATGTCGTTTGAAACCCTTCCCTGTCCAGATGATCCTTCATAATCCGGGCAATTTCATAATCATCTTCTACAATTAAAATGTTTGTTCTCTCTTCCATTGGAACCCCTCTCTCTGACTACTTTGAGTATAAATCATGCATGACGCTGTCTTTGAATTCTTTATTTTTAGTTAATAATTTCTATGTAAGAACGCGTTACAGTTTTCCCTTGCTGTAACGCGTTCTTTGATTAATCTCTGTCATAAGGCAAAAATACCGTTACGGTGGTGCCACGACCTTTTTCTGATTGTACCGAAATAGCCCCCTGATGCAGCTTGGCGATTTGCAGGGCAATGCTCATGCCAAGCCCTGTCCCTTCATTTCTTTCCTCTGTATTGGTGCCGCGATAATAGCGGGTGAACAAATGCTTTTGCGTTTCCTCATCCATTCCCGTTCCATTATCGGTAATTCTGATTTCCAGTGCTTTTTCTTCTTCAGATTGAGCAACTTCTACCTTTACAGCAGTTGCTTGCGGATTATGTTTCCAGGCATTATACATCAGATTATCAATCATTCTTTCAAACAACCGTTCATTCACTTCTATTTTTCTATCTGGATGAATCGGTTCATATACAACTGGATAATCCTTAAAGGTGACATCCTTTTGAAACTTCTCTAAGATTTGCTCCATATATTCATTGATACTCACCGCGTTAAACGTTAAGCTGCTGGCATCATTTTTCAATCGAAAGCTGAGCGTAAAGTCTTCAATTAAATCTACCATATAATCACTTTTTTCAGTGATGGTATCTCCAATCTCTTGAAGCTCCTGCTTCGACCAATCGTATTCCTTATTTCCCAGCAAGCGCCCATAGCCCTCCATGGTGGTCAGAGGTGTGCGGAGGTCATGGGAGATCCCTGCCACCCATTCCTCTCTGCTTTTTTCCAGCTGTTCTCTTTCTTTTCGGGAAGCATCCAGCTTTTCTGCCATCTCATCAAATGCCTGAAAAACCTCTTTATACAACTTATATCTTCTTTTTAATTTGCCATTTTTTCGATATACTTTTTTCTTCTCCTGTGCTGTTAAAACTTCCTTATAGTTTCCATCCCCCATCCGGTTGAGCCAATTTGAAAAAATAAACAAAGGGCTTCCATAACGAAAACTCGTCCAAAAAGAGATTAAGAATGTTACTAGCAATATAACCCCAGTTAAACCAACGAATACTAGCGTAATATCTCTATACAATGTTAATGGCATATCCTGACTTTGTTCATTTGAAGTATATAAAATCCACGAATTACCTGAACCTCTATCTAGGTAAGTATACTGTTTTTCAGTGAAAAGATCGGGAGAAGTGTCTTTTTCAATTATTTCTAATGGCTGCCCTTCTATTTGCTCCTGATTACCAAACTGTTGAATAATAGCTCCTGTTTCATCATAAATAGAAAGTGTTCCTTCAAGCTGGTTTAATTTCTCTTCCACCTCAGGCTGGTCTGTTTCGGAAATCCTGCCGTTTGCATTCGTATTTTCTGATAATTCATTAATAAGAATTTTTCCTGGTTCTTGGTAACCTAGCACAAATAAATATGCATCGTCACTCGCAAATAAAAGCTCTTCTAATGTATATTTGATAGCATATTCCCCTAGCTGCTCTCTCTCCTTCATTTGTACAATGTCAAAACTGCTGTAATTCTCTTTTATATCTTCCGGTACATTTGCAGATTCAACCACTTTTCCCTCTTCATCAATAATTTGCAGCCACGTTTTCTCAGGTAATGCATCGCTGATTTCGTTCCCAAATTCTTTATATTCGTACGGATCGCCAATCTCAATTGCAAGTTCTTCTAGCTGCGTTTGATAATAATCCTCATCTCTTTCCACATTAGAAAGGGAATACAAACCGATAAAAAAAGCAGCGACTACAACAACAATCATCAACAAAGAAATAAACCCAAACTGAATTGAAAAATGAAAAAACAACCGGCTCCGTAATTTCTTCATGAGACATTTCCTTTCACCAATTTATACCCCAATCCCCGAACAGTGAGTAAAAATTCTGGTTTACTCGGATTGACCTCAATTCTTTCTCTGATTCTTCTAATATGTACCGAAACCGTATTCTCATCTGCAAAATGTTCAAAGCCCCAAACCGCCTCCAATAAATCTGCTTTGGAAAAAATTCTATTTGGATGCTTACATAAATAAAGAAGCAGCAAATAGACCTGTGTCGGGCATGGAACATCCTCTCCATTAACCGTTAACATACCTGCGCTTTCATCTAGCACAAAACGACCGAAGTTATATTTGCTGGATTTCTCTGGTATAGCGGCTTCTGTTTTAGCAGATCTTCTTAAATACGCTTTAATCCTTGCCGCCACCTCTAACGGATTAAATGGTTTGGTGACATAATCATCACCCCCTGTTGCAAATCCTGTTAACACATCTAAATCAGAAACTTTTGCCGTTAAAAAGAGAATATACGCATTTGTCAGCTCTCTGATTTTCGGGCAAAAATCAAAGCCGCTCCCATCCGGAAGCATGACGTCCAAAATAATCACTTCTATTTTATGTTGCTTTAATATCTGAATGGCTTCCTGCCCGGTATAAGCTTTATGTACACGCTGAAATCCTTCTTTCTTCAGCATCATTTCTAACATAGTTACAATTGCTTTCTCATCATCCACAATCAAAATATCTGTTTGATCCTCCATGTATGACACCTCCATTGGTATCGTACCATAGCAAGTTTACGAACAGTTGAACAAATCGAAGCTTTTTTAATTTATTGGTAATGTTCTGTTCAACTAGCAGACAGCTGCGTTTGCTAGAGTGAACGTAAAGAAACATAAGAAGGAGTAGTGGATATGAAGCACCAAGCAGAAACGGTTTTAACAGCCATTGGCATTTTATTATTTGGCGTACTATTCGCAGGAAGCATCCTGTTGTATGGCAATGTCGAAGGAAGCCCCAAGACGCTGGAGTTAGTCCAGTCTTTTATGGAGGATGAAAATATAGTTGAATTCAGCGAACAACAAATCATCACTTATATAGGTTATTTATTTATCTATTTAGCTGTCATTTCCTTCACCTGGATAATCTTAGGGTCCGCAGCTATTTACTTATTGAAAAAAGAAACCAGAGGAAAATCGGCTGGGGTTCTATTAATTGGAATAGCCATACTTGGCACGCTTTCAACAATCGGTTTAGGGATTTTTGGCGGTATGATCTATTTGATTGCCGGAATCATGGTGATAACCCGCAGCGCTTCTGCCAGCAAGCATACCTAGGAAACGAGGAGATGAATTTATGTTTACAGTCGCTTTTAGAGAGTTTAAAAGTTTATTTACGAGCATTCGCTCAGGTTTAATAATTGCCGTCTTATTTGGTGTCACAGTCGGTGCTGCCAGATTAGTCCGCCAATTTGAAGCTCCCCTTCAGGATTTAGGACTTGGACAGGATGCTTACGTGATGGGATTAATGCTCTTATTGATTTTAGCCGCGCCTTTGTTTGTAACCAGCTTATCCCACAACATCGTCAATAAAGAAATGGATACACGAACCATCCGTTTTTTAGCAACAAAGACAAGTCGGAATCATATTATTCTTGGCAAATTTATCGGGAGTTTTTTATTTTGGGCTGTATGCCTTACTGTCGCTTTGTTACTTATCATTCCATTTTCAAAATCGTTTTCTATTTTAAATCTGATTCAAGCGATTATTTTTGTGTCTTACTTTATCGGCCTGACACTATTTCTATCAACCGTTATTCCAAAGCCATCTTTAAGTATGTTTTTAGGAATCATTATTTCGGTTGCTCTGCCGGTGCTTGGTTTATGGAGTACAGGGACAGACAATCTTTTTGTGAAGGCCATTGGCTATATTACACCTTATTTTTATTACATACAGGAAGAAACGCACAGTTACTATGCTTATTTCGTAGTGCTTTTCCCCGTTTTATTTATTGTATTAAGCTTATTCATCTTTAGAAAGAGGGATTTATAAATGGAAGCTTTGCAAACACATCAGTTAACTAAAACATACGGAAAGAAAATAGTTGTCGATTCCGTTGATTTACACATTCCCGAGGGTACGATTTTTGGCTTTCTCGGGAAAAATGGAGCAGGTAAATCCACGTTTATTAATATGGTAACCGGGCTTATCAAGCCCAGCTCCGGTTCCTTTGAAGTTTTAGGTCAGCCTGAAAAAAGGCTGGAATCGATTCAAAAAGAAATTGGTGTACTGCCGGATTACTCTACCTTTTATGATGATTTAACAGCATACCATCATTTAAACTACTTTCAAAAATTAGTCAAACAATCGCTTTCCAAACAGGATATTATCCATGTTCTCACCCAAGTCGGTTTAGAGGACGCTGTCCATGTCAAAGTGAAAAAGTATTCGTTTGGAATGAAAAAGAAACTGGGCATCGCTCAAAGCATTATTCATCAGCCTAAGCTGCTCTTTTTAGACGAACCAACATCCGGCGTGGATGCCAACGCCGTTTTGAACATTCATGCATTAATCAAGGAAATTGCTGCACAAGGAACTACGATTCTATTAACCTCTCACAATTTAAATGAAGTAGAGAAATTATGTGATGAGATTGCGATTATGAACAAGGGAAGCATTCAAACACAGGGAACGATGAAACAGCTGCGGGAACAGTATCAGCAGGACATCGTGATTCATATTCATCATCGCTCCCTCTCTGAAAAGGAGCAAGTACACTTACAGACTTCCTTCACAGAGCTTGTCGAAAAAATTCAAATCGAAGAAACATCTTCCGAAATCATTGTGGCTTCAAAAGAGTATATTCCGCATGTAAATAAACAATTTGTAAGACAGGACATCGATGTATTTCGGTTAGAAGTAGAAGAACCGTCCCTTGAGGAAATTTTTCTTAATCTAGAGTAAATGAAGTCTGTATAACAAAGCAGGAAAAATGAAAGGTGATTTAATTTGATAAAAGACATTCCAGCACCACAACGCAAACTATCCAAATATAGTATCAAGGTTTGGCTTATGAATGAAGTCCTTTCGAATGTAATTGGTTTAGGTATACTTGGTCTATTCCTCTATCTTAGCTATTATTTTTCATGGAGAGAATGGATAGTTTGGATCATCATGGGGCTGATTTTGTTCACGATTATTGATATGAGCTTCACCCCTTTCAAGCTCCAAAGACGGTATCAGCATTGGCGTTTTGGGGTCAGTGAGGAATTTTTACAATTAAGGTCAGGAGCGCTTTTTCAAAAACATCAGATGATACCCATGACGAAGATCCAATCCGTATCCATTCATCAAGGACCATTCATGAGAAAATATCAGCTTTATCAGCTGAAGGTCAACACGATAACAACAAAGCATACCATTCCCGCCTTAGATGAAACAGAGGCCATGGAACTGCGACAGCAAATCGCAACCTATGCGAATGTAAAGGAGCGGGACGCATGAATCAAGAAAAACGGTATCATCCCCTGCTTATGATCTACGATATTTGGCGCTTGATTAAAAACATGTTCTTCTTATTCTTGTTTTTATTTATTATTCGAGCAAATTCTGATTTTTGGCTGTTTACCTATGGACGTTTGGCAATCGTTTTGATATTTATGCTTATTCTTTTGGCCATTCCCATTCGATGGTTTACCAGCAAATATAAAGTTGGAAATGAAAATCTGCAGCTAAACCGGCGTCTCGTGATAACAAGCAGCCGAACGATACCCTATGCAACAATTCAGCATACCAGGCGGAAAGCTTCCCTATTCCATCGCATGGTCAACATGACCTCACTTACGTTGGAAACGAGCACAGCTGGAGATAATAGCACGGTAACCTTTCATGTTCTAACACAGAAAGAAGCACAGGAAATGGAAAAACACATTCGTGCAACAAGAAGCTTGAACCGTTCAGAAAATACCTATGAGAAAGAATTCCCGGGAGATCCTATCGTTCATTTCTCGCCGACAGCCTATGATATTTTCAAAGCTTCCTTAGCATCCTTTAGTTTTATAGCTGTGTTTCCCATTGTATGGTCGCTTCTATCAAACTTCATACAATTCTTTTCTTTCGGCGCACAAGCGGAAGATGTGTTCACCGATATTCTGGACGCTTGGCCCTGGTGGATTATTCTCGTTTCCATCATCTTGATCATACTGATTGCGATAGCTGCCGGCACCGTGTTAACCATATTTCGATTTGGCAAATATGAAATTGCTTCTGATATCGAAAAGATTTACGTTACACAGGGATTTTCAGAGAGAACTACCTTTCGTATTTCCAAAGCAAATGTGCAAGCTGTCAGCGTACATCAATCATGGATCAAACGAGCTCTTGGAATTGCGGAAATAAAATTGATTTGTGCAGGAAATACAGGCAGTGAAGATGCAGAAGTGAACAGACTGTATCCTTTTCTTCCTGTACAGCGTGCATACACAATGATTGAAGAAATATTACCGTCTTATCAGGTAACTTCAGAAACGAATCGTTTGCCTAAACAAGCTTGGCTGCTTCAGATGCTAAAGCCCAGCTGGGTTTGGATGATTGCAACAGGCTTGCTTTATTATGTTAAACCTGACTTTTTAGGCTTGGAAATACCCTGGTGGATATTTTCTGTCTTTATTTTCATTCTGGTAATCATGTCAAGACTGCTTTATTTCTATCAGACGCGCTATACAGTGAACGACTCCATTGTACAGATTAAGACTGGCGGTTTTAATACAAAATTTTTCTTATCTAAGAGAACTAAAATAGCGGAATTGCAGCTGACACGTCATATCGTACAGCAAAAGCTGGGATTAGCTTCTATCGTAGTAAGCAATCGCGCAAGACCTGTTATGTATACAAGGATCAACAACCTTCCCATTGGATGGTGCCAAGATTTTAGCAGATGGTATACGTTAAAGAGATAGTGCATCCGCATTTATTTAGAGTTGAAAGCTTCTGCTTACATCTCAAAACAGGCGTGATTCCTCCATCATAGAATGACAGAGGAATCACGCCTGTTCCTTTCATGAAGCACTATTTTTGCTTTTTAAAAGAAGTAAAAAAAGAACCTTGCTTCCTATTGCTAATAATAAGGAAACATAAGAAAAAACCTGTTCAGCTTTCGTTTTATTTCTGACAAAACAAATGATACTTATCATCAAAAAATAGAATGGGAAAAATCACGGATATATTTCTGGAAAAGCGGCAAGTTTCATGATGGCCATGATACCTGTTAAAAAATAGATATTCGTATTCCTTTTTCCTTCCATGCGGGCATTTTGTTTATCCTAACAGATCCTTCATATCCTACACAAATGATGTAAATAATAATTTTTAGGGTATAACATAGTAAGGTAACCGTAAATAACGATGAATGATGTATTGAAGGAGGGTGATATATCATGAAAATATTCCAAAGTATCTTATCTGGTTTCTGCTTTGTAATGATTTATGTCCTTATTATACTTTGCGCACCACTCATTCTAACATTGCTTCATCTGTTAGGTCTGCCTCAGCATGCTTCTATCTTTGGCTCCGGTTTATTTGAAATGGAGACGAGTCAAGGCGGATTTTACTCTCAAATATCTTTATTAGGATGTTTTCTCTCCTTTTTCACGGGGGCAATCTTTTACTATATTTTATATCCGATAAAGGAAAAGCGCAGAAAATAATAGCCGAATTGTCTATTTTAATAAACGCAAAAAGTTTCCCCTGACCTTTCCGTTAATGGGAAGGTCTGAGGAATCTTTTGATAAAGAAACGCATACCTATTGCCCGCTGTTTTTCTGTATAATCCCGCTTTCCAATATTTGAATAATTCTTTCTGTCTCTATCTCTTCTTCATCCCAATTTATTTCCGGAAGAAACACATAACGCGCCACAATATACGATAAGATCGATGTAGCAACCGTGCGTATAATTGTGTCTGTCTTCATGTCAGCCAGCTGTCCTTTGTCTTGATAATACGTGACGATTTCCCTCAGTTTATCAAAAATATCATTCCCTACATATTCAATAAACTTTTCTTTTAAATCGGGATGAAATGGAATTTCTTGCACTAAAATCTTTAACATCGGCAAATTCTTTTGGATGAATTCTTTTCGATTCTCAATCATCGCCCGAATAAAATCTTGAATATATTCAAATTCCTGATCAAGCACCTTATTCAGATCTTTTTTTATCATGGGAGCAAGCCATTTCACCATCATTGGCGAAACAACCGCCATCAGCAGTCCTTTTTTCGATTTAAAATGCTTAAAAATCGTTCCTTCTGCCACCTCTGCTTTCGTGGCAATTTCACTCGTTGATGTGCCTGCATACCCTTTTTCTGCAAATAAATCCGTTGCAGCTTCTAATATTGCGATTTGTTTTTTCGTTAATTTTGGTTCATTGTTTTCCATTTTAACTCGCCTCTTATCACGTTAGACATATCTATCTATACTATATCGGATAAGTTACTGGTTTGTCATGAATAATGGGATGATTTGATAACTTTATTCGCAGCTTGGTTGCAAAGTGGATTGATTGTTTGATAGCTCTTTCCATCTCTAACAGATTTGTCTCATCTACCGAATAATCTAAAAGCTTATTACAATCCTTCAAATCAATAATTGCTTGTTTTTATATCCTGCTCTTCACATTATTCTTTGGGAAATCTTCTATATCCTTATACATCTCTATAAGCACATTTCTTTAACAAATCATTTTAATTGTAAAGCTTCCTTCTTATAATCAAAAAAATTCATTTTGAAATAAAATGAAACTTCGCCAATATGATAAACTTGCTTTAAGTATCAAGATAAAACGAAATGTCAATTAGTGAAGTTTTCAGAATCATTATCAATGATAATAAATTTTTTTATTATGAAGGGACGTGATTTTTTGAAGTTTATTGACATGAACGGTAAGAAGATAGAAATTCTATCTAAAAGGAATGGTAAACCAGCAATACTTATTTTGACTGGAATGGGGTCTCCTTTTTATGAATGGGAAGAAATTATCTCTGCTCTCGAGGAAAACAGTCAAATTATCATGTTTCATCGTCCAGGGCTAGGTGAAAGTGAGTTCACTAATACAAAAAAGTCTACTGAAAATGTTACAAAAGAAATTATACAGATACTAGAGAAATTAAATATAACCGAGCCTGTCGTTCTTATAGGACATTCCTATGGCGGTTTATGTGCACAGCATTTATCAAAAATATATCCAAATAAAATAAGAGGATTATTACTATTAGATTCTACCTCTGTAGATTTGTATAAACTAGACCAACTAGATTTACCCTATCTAAACGAAAACGATTCAGACGCGGCATGGATTGAAAAATGTATAGAATACGCTTCATTATCTCCCTTAGAACTTTCGAAACAGTTAGCGCCTATTTTGACAGAAAATCAAAAAAAGCTTCCGCAAAATATTCAGGAAAAATTAATTGCATTTTATATAAACCCTTTATTATATAAAACCATGGTTCAAGAAATTACAAGTTGGGAAAAAGATGCTGAAACAATTAAATCCTTACCTTTCACCGGTTCATTTCCAGTAACGATTATTGGTCGGGATAAGAAAAAATGTATATCAAATCATGTGAAGAGCGGCATCCCAAAAGATGAGGCAGAATTATTGGAAGAAACCTGGCATCAATTAATTATCGAGCAACAAGCTATTTATAAAAATGCTAAACTGCTTTTTGCTTTAGATGCTGGCCACGATATTTATTTCGATCAGCCTCAGTTAGTAATTAAAGAAATAAAAGAGTTAATCCATAAAAGACTATCTTGAAAAAGAGGCGTAAGATATCCTCATATTTAGAGTATAATTTTTGATTCTTTGATATAAAACAGAAGCTGACTTTAAAAAGTCAGCTAGATCCCTTTTAAAATATGATAAACAGAGAAACATAGAAATCCCAGCCCTATAACAAGCAATGCTCCGCCTATAACAATATTAGTTGCAATATACCCTTGTTGAATCATATTGAATTGTACCGAATCCATCGTGCCTCCAGTAGTGGCCAAATAATTATTTGCTCCTTCTACCCCACCGCTAACGCTGGTTTTCAGCTTGAAATAGCCCGCTATCGTCAGGATAGTGGATAGAATAAGAATCCCGTATCTTTTTATAATCTCCATGATTATCCGCCTTTCCATATGTAAGCTATTCATGTCATTTTATCAAATTCTATTACAAACATAGCATTATTATACTGTATTTCATAATAAACCTGTCTTTTATCAAGTTTTATCAAGAAATCTGCTGGGAATAGTATTACAAGAAAAACCAGTAACCCATTTGCTATTGTATTGTTGAAATATTTGAAGTGAGTTTACATATTTAGCAAGCCTTCTATCCAGTTATAAGGATAAATATTACTAATTGAAGGTTCACAAAAAAGAGACAATCAAGCTTTACTAAAGCATAGGGGGCCACACAATGGAATCCAAAGAAAATAGTGAAAATCAAGAAAATAAACCCCATTATACAATACGCAACTGGGTCGGACTCATCCTGGGACCAGTATTATTTGCACTCGTTTATTTCCTTATTCCTGAAAACGTTTTACCGCATGAACAGAAGGTAGTACTGGGAGTAACATTGCTAGTCGCGACTTTCTGGGTGACAGAACCTGTCCCAATGGCTGCAACTTCCGTATTGCCGCTTGTCCTGTTTCCTGCTTTTCATGGTGTGGATATCGATACCGTAGCACCTGCTTACGGCAGCTCCGTCATCTTTATGTATGGAGGCGGTTTTGTCATTGCCCTGGCCATACAAAAGTGGAATCTGCATCGGCGTATTGCGCTCAATATTATTAAAATGATTGGAACAAAAAGCAATCGGATGATCCTGGGAATTCTGATTGCCACAGCAGGAATCTCCATGTTCGTTTCCAATGCTGCCACAGCTTTGATGATGCTGCCGGTGGCTATCGCACTCATTGATGAAGTAAAGGATAAAGAAATACTTAAGGGGCAAAACTTTGATTTTTTTTCAAAAGGCATCTTACTCGCTGTAGCCTATGCAGCTACAATTGGCGGTCTTGCCACACTGGTATCTGCCGTTCCAAACGCGCTCTTGGCAGGTATTGCATCTTCACAGCTTGACCGGACAGTTACCTTTGCAGAGTGGCTGTTCTTCACAGGACCAATTGCAATTATCCTGTTAGTTATCTTATATTTTTATCTTACAAAGGTTAAATTTAAAGTGAAATCCTCAGAAGAAGCCGATGGTGCATTAAGCTTCGTAAAAGATGAACTTCATAAGCTTGGCAAGCTCAGGTCGGACGAAATAAAGGTTGGAATTGTCTTCCTGATTACTGTCATGTTATGGATTATTTCTCCATTTGTTTCCAGCATTGGATTCATGCCTGAAAGTATTAGTGCGTTTTTTGACAATTTGGATGATGCGACCATTTCTATCTTTGGGGCAGCACTCTTATTCTTCCTGCCAAGCTCAAATAAAGCTGAACGTATCCTCGAATGGAAAGACACGACGGAATTGCCTTGGGGGATTCTTATTCTTTTTGGGGGCGGTATGTCAATCGCAACAGCATTTAGTGAATCAGGATTGAATGATTCTATCGGGGAAGTCCTGCAGATGCTTCAAGGCATGCAATATATCTTTGTAATACTGTTACTTGTTGTGTTTGTACTCAGCATTACCGAAATTCTTTCAAATACCGCTGTCTCTAACTTAATCCTGCCGCTGACTGTCGGCCTCGGGATTGCTATTGGAATTGATCCGCTTCCGTTTATGGCAGCCGCAGCATTATCTGCAGGATCTTGTTATATGCTTCCTGTTGCTACTCCGCCGAACACAGCAGTGTTCAGCGCTGGATATTTAGAAGTTTCCGACATGGCAAAAGCCGGTGTATGGCTGAACCTCATATCCGTTGTGGTCATCACTGCTGCCGTATACTTCTGGATGCCAATTGTTTTCAGTTTATAAGATAAGTGAAAATACAATGCTCTGTACGCTAATCAGCTAATGATAATAAACCAAAATAAAAGGGTTCCGATTATCTAATTAGGATAATTGGAACCCTTTTAAGTTATTTTTAGTGAGCTATGATTCAAGGTTTTCCTCTTAAGTCATGCTGCTAAAGCGAGCTGGTAGACCCGCCATCAATCGGAAACTCGGCGCCTGTCGTATACGAAGAATCATCTGATGCTAAGAACAACACTGTTTTTGCCACTTCAGCCCGTTTTCCTAAACGTCCAAGCGGATAAGTATTCCCAACTTCATCTGCGGTCTTCCCTTGCTGCTCTGCTCCATAATCCGCCATTTGTGTGTCAATATAACCTGGATGAATCGAATTCACACGAATCTGATCCTTGGCAACTTCCATCGCAACGTCCTTACTCATAATACGGACTGCACCTTTACTTGCACCGTATAATGCATGTCCAGGCGCTCCGCCCAGTCCTGCAACAGAGGAAGCATTAATGATTGAACCACTTTTTTGCTTCTGCATCACAGGCAATACATGCTTCATCCCTAAGAATGTGCCTGTCACATTGATATTCATTAATTTATTCCATGTCTCTAATTCGATTTCCGTGATTGGCTTAATAATATATATCCCTGCGTTGTTGAACAAAACATCAATGGTTCCAAATTGGTCAACGCCCTTTTTAACAACCTCTTGCCAATCCGCTTCTTTACTGACATCATGCTTTATCGAAATAGCTTCTGCTCCAAGCTCGTTGACTTCCTTTTCTGTTTCTTTGACACCATCGACATTCACATCTGTCAAAATAAGCTTTGCGCCTTCTTTTGCAAATAAATGAGCTGTTTCTTTTCCAATCCCTGTCCCAGCTCCAGTAATCAACGTAACTTTGTCCTGCACTCTCATCTTAACCCCTCCTTGAACTCAATAAACAAATCATAAAATTTGCTTCCTTTGTATTTTTTCCCCTCCTTTGTATATTTAAACAGACAAAAATTTTTCAAATATATTTCAAAAATTCATTGTTGTACATCTCTTTTTTATTTGTAACAAAATCTGGATGTGGTACCATATTATCATACATAGGCTGTAATAAAATAAACTGATTAGAAGAAGAACCAAAGGAGGGAATCCACATCGAAAACAACCTACATAAACCAATCAAAGATACAAATCAGCCTCCTTCCGAAACAAATGATGCGCTCCGTCGCATAACAACGATTGCTTTTATTATTTGTCTTATTTTCATGGGAAGCGGAATCTATTTTTTATTCTTACAACCTATTAACTGGATACTTGTAAGCATTTTTGCTGTTATCAGCTTTATATCCGGCCTGATTTTTGCTTTTTTTATGCAGCAGAAAAAATACTTAGAAAGATATGAAATTTTCTATGAATTAAATGAAAAAGGGTATTTCCAAACTGCTATTGATCATAAGGCCGGACAAAGGGAAGAAACATCCATCTTATTTGATTCTGTCTGGGAAGTCATTATAGGAAATAGTATCAAAGAATCTTCCTCTAATAAAAAATTGTATTATGCAGGAAAACTTATGGTTTTTAAATACAAAGACAATCAATATTATATGAGAGAATTTTTTAATGAAGAAGAATTTTACGATTGGGCAGCCCGTTTTCAAGATAAAGGATTGCCATTGTTTCAAACAGATGATGATCTCCGTCCTGCCCTTTTAGAACGTCAAAAATATCATACGGACTTTAACCAGCTCAAAGGAGAGCCATGGAACGGGGAGGAATTCCCACAAAAAATAGGAAGAAAAATATATAAGAATCCTTTTCATCCATGGGAGCCTGATGAGAAAAAACCTGAAGTTTCATTGAGAAAAAAGACAAGAAAATGGGAAATTCGAATAGGAATACTTCTGTTAGCTTATGCATTCATTCTTGGTTTAACTGTACTTCCCTGGCAGCCTGTCGCTGACGATAATACCTTTTGGGAAATGGGGTTATTATTTGTTATTGGCGTGTATGGTATCAACATACTGCTGCCGATTATTACTGTTTTTTGGAGGGCTTATACGAAATGGTTTCTCCCGTTCATTTATTTCGCTGTCCTCTTTGCTGGCCATAGTATTCCTGTATGGATTATCTGGATATTCGCCGACATTCCGCCGTTAGGTATCTTTATTATTGCGACGGAGATTATTATTCTTTTGTTTGGATGGATTCCCGGGTATATCCTGCTTAAAGTAGGAAAAGGAATTTTTATGTTCATTAGAAAGCTTACTATAAAAGAAAATAACCAAATGTTATAAGAGAATAACACAAACACTGTCACAGCTCCAAAATAAGATAAGTCACCTCTATTTGCACAGTACGATAGAGGTGACTTATCTTATTTTGTATTATCTATTTTTAGGAATCCTCAGCGTCACCTCTGTCCCCTCTCCTGCTGTACTTTTAATATTCATTCCGTGTCCAAAAAGCTTTTTCCATCTCTGATTCGTATTCAGTAAACCCACACCCTCTTTTTCATCCTCTTTATTTAATAATCCGGCCAGTACCTCTGCTTCCATCCCTGCTCCATCATCGATAATTTTAATGTAGTAACCATCTACTAATTGTTTCCCTTGCAGCCAAAGTGTACCTGGTTTATTTTGGGAGATAATCCCATGATTGATCGCATTTTCGACAATTGTCTGGATAGATAGCGGCGGTACAAAGATATCCTGAACGTCATCAAAATCCTTATGCACGGTCAGCTTCTCCATAAATCGCTGCTGCATGATATACATATAGGAATCTACTAACTCCAGCTCTTCCTCCAGCGATACTAACGGCTTTGTATTATTGCTGTGGAAGCTTCTGGAAAGGTATCTGCCAAATTCATTCAGCAGATTCATCATCCGGTCGATATCTATATTGCTTAAGGCAGCAATGGCATTCAAAGTATTAAACATAAAATGCGGTTTGATTTGAGCTTGTAACCAAGCCGCTTCCATCCGCAATTGTTCATCGACAGAATGACTTAAGTCTGTTAATGCCCTGACCCGGGCTTGTAATTCTAATGCTTCAACTGGCTTGGCGATATAATCATTTGCCCCGGATATAAAACCAGTATAAATATCCTCCGTTTGGTTACGAGCTGTTAATAATAGAACAGGTAATTCGGAAAGACTAAAGCGTTCTCTAACACGTTTCGTTAATTCGTAGCCGGAGAATGGCGACATCATCACATCCGAGATGACCAAATCATAGGATTGTCTCTCCAGCCACTCTATAACAGTCTCCGGATCCGTTGTACAATGTAGCTGATAATCCGGTTCTAAAAGATTTTGCATTACTTTTAAATTAACAGGATCATCATCCACAACCAGCAGGAAAGGCTTGCCTGTTGCGGGATTTTTATCATGCCATCCCATGGTATGAATGGCAGAGTCATCATAAATGCTGCCTTGTTTCCCACTCTCTGACTGTACCAAATTCATACCTGCTGTTGAGCCTAATGGCATACTAAAAGAAAAGGACGTTCCTTTGCCCAGTTCAGAATCCACATTCATTTCACCGCCATGGAGCTCAACCAATTGTCTGCAGATATTTAACCCTAATCCGATTCCCCCGCTATCCACATCAGACTTACTGAGTTTTTCATAAGGAAGAAAGATTCGTTCCAAAGCATCCGGAGCAATCCCGGCTCCTGTATCCTGAATCGTAATAACAGCCATATCTTCCTGCTCTGCAGCAGAAATAATAACCTTGCCGCGTTCTGTATATTTCACTGCATTATGAATCAGATTAAACAAAATTCGAATCAGCCGATTTTCATCTGCATATAGAGGCGGAAAATCCAACTCAATTTCATTATGTACGGTAATGGACTTTTTTGGAGAGGTAAACTGCACCATCTCGATGACACCGTCTGTAATAGAATACAATGAGAGATTCTCTTTTTGTAACGGAATCTTCCGCTCTTTTAGTCTTGTAATATCCAGAATATCATTTAAAGTAAATGTTAATCGATGGCCAATTTGAGCTAAAAGCTGTAAATTATTGACCGTCTCAGGAGTTAAGCTGTCCCCATGTTTATTAATAATTGATTGAGCAATATTCACCATTCCATGTAAAGGATTGCGAATCTCATGAGACGTATTCGCTAAGAATTGGTCCTTTTTCTTATCTTCTTCAATTAACCTCACTGCCTGCTCTTCACTCAGCTGTGTCAATTGAATATGACGTTTAATTAATAGAATAGCGATGATAACAATGGGCACAAAAAAATCAAAGGGATAAAAAGGAAAGTCTATTTGACCTGTTTGTATTGCCGCTCCCCACACTACATTAGAGGTATAGCTGCATATCAAGAGTAAAATCAGAATCCCGTTCTTATCTCCGCGGACAATCTGCCTGAGCGTAATGATAAACAGATAAGCAATAGCAACAGCATCATATACAAACACCAGCATCGATAAAACGGTAAAATGCTCCAGTGAAAAGACGGTCAAGGTCAATACCGCCATCACGATAGCAATGACGCCCAACACCTTGATAAACTTCTGATGCATTTGATACAAATACTGAATAAATTTAATCAAGACAAATAACACCAGAATATAGATGGCAACCAGCAGCCGGAAGGAGACATCTGCACTAAATGGCAATTGAACAAATACTTCATCGTCTAATAAATTCCCCACAGCAATCAAGAATGACATGAATCCAAAATAAATTAATTCGGTTTGCCGCTTCCCTTTATTCATAAGGAAAATGGCAAAAGCATACAGGGCATGCAAGAAGAGAATGATAATAACGGTTAACTGAAGGAAGCGGGACAGATTGGTTTCCTGATTGACAGCTTCTGCCGTTCCAAAGGAAACCGTCTGATCGACTCCACCTGCAAACGGAAGCTCATGATTCGAAATTTGCAAGATAATTTCTAGTTCACGCTTATCCGGATCCGCATAAAACAGACTGGTAATCGGCCCGCGGATATGTGACTGTTCCGTTTTCTCGGCAGTTGGGTAATTCACCGATTCTACAAGCTGATTATTTACCCTGATATTCACTGCCGTATGTATGTTATTCAGACGAAGTCCCAGAAAAGGAGGACTCGCATCCGGCAGCAGCACCTTCAAATAATAACTGCCATATCCCAAGCTGTTTGCCTGATTTTCATTAACCATCCTCAGCTCATTTTGCCAATCACCAGGAACCTGAATCAGTGTTTGGTTCACTACAGAAGAATTAGCTGGTGTATCTATGAATTGATTGGGGTAAAAAATCCACTCCCCATTTAAAGAAATCGTCTCTTTGTCAGAAAAATTCCAATCTGTTAAATCAAGTACACCCTCTGTGATGACAGGCTGCTCTCCTTTGTTATGGTAATTAATCCACATAATTCGAAAACTGATCAGGCACGTAAAAAATAATAATAAAATGGCAAAAACCTTGAAGTATGTATAGGTATTCTTATTTTTCATCGCAGCGACCGCCCTGCCGTTATTTGTTAAAGAACAGCCTTCTTTATAAGAATCAGCACCCATTGAGGGGTGCTGAAAGACAGCAAGATTGCTCCATTCCAGAACATCTCACTTCACGACTTGGCCAATTCTTTTATATTTTTTAGAATAAAATCTATCATAAAAAGCATGGTATATTAACAAGATACTCTCTTTTCCTAGTATTATAGCAAATAATACTACATTAAACCCTGCAGAATGAATATAAAGTCATGAAAAATACCTATTCCCTATTTTATAAAAGACAGTTGTCACTCATATTAATACATACCATAAAAAGATTATTTTATTCCATTTCTTTAAAATGTTCTTCAATCACATACGCTGTTTCTTCAATCGATTTATCTGTCACATCAATCGTAAAAATACCAAATCGTTTGAAAACCTGTTGTGAATAGTCGAGTTCGTTATATATTTTTTCTAAATCGGTATAACTGGTGGAATGATTTAAACCTAATGAATCTAAACGATTACTTCTAATTCTAGATAAATTATCTGGATGGCAAACTAAACCCACCAGCTTATGCGGATCTACATCTTCCAGTATCTGTGGTAAGGGAACCTCCGGAATCAGAGGTAAATTGGAAACTTTATACCCTTTATTCGCTAAATACATACTTAATGGTGTCTTTGAGGTTCGTGATACACCTAACAAGACTAAATCGGAATCTATAAAGCCTTGCGGGTTCTTGCCATCATCATATTTCACCGCAAATTCAATAGCTGCGATGCGGTTAAAGTATTCCGTATCTAATTTATGAACTGTTCCAGGTTCTTCAATGGGTCTCGAACCGGTTCTTGCTTGAATCATTTCAAAAAATGGGTGCATCAAATCTAAATACATGAGACCTGTCTGCTGACTGAAATTCCGGGCAGTTTCAGCTAGACGATGATTAACTAAGGTGCTAACAACAATCGCTTTATCCTTTAAGGCATCCCGCAAAATTCCCAATAACTCCTCTTCTCGATTTACTAATGGAAAGCGATAGCTTTTATTAAAATTCAAATCCGGATATTGTGCACTGACGGCTGTTAGTAACTTTTGTGATGTTTCTCCGAGTGAATCAGAAATAGAGTAGATGATGATTTCATTTTTCATAATAGATGGATATCCCCTTTTATTTATTTATTTAATTCTGCATTTCTGGCTTGCTGCGTAATGTAATTAAGTATTCGAGACTTCGTAATTTTACCAATCACTTTTTTGTGATTTTCTTCTTCAACGACTGGCAGTGAATCAACTTCAAAATCTTGTAAGATAGTGGCTGCTTCCAGTATATTGATATTTTTTTGACAGACTTTAATATGCGGCATTCGTGTCATACACACTACAACTGGCGTATTATCAATATCTGAATTTAATGATGCCCTTAATAAATCCTTCCTGGATAAAACACCCACGAGAAGTTTTTCTTCATCCACCACGTACAGGGAACCAACATCATAAATAAACAAATTAGTGATGGCATCTCGAATCGATGTATTTTGGTTAATCACTAAGGGTGGAATCATAATTTCATCGATTTTCGTATCAAAGGTCTTAAAAAAGAAAAAGGCTTCTAAATCCGAACCTGAATACGTATAGCCGATTTTAGGTGTAGCTTGTAAAACACCTGCTAATGTCAAAAACGATAAATCTGAACGTAACGTAGCTCTAGAAACATCTAACAGCTCAGATATTTTTTCCCCGCTGACCGGCTGATAATCTTTTACTAATTGGATGATTTGTTCTTGTCTTTCACTTAATTTCATACTTGGACCTCCAAATAAAGCTATCAAACAATGTTATTATTATGTTTTCATTATACACATATTAATGAATCTTTTAAACTAATAATCACATATTTATGTATTGACACACATATTTTTGTCATATATGATGATTATTAAATAAATGTGACACACAATTAAATCATTGGAGGTTTCTTATGGAAAAATTAATTTATACATTTGATGAAGGACGAAGCGGGAACAAAGAATTGCTGGGCGGCAAAGGAGCCAATCTTGCAGAAATGACTCATTTGGGATTACCTGTACCTGAGGGCTTTACGATTACTACAGAATGTTGTATGAATTTTTTAGCAGATGCTTCCTTTTTTGAAAAGCAATTAAAAGCAGAAGTTTTGAAAGCGATTCAAAATTTAGAGTCAGAAACAGGGAAATCTTTTACATCTACTGAAAATATTCTATTAGTTTCTGTTCGAAGCGGCGCTGTCTTTTCCATGCCCGGCATGATGGATACCATTTTAAATCTTGGCTTAAATGATCATAGAGTTCAAGATTTTGCCAAATTGACCAATGTGAACTTTGCCTATGACTGCTACCGCCGTCTCTTGCAAATGTTCGGTGATGTCGTTTACGGAATCCATAAAGAACAATTCAATGTATTGCTGCATCAAATGGAGAAGAGTTTGAATAAAAAAGTAACTGATTTTAACGAAGCAGAGCATGTAGAATTGATTGAATCGTATAAGAATTTGTTCTCTAAGAATAAAGTAGCCTTTCCACAGGATCCAATGGAGCAATTATTCGAAGCAACGAAGGCTGTTTTTAAATCCTGGAATAACCAGCGGGCGAAGGTATATCGCGACCTGCACCATATTCCTCATCATTTAGGAACAGCGGTTAATGTCCAGTCAATGGTCTTTGGCAACAGCGGTGAGGAAAGCGGAACAGGAGTGGTCTTCACTCGCAATCCTTCTGTCGGTGATAATAAATTATTTGGTGAATTTCTAATCAATGCGCAGGGAGAGGATGTCGTTGCAGGGATTCGTACACCGGAGCCGATTGAATCTTTGCAAACCATTTTGCCAGAAGCTTATAATGATTTTATTAAACATTCTCATAAACTGGAGCAGCACTATAAGGATATGCAGGATATCGAATTTACAATCGAAAATGGTAAGCTGTATATTCTGCAGACCAGAAATGGAAAACGCACCGCCAAAGCTACCTTGAAAATAGCTTTAGATTTAGCAGCTGAAGGTTTAATCTCAAAGGAAGAAGCGATTATGCGCGTCTCTCCTGAGGTGATCGATCAATTGATTCATCCGGTCTTTGATACCGAAAAACTGACAGCAGTGGATGCTTTCGCAACAGGTTTACCTGCCAGCCCAGGCGCAGCAACCGGATCAATCGTCTTTACAGCTGATAAAGCAAAAGAATACACTGCTTTAGGAAAAAAAGTGATTCTGGTTCGTCAAGAAACCTCGCCAGAAGATATTGAAGGCATGGTGGTCAGCGAAGCAATTGTTACGAGCCGCGGCGGAATGACATCGCACGCAGCAGTTGTTGCCAGAGGAATGGGAACTTGCTGTGTCACCGGCTGTGAAGCATTAACAGTCAATGAAAGTGCCAAAACTGTATTATGTGGTAACCATACCCTGACGGAAGGCGATATGATTTCTGTTGACGGCAGTACTGGAAGTTTATATCTAGGGGAAATCCCGACAATTGTTCCTGAAAACGATCAGAGCTTGCAGCAATTACTTACTTGGGCAGACGAATGCGCTGAGTTGAAGGTTCGTGCGAATGCTGAAACATTACAAGACTTACAAACAGCGATTGATTTTGGTGCAACAGGAATTGGTTTAGCCCGAACAGAGCATATGTTTTTTGGGGAAGAGCGTGTACTGGAAATGCGCCGCTTGATTCTCGCTAAAGATGAAGAGGAAGTCCAGGCCGCTTTAAATAAATTACTAAGCTTCCAGCAAGAAGATTTCTATCAAATGTTAAAAACAGTTCAAGATAAACCAATGGTGATTCGTTTGCTTGATCCGCCAATGCATGAATTTTTGCCGCATGATGCCAATGAAATCAAGTCATTGGCTGATCAACTAAACAGATACCCGTCTGCTGTGGAGAAACAAATCGAAAAATTACAAGAAACCAACCCAATGCTGGGCCATCGGGGCTGCCGCTTAGGTATTACTGAACCGCTCATTTATCAAATGCAAGTCAAAGCAATTTTCAATAGTGCCATTCAATTAGCAAAAGAAGGCTTGACGATTTGTCCAGAAATCATGGTTCCTTTAATTTCAGAAAAAGCCGAGCTGGACTACGTTAAAAGCTTTTTAACCGAAACCATCGAAGCTACATTCAAGGAGCATCAAATGGAGCCCTTCCCTTACGAAATCGGGACCATGATCGAATTACCGCGCGCATGTATCATTGCTGACCAATTAGCAGAAAATGCCGATTTCTTCAGCTTCGGTACCAATGATTTAACTCAAATGACATTTGGATTTTCTCGCGATGATATCGGTAAGTTTATCAATACCTATAAAGAAAAACAGATTATGCAGCAAGACCCGTTCCAGGTTCTGGATCAAAGCGGTGTCGGCGAATTGATTAAGCTCGCTGTCGACAAAGCAAGACAAACGAAAGAAAACATGATGATCGGTATTTGCGGCGAAGTTGGCGGCAATCCAGAATCGATTGCTTTCTTCCAACAAATCGGCATTGATTATGTTTCTTGTTCACCATACCGTATTCCAGCCGCTCGTTTAGCTGTAGCGCAAGCAGTATTAAAATAGAAAAACATACTATAAAAAATAGCAGCACAGACCAAAGCCATGGTCTGTGCTGCTATTTTTTATAGTAGAGATGAAGGAAAGCTGACCAGCTCCTTGGAATCATTGTCAAATTCGGATTATAAATCAGCTTAGCCTCCCCTCTTATTTGAACCAGCATAAAATTAGCTTTAATATCCTTTTTGAATATCCACCTTATTTTCCAAGTCCTGCCCTGCTTCCACTCTTTTCAGGGTGTCAACAAAGCAATCCGCCGCTTCTTTTGCCGTTGTCACAGCAGATATATGAGGTGTTATTGTAATAGCTGGATGCTCCCAGAATGGATGCGATGCAGGCAACGGTTCTTCATGGAAAACATCCAGTACAGCAAACCGTACTTGCTCCTTTTCCAAGGCAGCCAGCAAATCTGCTTCAGCAACAGACTTTCCTCTGCCTGCATTGATAAATCCAATATTGTCCGTTTGATCAAATAAGCGTTTATCAAATAAATCTGCTGTTTTCTCTGTTAACGGCAATGTATTGATTACATAATCCGCTTCTTTTATAAATGAAAATTGAGAGTCAATAGCTGCAACTTGGCTAAAAGGTGCTTTCTGTGTCCCGCTTAAAGAAATGCCGTACACCTTCATTCCAAATCCGGATAGAATCTCTGCCAGTCTTCTGCCGATTTCACCGGCTCCATAAATCACTGCTGTTTTCTCACTCAATAATACAGGAGAAAATTCCTTCCAGACCTTCTCTCCTTGCTGGGCTGCAAACGTCTGATGCGCTTGGGTATCCCTTAACATATAGCTTAAGCAATATTCCCCGATGCGCTGTCCAAACGAGCAGACAGTACGTGTTAATAATACATTTTCATTCCAATTCTGATCATACAAAAATCCATCGACACCGGCGCCTAGAGAATGTACCCATTTCACTTTGCCGTAGTCCGTATCCTTCCGCAGCTGAAACCCGCAAAGAGCATCCGCCCATTCCAGGTCTCCCTCTGTTATAGCGTCCTCTGTTATGTAACGAATTTCTTTATCCAGCTTATGATGTGCTATGTGTTTTTCTAATTCCTTTATCAGCGGACTGGCAATAATTATTTTTTGAATGTTCATATTAACCTTCTCCCTTCTCTATTATTGCAAAATTCTTTTACAGGATTAACATAAAAGATAGATTCCATTTACCTTTTTCTATCATATTCTTTTTATAAAATAAGGAAACCTAATTTGCGATTTCTTCATCTACTTTATCAAATTCCACATGACAGCTCCCTTTTGTGTGTTTTCCAACAACTAACAGTGAACAGCTTCTCTGTGAAGAGGTAAAAGAGAAAAATCCTTTTTCACTATCATGAAATTCTTTTTGAAAAATGACATTCCTTCGCTGTCTGAAAGTTAATTCAACTGAACCTGTCTCTACTGCAACATCATAATCAAATTGTACTTGTTGACTTGTGCCTACCATAAAAACATGATTTGAAATGCCATTAAATTTTTTATAGCGCAGGCGAAACTGATTATTTTTCAGGTGATTTGTAATAAAACCAATCTTTATCATGGGAAACCGAACATTTTTTACCAGACCTTTTCGGTATAAAAAATAGACAATACCAGCAACAACTAAAAATCCGATAAGCTCCATGGCACACCTCTTTTTTATGAATATTTTATACATAACATACTTATATTCATTGTACCTGTTTCCTCTATGTAAATGTGAGAATTTAATTATTTTCACTAAAAAATAAAACGTGTAAGGGACATATAAAATAAAAGGACCCTGCACGCTTTAATAGAATATCCTCCATCTACAAATAGCTGATCGATACGATTTAGCATCACCATTTCACTTTCTTTACCTATTTGTTCAATGTTATCTGTCAGTTAGGCTGCTCCATATGGTTCCACGAACAATTTTGTTCATTATAATGTTATTGTCCCAGTTCAAATACCCCATCCCTACTCATCGCACCAACAACTCCTTTAACTTATAAATCCATATTATAAGTTAAAGGAAGATAAAATATTTTGATATTAAAACCAAATATCACTAACCTGGTGACCGGATTGAATTGGGTCTGTAGGATCCACTCCCAGATTCATTAAGCCAGTTATCCATGCTTGCCCCGATAGCTTAGGAACAATAGCTTCTTTATCCTTTACTTTAGAAAGGGATATGATTTTACTATTAAATTTGGTTCCAGTAATCGATTCATTTTCAAATTCTTCATCCACATCAATTAATCCCTTTGCATACATCACTGCCAAACGTGCACTGGTTCCAGTACCACATGGTGACCGATCCATTCTTCCATGTAAAACAACCGTACCATTTTTACTGATAACACCTGCTTGAGAGCGTTTTAAAGGCCCTTCAAAAATAATATTAGACACATTTCGAATTTTGCTGTTCTCTGGATGAACAACCGTTAACTGTTCATTTACGGCTTTTTTGATTTTTTGACCAACTAAACACATTTCATGCGCTTCATCTGGTGTAATATGAAACCCTAACGCTTGCGCATTCACATGTGCAAACATCATTCCTCCATAGGATGTGTCAACCTGAATATCCCCTATCCCTTCTACCTTTACAGGGGCATTCAAATGTATTGCAAAAGCCCGAACGTTTGTTAGCTCTACCTTCTTTACTTTTCCATCTTCGCACACACATTTTACTTTAATGAGCCCTCCAGGAGCTTCTAAAACTAATTCAGTCACCGGCTCTCTCATAGGAAGTATTCCATTTTCTAATAAAACAGTAGCTACACAAATTGTATTTGAACCTGACATCGGCGGATATTCTGTGCTTTCCAAAATAATATAGCCCATATCTGCTTCTGGATGAGCAGGAGGCACGAGAATATTTGCATTATAGAATGGACCGCCACGAGGTTCAAAAAGTAATAATTTTCTTATGTCATCCATATGTTTCTCGAAGTATTCTTTTTTCTCGAACATGGTATCACCAGGTATAGGCGGGATACCTCCTACTACCACGTTGCCTACTTCCCCTTCTGCATGAGCACCGACTACATCAATTTTACGCGACCATTTCATGAAACTCCTCCTTCAATAATTTGAAAGCGTGTCTTACTTTACATGATAAAGTGCGAATTCTCCATTAAACGAAGAATTCGCACTTTATCATGTTAAATTATTTCAACACTTAAGCAAACGCTTACAATACTTCAAATAACCTTTGTTCCGCTTTTAGATGATCGGGAACTTTCTTCTTGTCGTGTTTCCCAATAATCCGCATTCTTAATTCCTAGCTTTACTGGATCAAACACAGGATCTTTACCTGCTTTTTTCTGTTCTTTATAATCCTTTAAAACCTTGAGTGCTACCCCAGATAACAGCAACGTGCTGATTAAGTTCAAATACGCCATGCTTCCTAATCCGATGTCTCCCATTGCCCATGCTGTAGATGCGGAAACAATAGCGCCGACAAAGGCAAAAATAAGTATACCTATACGTAACGGAAATAAAAATAATTTTTCCTTTTTATTGGAATGGCCAATAATATACGTAGCACTAGATTCTGTTTTATAATAGTAAGTTATCATTGTGGTAAAACAAAAGAAAAATAAGGCAATAGCCATAAAAGCAGATCCAATACCCGGCAAAACGGTATCTACTGCCAGCTGCACATTTACTGAGCCAGCTTCTACACCAGGAACATTCACGACAGATGCTGCCCCTTCTACATTGTACATCCCTGTAATAAGAATCATAAAGGCAGTTGCCGAGCATATAATCCAAGTATCAACATACACGGCCAGCGCCTGAACCAGTCCCTGCTTTGCCGGATGCGATACTTCAGCAGCAGCTCCTTCGTAAGTTTCTGAACCTGCACCTGCAGCATTCGAGAAAAATCCTCTTTGAACCCCCCATGATATAGCCGCTCCTATCATGCCACCAAACGTTGCTTCTGCACCAATTGCACTCGATATAATCAATGAAAACAAATCTGGAATAGCCCGAAAATTAAGCCCTAAAATAATAATACAGACTATAATGTAACCAATTGCCATAAAAGGTACTAAATACTCCGCAGTTTTAGCAATTCTTTTTACACCGCCAAAGACACATAACCCCATTAAAAGAACAAGGATAATCCCAATAACATATGGCGGAATCCCAAAAGCTCCCTCCATTGAAGCCGCAATCGTATTAGATTGAATATTCATCAGAAAAAATCCTGTTGCCAAAGTTGTTAATATTGCAAAAATAATACCCAGTTTTCTAAATCCAAGACCTTTTTCAATAAAATATGGCGTCCCGCCACGCAATTCTCCATTCACTTTACTTTTATAAACCTGCGATAATGTAATTTCAATAAAACTTGTAGCTGCTCCAAAGAAAGACATTACCCACATCCAAAATACTGCTCCCGGTCCCCCAAGTGTGATTGCTGTTGCAACTCCTGCAACATTACCAGTTCCGATTCTGCTCCCCAGTGACATTGAAATTGCCTGGAAGGAAGACACGCCGGATTCAGAAGATCTTCTCACAAACATTAGCTTGATCATATCTTTTAAATGTGTCACTTGCACAAATCTGGTCATAATAGAAAAGAATAAACCAATCACTAAAAAACTGAAAATAAAATACTGATTCCAGACAGCTCCGCTTAACCAATCTATAAATGCGCTCATATAACTCTCCCTTATCTATTTCAGATTTTTTAATCTTACTGATTTCCTCTGTTAGCAGTTATCTAAAGTCATTCGATTCTATTGGTTTTCTATAACTATGTCCGAACTAACTACATTTTCTCTATCCTGGAAATGATCCATAATTATTTTCGTCATATCTTTTGGACTTGCATAGCTTTTCCGTTCTGCCGGCTTATCCTCCCGCCAGAGGCTGGTGTTCATATTCCCCATGTATGCCGCAAGCACTCTAATATCTGTGTCTTTTGTTAAATCCGTTAATGCTTCTGAAAACCCCCGCATTCCAAATTTACTGGTACTATATATGATTTCATCTGCTTTGGCAGCTTTTCCAGAATTGGAAATAATATTTAAAATATCTCCCTTATTCCTGCGTTGCATATCTGGTAAAACTTCTTTGGTGCAATAAATCGCTCCTTTTACATTTGTATCAATCAACAAATCGACTTCTTTATTATCCATTTCAGCTAATGATTTAAAAATACCGACCCCTGCATTATTTACGAGACAGTCTATGGAATCATGTGATTCATCTATTTTCTTGAATACTTCTGCCACACTTAAGGGATCTGTAATATCCACTTCAAAGATGGAAGATTTTCCTTTTAAATTTTGGGACACCTCCTCTAATTTATAACGCGTCCTGCCTAACAGACATACCTTATAATCAAGTTCAGAAAAAGCATACGCTAATTCTGAACCCAGACCGCTTCCAGCACCTGTAATAACCACTGTTTTCATAAAATCGACCACTCCTAAAAACCGAATGAACCCGTATGCTTTCTTAACCTGCCCCAAAAGAATCTAAAGACACCATTAAACTAAACTGGGCCAACCAGCAAACGCTTACAATACACTAAATAACTTTTCGTTCTTTTTTAGCCGGCTGCACACTTTCCTCTTGTTCCGGTTCCCAAAAATCTGCATTTTTAATTCCAGCTTTCAACGAATCAAATACTGGATCTTTTCCTTGTTTTTTCTGCACATCATAATCCTTTACGGCCTTTAAGACTGGTTTTGTCAGAAATAGCAATGCTATCATGTTTAACCAAGCCATGACCCCAAACCCTAAGTCGCCAAAACTCCATGCCAGGGCAGCTGAATTTGTACTATTATAAAAAACGGTGACTAACAGGCCGCATTTCAAGACAGTTAATGGCCACTGCAGCTTTTTTTTACGGTTACTGTTAAGATAGGCCAGACTGGTTTCCGCTTTATAGGAGTACGTAATCAAACTGGTAAATGCAAAGAAGAAGATCGCAACAGCAACGAAAGGTCCCCCTAATCCCGGTAAAATCGTTTCAACGCTTAATTGAACGTTGTTGGAACCTGCTTCCACAGCACCAATATTGTTCTCAACCATCGTGCCATCATCCAGCTGAACATTATACATACCAGTAATCAAGACCATAAATGCTGTAGCAGAACAAATAACCAGGGTGGTGATATACACGGATAATGCCTGCACTAATCCTTGTTTAACAGGATGGGAAACTTCTGCTGCTCCTGTTTCAAAGGTTTCACTTCCAAAGCCGGCGGCATTCGAAAAGGCTCCTCTTTGTACGCCCCAGGCGATTGCTGAACCTATGATTCCGCCAAATGTTGCACTTGGATTGATTGCGCTGGAAACAATTAATGAAAGTACATCTGGTATGGATGTGAAATTAACAGCTAAAATAACAACACATACGCCGATATAACCAATTGCCATAACTGGAACAATCGTCTCCGCCGTTTTTGCAATTCTTTTTACCCCTCCAAAAATAACAACAGCCAGTAAAATCACGAGTAATATACCTGTTATTGCCGGAGCTATACCAAATGCGTCATCAAGAGAAAGCGCTATAGTATTTACTTGAATCCCCGGGACAAGAATCGTCATAGAAACCATGGTCACGGCTGCAAAAATGACAGCAAACCATTCTTTCTTTAACCCTTTACCAATATAATACGGGACGCCTCCGCGGTATTCCCCATCCTGCTTCACTTTATAAATCTGTGCAAGCGTGGTTTCCATAAAAGCAATACTGGCAGAGAAAAAAGCCAAAATCCACATCCAGAATACAGCTCCCGGACCCCCTAATGTGATTGCAGTCGCTACACCGGCTATATTACCAATACCAATTCTGCTTCCAATCGACATCGATAATGCTTGAAACGAAGAAATACCTGCCTCCGACTTTCCGCCAATAAATGTCAGTTTAAACATGTCCTTAATATATCGAAAATGAATGAAACGCGTTGCTATGGAGAAAAACAATCCCAGTGCCAGAATAAAAATAACCAACGCTGGACTCCATACAATATCGTTTAATCGCCCTATAAATTCACCCATGTTATCCCCCTTGTTCACGGGCCTAAAAACTAGAATCCATTTTAGGCCCCGCACCAGAAAATCGGTTAATATACTTTATATGCCTGACCCGTTTGCGCTCCAAAGACACTTTTTCGATAAGCTAAGCCAATCCGTTTGGAAGAAACAGGTTCGAACCCTTGGAATAGTTTACCATATTTTTCTTTTGATTTCTCCAGCATCGATGGACTGACATGATTAATCCGGATTCCACGCGGCATTTCAATGGCTGCTGATTTAACAAACGCGGATACACCGCCATTGGCCATCGCCGATGAGGATGCAGTTTTCAATGGATCATTCATCAAAACACCCGTTGTAAGCGTAATGCTTCCGTTATCTCTCAGATAATGTAAACCGATTAATACTACATTTACCTGTCCCAGCTGCTTGCTGTTTACCGCAATCATATTCTGTTCCGGTGTCAGTTCATCCACTGTGGCAAAATGGGCCGAACCTGCAGCGCAAATGATGCCATCCACCTGTCCTACCTTTTCAAAAAGCGCTCTGATGCTCACTTCTGAAGTAATATCTACTGGATATTCTGAAGAATTCCGGCTGGCTTGGATGATTTCTGCATCGTCCTTTAATTCTTCATACGCTACTTCTCCGATGGATCCGGTTGCTCCGATTAATAGTATTTTCATATGACATGTCTCCTTACCTTCTTCATTTCAAGCATTTTGTTGATAATCTTGATACAATGTTTCTCTTTCCTTTTCAATTTCCGGATGAAATTGAATTAAAGCGGCTGCTCTTACCTTTTTTACATTTTGAATTGCGCGATTCATACGCTCTGTTAATGCGGGATTTTCTCCAATTACTTTCGATGCTATATTTAATCCGGCGACTTCCCCTTGTGCCATGGCAACCTTTGAGCTTTCTACTCCTGTGATATTGCCAGATACATATAAATCAGGGAGTGTTGTCTCCATTTTTTCATTATGAACCGGAATATGTCCCCCTAATGCTTCCACGTATTTAAAGGAACAACCGGCAACAGAAGCAAGCTCTGCCATTGGCGTCAGTCCCCCTGAAATACAAACCACATCAGCTGTTTCCGTCTTTTCTGTTCCTGGAATGGGTTCGCCTGCTGTGTTTATTTTTACGGTTTTCACTCCTTCAACAACATCTTCCCCGATAATCTCTGTTACAGCCGTTTTTAATTTGATTGGAATCCCGTTCATTTTCAATCCATTACTTGGATAAAATTTTGTCGCAAAACTCACGGGCATATGTTTTCCCAGCTTGCCCAGCTGTTTTAGTAAAGGAGAAGGAGCCAGATGGGTCAAACGCATTAATGATGCTAATACTTCCTGCGGCTGACCAGCTTCTTTTCCTATTTGTTCGGTTACTGGTAAAATAATGGCCTTCACATCTACGCCGCACAGCTTTAACTCATTGGCAATGGCCATCGATAATACATTTGCTCCGATGATAATACAAGAATTCCCCGGCTTTACCCTGTGGACATTCCCCATTACCTGTGCCGCTCCAATTGACATTACCCCTGGAAGCGTCCACCCCGGCAGCGGAATATGTGTTTCACTTGCGCCTGTTGCCAACAGCAGATGCACCGTATCGATAGCGCCGCTGGAAGTATAAATTCTCCAGCCAGCTTCTATTTTTTCCAAATTATAAACGGATGTTTCACATTCTATTTCCACACCTAGAGATTCAGCTCTATCTACCAGATTTTCAGATTCTTGGATGCCATTCCACCACTCCCCGTTCGGCTCCTCATGCAATTGGCCTAATAACCTGCCTCCCGGGCGGGGAAATTCATCAATCACCTTAACGGCTACTCCATTTTCTGCGGCTGCTATTCCTGCTGTTAAACCCGCTGGACCAGCACCGATAATCACCAAATTCCACATAAACCATCACTTCCTTAAAGAATAAACAGTCATCCCATCCTTGACAGCAGTTACACAAGCGCGGACAACTTGCCTGTCCTCCAGCTGAACTCTGCATTCAAAGCAATGACCGATATTACAATAGATTCCTCTGCCTTTTCCGCTTACATCATGCTTTCGTAATTCTCGATATCCTTCTGCTAATAATGCTGAAGCAATGGTATCTCCTTCAAGCGCTTCTATCGTTTGATTATTAAATGTAAAGGTTAATTTATTTTTATTCGATAAAGACCCTAAAATCGGGTGCTCCTCAATCCTCACTGACATGATTCATCCCTCCCAGAGTGCCAAATGATACTGGTCTGACCGGCGGACGATAGCTGAGAGAAATGTCATCTGTCCTTGGAGCAGATTCATGGGACTGAACAATTTGATCAATCATGCTCCGGCACGTTCTTCCTCCGCAATATCCCATCCCTGCTCTTGTTCTCAGCTTCACTTCACGAGAGGAACAATGGTAATGATCTATCGTCTGATTAATTTCTTTTAATGTTATCTCTTCACATCTGCAAATGATGATATCTTCATCCGCCATCCGTACTCCTCCTTTGTTTTAAATAAAACCATAATACGGTTTCTGAGCAGTTGCCATATGCGCCCATCGAATCATTGTAATAAAATCAAAGACTGGCAATCCGACCGCTTGTTGAATTGCTGCGGCATACGGAGGTAAATCACTGCATTCCAGCAGGATAGCTCCAATATCCGGATGATCCTCCACCAGCTCATTTGCCGCTTGAATAACCTCTTCTCTAACTACTCCGTTGTCAAAGCTTCCTCTGCTCTCCACGATGGCAGAGAATTCCGGTAATTTCCCCAAATCTTTTACCACGACATCATCTACATTGGTCACTCCACAGCTGTCAAACAGACTTTCCGTTATGCCATCACTGTCTGCCGTCAGCATGCCGATACGCTGATGGCTTTTTAATCCTGTTTTAATCCATGGAATCTGAACAACACTCGACATAAAGACGGGGATGTCTACTGCATCGGCAACCTGCTTTTGATAATTCCCAAAGAAGCCGCATGCTCCGCAAATGACCCTCGCTCCCTCTCTTTCCAGCTGCTGTGCTGTTTGAATCACATCGCCCACCAGCGTCGGGTCGCCGACGTGAATTCTGTCCTGGGTACAATTCGACACAACCCGTGGTACAACAGGAAAATCATAGGTGGATAAATTAGCTACGTTGCCAGGTAATACCGGGTACCAGCAATCATCCAGGAATAGAATTCCTACGGAGAAACCCGCTACATATTGCCCTTTTTTCATTTCAATCAGCTGACCGTGATCCGATTTCACAAAGCCATATTCTTGATTTCTGCTGCTCGCCATATTTTTTTCCTCCATCATCTCAATTCAAAGCAGCGGCACAGAGAAATCAAACAAAATATATTTTTATGCTGTTTTTCTCTGTGCCTTCACCTGCTAAAAACCTAAACCGGCTTTACTTCATAGCCTAATTCTTTTAATGTTTTGCTCATCTTCTCTTTTAGCTCCTCGGAAGCTGGCACTAATGGTTTCCGTACGGTTCCTCCTTCCAGGCCAATAATATCTAAACCGGCTTTCACAGGTCCCGGCACCGGCTCTGCTTCCACATAATCATATAGCGGAAGTAAACGCTGATTGATAGCTAATGCGCCGTCGATATCTTTTTCCTTTGTAAATAACTCGTACATTTCTACGATTTCTTTTGGAACCAGATTGTGAATAATTCCTGTCGCCCCGTGCCCACCTACAGATAACGTCGGCAGAATCAGGTGTTCAAATCCGGTTAATACAGTAAAGTCCTCGTTATCCTTGGTTAAAGCAATCACTTTACAAGTATGCTCCTGGTCTGTTGTATTTTTGACCGCTACAATTCCTTCCTCTTCACTTAATTCCGCAATAAATTCAGGGGAAAGCTCTACATTGGTTGCTGCAGGATAATGATAGATAACAATTCCAATTCCTGCTTCGGCAGCTAATTTTTTATAATATGCTTTCATTCCTTCTTCACTTGTTGTCATATAATATGGTGTTACGACAAGCGCACAATCCGCGCCAACTTCTGCTGCATATTTTGTCAGCTCCAGCGTTTCTTCCTCCCGGTGTGCACTCGTACCTGCCATGACAGGCACACGTCCGCCGGCATATTCTACCGCTGCTTTTAATAGACTCTTTCTTTCTTCTAACGACATCAGCGAATATTCTCCTGTGCTTCCTCCAGCAAGCAGGCAGTGTACTCCGCCGTCAACCAGGTGATTAATCAAGCCTTGATAGGCAGAAAAGTTAATCGATCCGTCCTCATTAAATGGTGTTGGCATTGCAGGTATCATTCCAGTTGGTTTATACATCATTCATTCCTCCAATAATTAAATAGTTTGTAAGATTTCTTCTTGCGCTTTATATCTTGAAAATTTCAAGCGATCAATATTAAATTCGGTTTCTTTTCCTGAAATAAGCTCTGTCATCATTTTCCCGGTAATCGGTGCCATACTGATTCCGTCACCCTCATGGCCGCTGGCAATATAGAAGCCCGGCACCTCATCTACCTCGGATACAATCGGCAAATGATCCACTACCCATGGACGGATGCCGGCATAGGCACGTATACAATTGACATCCTTTAACATCGGCAGGAACCGCGTTGCCCGTTCGGCAATTCCCCGCATCACATCATGTTCCGCACTGGTATCATAGCCTTTAAATGCGCGATGTCCGCCTACTAAATAATTACTTGCTTCTGTCGGTTCAATGGTAAAGGCAATATTATAATCTTCTACAAGTTTACTGACATTTCTTTTGTAGTTGATATCTTCAAATTTAGAGAGCATATAGCCAAATTCATGTACTTTTTGATGAACGATCCTGTCTGTCCGCTCTGTCACAAGGACCATTCCTTTTCTTGGCCGAATCGGAATGTCTATCCCGACCATTTCCCCAATATGACTTGCCCAGACACCGGCGCAATTGACCACATTTTTCGTATATAACGTTGTGGTGCTGGTTTTTACAGACTCTACAGAGTCATCCGGACCCTGTGTGATTTCTTTTACTTCCTGATTCGTAAAAAGCTGCAATCCGTATTTTTTTGCTTCTTCAATAAAGGCGTAGCAAACGAGATATGGATTCATCGTAGAGTCAACCTCTGTCCAGACACCGCCTGCCAAATCGTTAGCCAAATGCTTTTCGATATCGGGAAGCTCCTCTTTACTTACCATCTTCATATCGTAGCCGGCAGCGACCTGCTGCTTGACATACCCATTTGCAATTTCCAATTCCTGTTCTGTTTCACAAACATACAGGCTTCCCCGGGAGAAAAACTCGAAATCAAAAGAGAATTCTTTTGCTAATTCTTTATACAGCTGAATACTTCGAAAGCCGATTTCTGTATCAATTCCCGGTTTCTTATCACAAATGAGGGCAACAGCATCACATCTGCTCGACGTACCAGCCGCTATATCTCCCTTCTCCACCAAAGCAACTTGGTACCCTTCTTTAGAGAGGTAATAAGCTACACTTGAACCAATAATGCCTCCGCCGATAACAACCACATCAAAACTATTCAATCTGCCACCTCCTTTTTAAAAATAGATTGATAGATTAACTGTCTGCATTGGAGTAAGCGCCTGAAGGCTTCACTTCTAAAGCAATGTTGACCTGCTTTTTATACAGATACTCTTCAAAGCCATATGTGCCTAAATCTCCGCCAATTCCACTCTGCTTATAGCCGCTCCAAGGAGCTTCATTGAATGTTGGATGATAGCTGTTCACCCAGGTAATTCCTGCATGTAATCCGCGAATCACCCGCTGCGCTTTCGCACCGTCATTCGTAAATACCGCTGCCGCCAATCCAAAATCTGTTCCATTTGCCAGCTCCAGTGCCGCTTTCTCTGTTTCAAATACTTGAATAACCAGTACTGGCCCAAAAATTTCTTCCTGTACAATCCGCATATCTGGTGTTGTATTTGCAAAAATCGTCGGAGCTACATAATTCCCTTCTGCAAGAGAACCGTCTGTTAAACGTTCTCCGCCGCATAATAATTCCGCGCCTTCATCCAAGCCGACTTTGACATATTCCAGAACAGAATCGGCATGATCCGGAGAAATAAGCGGTCCCATTTCAGTTTGCGGGTCCCATCCCGGTCCAATCTTGATTTTGTTCGTGCGTTTTACTAATTCATCAACAAATTTCTCATAGATACTTTTCTCTAAAATTAATCGAGAGCCCGCCGAGCAAACCTGCCCCTGTCCGGCGAAGATGCCCAGCATGGCATAATCGACTGCCGTTTCAAAATCCGCGTCGGCAAATACGATATTTGGAGATTTTCCTCCCAGCTCTAAGCCGACTTTTTTAATGGTATCCGCTGCATCCTTCATAATTTGCTTCCCGGTATCTGTTCCGCCGGTAAACGATATTTTATCGACATCCTTATGCTGTACTAATTGATTGCCGATCACAGAGCCTGGACCCAACACCAGATTCGCTGCCCCGTCTGGAAAGCCGACCTCATCAATAATTTCAAATAATCTCAACACGGTTAACGGCGTTTGAGAAGCTGGTTTTACCACCACGGTACACCCTGCAGCAAGCGCAGCTGACAGCTTTTGCGCAGCCATTACCAGCGGGAAATTCCACGGAACAATAATGCTGACCACGCCAACCGGCTCCCGAATCACCATGGCCTGAATTTCATCGGGCACTTCATAGGTTTGACCATGCGGCTGCATCGCCAGTCCCGCATAATATTTAAATTGATGTACGGCATCCTCCACATCAACAATAGAATCCTCATAGATTTTTCCGTTATTTAATGTTTCTAATTTTGCTATTTCCTCTTTCCGCGCCTCCAGCTTCTCTGCGACATTCAATAGCAGGTCAGCCCTTGTTCTCGCATAGGCTTCACGCCAGCCATCTTCATAAAAGGCTTTTCTGGCAGCTTCGATTGCTTTGTCTGCATCCTCAGCGCCGCCGTCAGCAACGGTTGCAATGACTTGGTTGTTTGCAGGGTTATAAACCTTTCTGGATTTTCCGGTACTCCCGCTGGTCCACTCCCCAGCGATATACATATTCTGAACTTCTTCCGTATCTTTTAAAACTGCTTCAAATGCTGCTGCGTCACTCATGATACCTTCCTCCTTTGTATCTATCCTTTGAAGAATCCAATCAATTCAACTCTGAAATGCTCTCCGTCACTGTTTTGACGATGAATTGATAATCCTCTTCTGTAATACTGAGCGGTGGAGCCAGCTGAAGAATATTATTAAAGCCGGCAACCGTATCCCCATTTTTACCAACCAGCAATCCGCTTTGCTTACATTTAGCTACAATCTGATTGATTTTATCGACATGAATTGGTTCCTTTGTCTGTTTCTCCTCTACCAGCTCTATTCCCAGCAACAAGCCTTTCCCGCGGACATCCCCGACATTGGGATGCGTTAATAAATCTTGAAAATCTTCTAGTAATCGTGCTCCCAGCTGTTCCGACTGCTGGAAGAGATTTTCCTCTTCCATAATTTCAATATTCTTTAAAGCTACAGCACAGGCTGCTGGGGACCCGCCGTACGTATTCACTTGACGGAAACGATCGTATATATCTTCACCGTCAAATTGCTCAAAAATTTCTCTTCTGACTGCAGTAGCTGATAAAGGCATATAACCACTTGTAATTCCTTTTGCCATCGTAATAATGTCCGGTTTTACATCATAATTCATAAATCCGAACGGTTTGCCCGTCCTGCCAAAGCCGCAAATAACTTCATCGACAATCAGCAATGCTCCATGCGCCTCACAGATTTCTTTGACCCGCTTCAGATAATTCTCAGGCGGCATCAGAATGCCTCCTCCGGTAATAATCGGCTCCATAATCACACCGGCGATGGTTGAGCTAAGCTCCCATGTCATTAATTCATTAATTGCTTCCGCAGAGGATAAAGTCTTTTCATCGTCCGGGTTGCGATAAAGATCAGGCGGTGCTACATGCAAAAAACCTTGTGCTAACGGCTCATACTTATATTTTCTTTCAGCCTGGCCGGTTGCAGCGAGCGCTCCCATGGTATTTCCATGGTAAGCACGATATCTGGAAATAAATTTTGTCCGCTGTCCTTCTCCTTTATGCTGATGGTATTGCCTCGCTATCTTAAAGGCTGTTTCATTTGCTTCCGAACCGCTATTAGAGAAAAAGAACACGTAATCATCATCTAGAAAGCTGTTTAACTTCTCAGCCAATTGAATCGCCGGCTGATGACTGTGTGCCAGCGGAAAATATGCCAGCTTTTCCAATTGTTCATATGCTGCCTGTGCAATTTCCGTCCGTCCATAACCGGCATTAACGCACCATAATCCAGACATTCCATCTAAGTATTTATTTCCGTCAATATCTGTCACCCACGCTCCTTCAGCAGTTTCCGCAACCAGAAGATTCGGATCGGGTTTAGACCCTCTCATTGCGTGCCAGAGCTGTTTAGCATCTTTTTGCTTAATATCATTTGCTTGATTCATCGATTGAAGCATTGGCCAACCTCCTTATACACTTAATAACGCGCCGTCACCATTTTCTTTCGCGTATAAAATTGAACACCGTCCTTGCCATTTGCATGTAAATCTCCATAAAATGAATTCTTATATCCTGAAAACGGGAAGAATGCCATTGGAGCAGGAACGCCTAAGTTAATCCCTAGCATCCCGGAATCTATTTCCTCTCTGAATGTTCTTATAGCCTTTGCACTATCCGTGTATAAGCAGGCTCCATTCGCAAATTCCGATGCATTCGCTACCTCGATTGCTTCATCAATCGTATTCACACGTACAACCGAAAGCACTGGCGCAAACATTTCATCTTCCCAAATTTTCATATCGGTGCGAACATGATCAAATATCGTTGCCCCGACAAAATATCCGTCACTGTCTTTCTTATCTTCTTTTCCGTCTCTCAGTAAGGTCGCCCCTTCTTCTAAACCAGTTTCAATATAATCTAACGTTCTTTGCTTTTGTTCTTTCCGGATAACTGGTCCAAGAAAAGATGCTTTATCCGCCCCATCTCCGATAACCACATTATCCGCTGCCTGCTTCAAGCGTTCCGTCAGTTTATCTGCAACATCTCCAACAGCAACTACTACAGAGGCTGCCATACATCTTTGCCCAGCTGAGCCAAATGCTGCAGCAGTAATATTTGATACCGCATTATCTAAATCTGCATCTTCTAACACAATGCTGTGATTTTTAGCACCGGCTAGCGCCTGGACACGCTTTCCATTTGCTGCAGCTGTCTGATAAATATATTTTGCAACAGGCTGAGACCCGACAAATGATACCGCTTTAATTTTTTCGTGTTCTAAAATTCCATTCACAACATCATTGGAACCATGAACAATATTCAATACACCGTCAGGCAAACCTGCCTCTTTAAAAATTTCAGCTAATCGGTTGGCAAGCAATGGCGTTTTTTCAGATGGCTTTAAAATAAATGTATTCCCGCAGGCAATAGCTAACGGAAACATCCAGCATGGAACCATCATCGGAAAATTAAATGGTGCAATCCCGCCGACGACTCCAATCGGGTAGCGATACATTCCCGATTCGATTCCTGTAGCGATATCCGGCAGATGCTCTCCCATCATCAAGGTTGGAGCACCAGCAGCAAATTCTACGCATTCAATTCCTCTTTGTACCTCGCCCGTTGCATCATCAAATGTCTTTCCATTTTCTAATGTGATGATTTCAGCCAGCTCTTCCCTGTTTTCAATTAATAATTGCTGATATTTAAATAGCATTCGCGCTCTTTTTGGAACAGCAACTCTTCTCCATTCTTTAAAAGCAAGCTCCGCTGATTTGACAGCGCTATCAATTTCTTCAAATCCTGAAATCGGAACCTTGCCAATTTCTTCTCCCGTTGCCGGATTAAAAACTTCTGTATAATTTCCTGAAGTGGGTTCTACCCATTCCCCATTTATAAAATTACTTATCTGTTCAACCGTTCTTATCGTCGACATCGTATGCCCCCTTTAATTGGAATTTGTTTGACATATTCTCATTTTATTTAGATAATTAGCATAAGTAAAATAAATATTCATTATGTCTACCATTCAAAAAAATGATAGTAAGGAGCACGCCCATGACATTGCAGCGATATGAAATATTTAATAAAGTAATTCAGCTGAAAAATATCAGCAAAGCAGCAGAGGAACTTCACCTTACGCAGCCCGGACTCAGTAACGCGATTAAAAGTTTGGAATCTGATTTAAATTTAAAATTATTGAATCGAAACAGAAATGGAATTACCTTAACCAAAGAAGGAGAAAAAATTTATCAGTATACGTTGCAGATAGAAAAAATGAATGAGGCGTTAATGCAGGAAGCAAGCCATTTGAATGGGTTGAAGACCGGAACGGTGAATGTAGGTTCTTTTTCCAGTGTGACAGGCAATTGGATTCCTGACATTGTTATGAAAATGCAGGAGGAGTATCCAGGAATTGAAGTGAATATTCATGAAGGTGATTATGAATCCCTTGAAAAAAGGGTGCTGACCGGGGAATTGGATTGTTGTTTTAATACTCCGATTGAAAACAGCGGTCTAACCTTTTCACCGCTAAAAAAAGATGAATTATTTTGTATTGTTTCCAATCAGCATCCTTTACATTCCAGAAACGAAATCAGCGTAAAGGAGTTGTCTTCCTATCCGTTTATCAAACCCAAAAAGAGCTGGGATGATGAAATCAATGGACTATTTTCAAAATATAATCTATCTCCCAATATTAAATATGAAGTATCTGAAGATTTGCCGATTATTGCGCTGGTTGAAGCAAATCTCGGAATAAATATTAGACCGGAGCTAGTACTGCAAAGAGAAAAAACATCTAAAAGTATTCGGATTATCAAATTAAAAGAGGATGCTTATCGAATTATAGGACTATGTACGCCAACTAGCCCGTCCCATGCTACGCAGCTTTTTGTCTCTATTACCAAAGAACTTTATGAAGAACCTTTTCAATTATAAAGACGTCCTTATTTTCATATTTTTATTGCTCATACGAAAGCAGACCAATTACAGCTAAATTGATCTGCTTTCTATTTGTCTAGTTAAACAATAATTTTTAAATTGCTTAATAAACCTTATAAGCCTGGCCAGTCTGCGCACCAAAAACGCTCTTTCGATAAGCTAAGCCAATCCGTTTGGAAGATACAGGTTCAAATCCTTGGAATAGTTTACCATATTTTTCTTTTGATTTTTCCAGCATCGATGTCAATAAACAAGCTTGTCTTACACAAACCCCTGCCATTTTATTCATTCCGAACCTAACCTATAAAAGTGCACTTATCTTTTCCACATAAAAAAGATAGAGATGAACTAAATACATCTCTATCCAAAGAAGATTTCGGCTCAAAATGAAAATTACAGCTTTTCTTTCTGTCCATAGAATTATTTTATGCTGATAATTTTCCAATCATCCATTCGTTTCCAATACGAACTAAGCTTAAATTTAATATTACTTGTCCATTTGCAATTGACTATTAGTCAAATGATGTTATAACCCTATCAAATCAATATATTTAGAATAGATACCATTTTATTCTGTATTATAGCTAGTTATATTAACCAATTTTAACAAACTTCTTAAAGATAATAAAATCAAAGTTTAATAAGGCCTTCATCGAGATAATATTATCTTTCTTACTAAAGTCAATTCATTAAATCTGGCAATATCGTAACAATCTGTGGGAAGATAACTAAAATCCCAACGCATACAATCATGGCGATAATCATTGGAACAACTCCTCTGAAAATTGTCTGTAGAGAAATATTTTTAGCTACTCCTTTAATCACATAAACGCTTATTCCCAGAGGCGGCGTTAATGCACCAATATTAATAACCATAATCATGATGACACCAAACCAAATACCATTAAATCCTAATTCAGTAATAATTGGATAAAGAATAGGTAATGTAATAACCACTAAAGCTAAACTTTCAATAAAACAACCAAGTACAAGCAAAATAATAAGTATACCGATAAGTATAATATATGGGTTTAAATCAAGATTTCCAATGTATGTTGTTAGCATGACTGGGATTCTACTAATTACTAGAAACTGCCCGAATAAATTAGCTCCCATCAAAATAAAGAAAATAAATGCAGTTAGCCGAACGGATTCATTTAATGAACCTTTCAAACTTTCCCATGTTAGTTTTCTAGATAGCAAAGCAAACAATAAGGCACCAAACGCTCCGACTCCAGCTGCTTCAGTCGGTGTAAAAATACCTAAATAAATACCACCAATACTAACTAAAAACAGTCCGATGAATGGCCAAATATTTTTTAATGTACGTAACCTTTCCGAATTGCTTGCTTTTCCTTCTCTTGGCGGTGCAATGGAAGGGTCTTTACGAACAAGAATATAAACTGTAATGATAAAAATAGTAATCTGCAAAATACCTGGAATGATACCTGAAATTAAAAGCGCACCAATTGGTTCTCTTGTCAGAATTCCATATAGAATCAAAATAACGCTTGGGGGAATTAGAATTCCAAGTGTCCCACCTGCAGCAACGCTTGATGTTGACAATCCCGGTTTATATTTATATTTTTCCATTTCTGGTAAAGCAATTTTTGCTACTGTAGCAGTTGTCGCATTTAAAGAACCTGAAATAGATGAGAAAATAGCAGCAGTACCAATGGTCGCCATTGCAAGACCACCTCGCAAATGCCCAATCCAGCTATCTACCATTCTATATAAGTCTTTTCCAATTCCTGTATAAGATAAGATCATTCCCATTAGAATGAATAAGGGGATAACACTTAGTGAATAATCACTTGATATATCAAATGGCGTTCTCCCTAATTGTGCAAAAGCTACATCCCAGCCTCTAATGAGAGTCGTTCCTAGTAAACTGACGATGATTAAAGTAATAGCTACCGGGATCTTTAGAAAAAACAATATCAGAATCGCAATAATCCCTAAAAAACCAATAAGTTCTGGACTCATCTTTTACCCACCTTTGTAAAGTATTTGATGGCTAACAATAAGGCATTTAATACAAATACAATTGCTCCGACTCCAGCAACCGCAGCGAATAAGTAGATTGGAAGACCTAAATCTCCTGTTACCGTTCCTGAAGTAAATAATCGCTCAGCATACCAGAACAAGCTTAAAGCCATCAATACCATTACCACCATAATGATTAAATTAATAAACACTTCTACTATCCATTGTGCTTTTTCAGGTAACCGTTCCACCAAAAATTCAATTGAAATATGTTCTTCTTTTAAATGGGTATAACCAATACTTAAAAAAATGACCATAGATAAACCTAGTTCAGTAATTTCTACAGCACCGGTAATTGGCTGACTGAAAAGCCAACGCCCCACAACATCTGCAGTGACCAATATTACCATAATAATTAAAACAGCTTGGGCAATATAAACTAGGCCAGTATTTAATTTCGTTATCATTCGCTCCACCTTAATCCTCCTCTCTATCGCTCAGTTCCTCTTTTAATTCCATCGCCCGGTCATAAATTTCTTGAGCAGGATAGCCTTCTTCCGTTCTTTGCTCGATCCACTCATTAACCATTGGTTCTAGCGCTTCTTCCCATGGAATTAATGCATCCCCTTCTAATTCAATGACTTCCGCTCCATTTTCAATTGCTGTTTCCAGGCCAATTTCTCCATCTGCATCATAGATACTTCCAGCTTCTTTTGCCAGATCTTTTCCTATTAAATTATCCAGTGTTTGTTGATCCGCTTCACTGAAATCTTCATATGTTTTCTCGCTCATGACACTAAAAAATGGTGTAGCAGAAAAATCACCTATTGTTATATAATTGGTTACCTCATGGAAGCTATAATTATAAAGCGTTTCAAACGGGACAACTGCAGCATCAATTACACCTCTTTCCAACGATTCATAAACGTCCCCCATTGGCATTGAAATAGGCGTTGCTCCTAACGCTTCAATAATGTCGTTTCCCATTTGAGATGGCGAACGGACACGTAAACCTTTCATATCATCTGGTGTTTCTATTTTAAAATCTTTACTTATGATCTGGGCTGGCTCTGCAGAAAACAAAAATAAAGGATGGGTATCTGCATGTTCTTCCTGCATTTCTGGGAATTCCTCATATAACGTCATTAAAATTTCAGAAGCATGCTCTGCTGATTCCGCTAAAAAGGGCAGCTCCATGACAGTTACTAGCGGAAATCGACCCGAAGAATAACCATAAACGCTCAAAGCAATATCCGCTTCTCTTGTGACAGCCATATCATATTGTGATCCGGCATCTCCCAATGTATTTGATGGATAAAATTCCATATCAATTCTTCCATCTGTCTGTTCATTCAAATCAGAAGCGAGTCCTTCTAAAATATTTGTTTGAATAGGATGATTGCCAGGTTGAAAGTGAGAAACTATCAGGTTATGCGTTTCCTCATCTGAATTCTCTGATTCAACAGCCCATGAATCATTACAGGCCGCTAAAAACAATATAAAAAATAATAATATAATCAACAGAACTCTATTTTTAATGTTGCTGATTTGCATATTTTTTCTCCTTTCCTCTTAATAACCCTTCATTTTGTTATCTGTATCCTTTTTTCCAATCACTATAATAGAGCTTTTCTTTCATTTAGTAACCGCTTACAATTCATCCTCCAATATTAATGCATTAAATAATATATAATATCATATATAAACAGAGTTGGAATTTAACAATAATTGATTTTCTAAAAATATTCCTATCCATATGAATCATGGTATCAATCTTTAAATTCACTTACTAAAAAACGTACTTAAGTTTATTAGATGCATTTTTTCATTATCTATTCTTATGGAAAAAAGGATAGAATTGAAAACACTTCCTTCTAAATATGGCTCCCTCCATTCTAGAAGGAAGTATACTATTATTAAATGCTTACATTGATTAATTAAACAACTTTTGTGTTGCTTTATCTGGATTAATCCAATTATCATTTGTCCAGCCATGAAGATCGTAATCACTCATTGCTTGATCTACAAATGCTTTATATTTATCTGTTTGACCAGATGAGTTAGCCATCTTGAAAGCATCCAGGCGAATTCCTTCGTTGTTACCGGCATAGTTTATTTCATATAATTCGTTACGCCCTCCAAATTCAGTCCCCGTTGCATCCCAAACCATTTTCAAGAGCTTTACTCTTTCTTCTGCACTTATTCCAGTTCCTTTATAGTACTGATCGATGTATGGCCGAAGCTCAGGGTTAAGAAAATCTTGATTGCTTGATGGAAGCGAAATCAAACCACCTGCAACTACTTCATTAAATGTGTTTTTGATTATTGGCCATACTGTTGGTGCAAAGGTACGATAGGCAGTTGCGTACGTTGAATTTGGAAGTTTATAGCCTTTTGTACCTTCTTCCGGATTCAGTGCCATCGCGGTAGAAATAGCCCAAAACATATTACGATAAGAGATTACTTCACCAATTCTTGCCTGTACACCGCGAAAGTTATTTGTTCCAGCTGCTTCCGTCGCTTTAAGCAACATACCAACCATAAAATCAAGTTTTACAGCAAAACGAGTGCACCCTTGAAATGTGTATCGGTTCAACCAGCCTGTTTGCGGTCTAAAACTGTTTGCTATTTCTACATTATTATAAGTCAACACATCTTCCCATGGGATTAGAACATTATCTAAAATAATGATGGCATCATTTTCATCAAAACGACTTGATAATGGATAATCATATGGACTCCCCTGTACTGCAGCCATTTCTTCATAAGATTGACGACTGATTACTTTTACTCCTGGTGCATTCATTGGTACAAAAAAAATTAACGCATGACTTGTGTCACCTTCTCCTAAATCTTGCGGAGAATAGTTAGCTACAAAGTTATAATGGGTGAGAGCTGCAGAAGTTCCAACCATTTTGGCTCCGCTTACAATAATGCCATTATCTCTTTCTTCTACCGCACGTACAAATACATCTTTGTTTTCATGAAGTGGCTTATGTCTATCCAACTGTGGATTTACAATTGTATGGTTGCAAAAAGGCACTTCTTCCTGTCCTTTTTTATACCATCTTCTTGCATTGTCTTCAAACCCTTTATAGAAATCTGCATACGGTCCAAGTGATCCTAAAAAAGCAGCTTTATAATCAGGGGTACGCCCCATAAACCCATAACTGTATCTTGTCCATTCGGCCATTGCATCACGAGCTTCAAGTAATTCTTCAGCACTTGTAGATGCTTTGAAAAACTTATGTGTTCGAAAATCGCCTACATCTGATTTCGCTGTAATAATATCTTTTTTTTCTGGATCATGCATAGCATCATATAATTGAGCTATCGATCTTGCAGCATTCCGATATGCAGGGTGGGCAGTTACATCATCCACCTTTTCACCGTTCAAGTATACTTGACGACTATCTCGCAAGCTTTCTAAATATTCGTTACCATTCATTATTTTATATAACCTCCAATAAAATAGATATAATAAATTCTTTAGGTAAAGATTATCAAGAAAGCCCATGCTGTTATACAACAATTATTGTTTATTATAAATAGATAAAACAAACAATATATGTTTAAACGATACGTACTTGAAACTCTAAAAATCAGTGATTTTATCCTAATTATAGAACTTATACTAATTCAATTTCCCTCTCAGCATCGAGTACTTGTAATATAAGCATAATTTCATAGGTTACAGCTGGCTGACGAAGATCTTTTCCGAGCATTTCTTCTAATCTTCTTATTCGGTATCTTAACCCACTCATGGAGAGGTTTAACGCTTCCTTCGATTTTTCAAGATTCCCTCCATTTGTTAAAAATACATATAATGTTTTAATTAATTCAACATTTTCCTCTTTCTTTGTATAAATCTCTCCAAGCACATGTTTTGCTTTTTGTATGACTACCTGTTTATCTTTGGAATACAAAAGCAAGCCTGCGACACTAATGTCCTTGAATACCTTCATTTTGTCGGATGCGTCGGTCATTTTCAGTACAGTTATTGCTTCTTCATAGGATTCATTTGCCTGTTGAATTTTTTCAGTTAACGTACTTACACCAATACGAAATATGCTCGCTGGATATTTCTTTTCAATATAATGAAGCAATATCTGGCAGACTTCTCTCACACTTTTTTTATTTTGATCTATTTGAATAAGAAGAACGAGCATTCCTGAACGCTGACCAATTAAAACATTTGATCGATTTTTAAAATAGTGTTGAACAGTTTCTATTAATTGATCCTGAAAAAGCAGTTCATTTTCGGAACCTGCCCGTTTGTTATCATATTTCAATACAGCAATATAATAAGGTTTATTTAAATCTACTTGAATATATTGCCCTTGAATAAAAATTTCTTTTTCTGATAGAAGACTTCCGTCGATAATCTGATTCAAAAAATACCCTTTTATCCGCTCTATTGCTTCAAAGGTCGTTTTCTCATTTAATATATAGAAGGAACATATCGATGCAACCCTCTCCAAAATCATGAAATCCATTTTGGTAATTGATTTATTTCCTTCATACACAAAGGAACAGAACCCAAAACACTTTCGCTGAATCATGATAGGAACTATAAGATATTGATTTTTCCCATCCGAGCTTTTTCTCATTTGGTAATACTTTTCATCTTGTCTGTCATGAATCTTTGATTTAAAATCTACATAATCCATTGCAAACAAGTCTCTAGAAAATCCAGAATAAGCTAATAGTGATAAATCTGCATTTTCTATCATTATTGGTAATCCGATCTCATCGTAAATTGCATCAGTAATTGATTGAAGATCATTTCCATCCATCAATTCTGCTGTAAGACGATCATGAATTGCAAAGGTTTTTTCTAAATTGTTCCGTTCCTCGAGTAATTTTTCATAGGTTGTCTCCAATTCCCGGACAATTGGCTCATCATAATAGTACTTTAATTCATCTTCAATTGTTCCATTCCACTCAGGTATTGTTTTTCCAACATAATAGCAATTATCAAATCCAGCTGCTTCACATGACATTTCTTTAAATATGACCGTTTTATTACATATTTCTGAGTAGTATCCACTTGCGTAACCAACTAATGTGTAACAAACAGCTGCATCTGATTGGCCAAATTGCGTGATAAATTCTTCTGCTTCATAAGAGCCAGACCAAAACCCTTCTACGTGAACACGTTCTATTTGTCCAACTTCATCATAATCAAGTTGAAGATCTACTCGTTTTGCTTTTGTAAATCCTCTCATCATGTGCAATTCTGGGCCTTTTTTTAGGATCTCTTCCATAGAATAGAGATTCTTTCTTTGCATCTTTTCCGCATCTTTTTTCCCTAAATTCCATCCATAACGAATTAAGAAACCTTTCATCCGTTCTTCTGAAATATTGTCCATTAGATCTTTACGAAGGATTCCAAAAACAGCTGATGAAGTTAAAATTACCCGTTCATTATCTAAGTAAATTTTGCCTTCATTATCTATCATTTTTTGTGGTACCTTCTGATGCAAACTCATTTTCTCCACCTGCCTATATCCCCCGCAATTGCTAATGAATTCGTCAAAGCAGGAGTTACATTAGCATTCTTTATTAAAATGCAAGCGAAATATATTTCGTTTCCAGGAATTCTTCAATACCATGATAACCGCCTTCACGTCCTAGTCCGCTTTCTTTAAATCCTCCAAATGGGGCCTGTGGAGTTGACGGTGCTCCATCATTTAAGCCGACTATACCATATTCAAGTGCTTCACTAATTTGAATAGCCTGGCCAATATTTTCTGTAAATACATAAGCAGCTAGCCCAAACGGAGAGTTATTAGAACGATCAATTACTTCTTCTTCATTTTTAAAAGTGGTAATTGGAACTAATGGGCCGAATGTTTCCTCATACATACAAAGCATATCGTCTGTTGCATCTGTTACAATCGTCGGTTCAACGAATAATCCTTCTAAACGTTTTCCTCCGAAGATAACATTTCCACCTTTACTTGCCGCATCTTTAACTTGTTCTTCTACCTTTTCAATTGCATTCTGATCAATTAACGGACCAATATCTGTCCCTTCTTCATCTCCATTTCCAACATGTAGTTTGGACACCGCCTTTGCTAACTTTTCTTGAAAAATTTCTTTTATCGATTCATGCACATATACTCGGTTCGTACATACGCAAGTTTGACCAGCGTTACGAAATTTAGATGCCACAACACCTGCTACCGCTTTATCTAGATTGGCATCTTCCATGACAATAAATGGAGCATGACCACCTAGTTCTAGAGAAATCTTTTTCATCGTATCAGCAGCATCCTTCATCAATGTTTTTCCAACTTCAGTGGAACCGGTAAATGTTAATTTCCGAATACGACTATCCTCACTCCATGCTTTTCCAATTTGACTAGAGCTCCCAGTAACGATATTGATAACACCTTTGGGAATACCAGCTTTTTCAGCTAACTCCACTAATTTAAAAGCTGTCAAAGGGGTTTGGGTAGCCGGTTTAATAACGACCGTACACCCTGCTGCAAGTGCTGGTGCGACCTTCCGAGTGATCATTGCTGCTGGAAAGTTCCATGGTGTAATCGCTGCAACAACCCCAACTGGTTGTTTTTGTACAAAAATACGTTTATTCGTATGTGATGCTGGAATAATATCACCATATATTCGTTTTCCTTCTTCTGCATACCATGATATAAAACCGTTTGCATAATCTACTTCACCAATCGCTTCTTTAAGTGGTTTACCCTGTTCTGCAGTCATGATTTTTCCTATATTTTCTCTCTCTTCTTTTATCAAATCATGCCATTTCACAAGATAATTACTTCTATCTTCCGCAGTTCTTGCAGCCCACTCTTTTAGGGCAGCGTGTGCAGCATCTGTTGCTTGCTTCGCTTCTTCCATCCCGCCTTTGGGAATGGTTCCAATTGATTTATTTGTAGCTGGATTGATTACATCAATTTGTTCTAATTTTTGTCCAAACCATTTGCCATCAACAAACATTTTAAATTGTTGCATCGTATATACCTCTTTCATGTAAGATAGTGATTACTTTTTATATCGAGAATGGATGTTATTGTGCTTATAAGTAGGATTTGTAAGTTCATGTAATTCCAAAGACAATGCTAAGTATCGTTTTTTATAAATATCTGCAAAATGGTCTTTTATTGTCAAAAATAAATCATCACACAGCGCTTTTTTATCTTCTTCTGTCCTCCCGCTACCAAGTTTTAATGTAGCATGTACAAAGGCATCATCTTCTGTTCCATCTGCTACACAATAGTCTACTAACTCAATTGCTCTAGTTCGAAGACCACCAATTGGAATAATATCAGAATGAGAGAGAAGCGAATCGTTAACTTTTTTTAGAAGTGCTGGTATATCTGTTTCTTTTTTTAAATTGGTGGTATATTCAATAATAAGATGCGGCATAATCAGTCCACGCTTTCTCCATTATTTAGGATACTTTTCATTAATTTATTTTGGAAAACTTCTTCTCCGACAATGGTATTTACGAGTCTTCCGATTCCTTCTACCTCTGTTATCACTTCATCGCCGACCTTTGTATCTACAGAACCTTTGGGAGTTCCAGTCAGAATAATATCACCAGCGTTTAATGTCATAAACCCACTTAAATACGCAATTAAATGAGGGATAGAAAAAATCATGTCCGCTGTATTCCCTTGCTGCGTCATTTCTCCATTTACATACGTAGTCAACTGTAAATTCATTGGATCTTCAATATCTTCCTTATCCACTAACCAAGGGCCAATGGGTGTGCATGTATCACGATTTTTCACGCGAAGATTTGGTCGATAGTAATTTTCTAAATAGTCACGTAGAGCATAATCATTCGCTACCGTATAGCCACGTACATAATCATAGGCTTTTTCTTTTGAAACATTTTTTGCAGTTTTTCCAATGACAACTGCTAATTCACATTCATAATGCATAAATGTTACATCACTCGGACGATACGTTTCACCAAGGTGACCGAGAAATGTGTTGGGCCCTTTTAAAAATACTAATGGCTCTTTTTGCGTTTCTTTAAATGAAAGCTCTGCTGCATGATCCGCATAGTTCAGACCAAGTGTAAATACCGTTTTAGGTTCTACTGGTGGAAGCCAAGTAACCTGTGATTCTTCTACGATCCGGCCATCTTCTAATCTAATTCCTTCATCTGTTTCAGTTGCGTTCTGAATTAAACCATTATACGCTACGCGTGCATGCTTCATCCGATATCCCCTCCTACAGCTGCTTTTTCTTTTATGATTTTATTTGCTAGTATCCCGACCTGGTCAATTTCTATTTTGATGTGATCATTTTCTTTTGCAATCGGGGCATTTTCTGGTACACCAACCAATAATATATCTCCTTCATACAATGTCATAAAGTCTGTTACTTCTTCAAATAATTGTTCCACAGATCGGATTAAATTCGATGTCGTATTTTCCTGTCTTAATTCCCCATTGATATATACACGAATGCCAAGCTCATTCGGATTTTCGATAGCATCACGCTGAAGGATCCATGGACCTATCGGACAAAATCCATCTCTTGCTTTTTCTTTATATGCTGGACGATAAAGACTTTCATGTGGAATACTTATATCATTGATGATTGTATAACCATCTACATAGTCTAAAGCATTTTCTTTTCGAATTCGTTTAGCAGTTTTACTAACAACGATACCTAATGCAGCACCAACAGAAACTTCTCCAACTCCTTCTGGTAAAGGAATTGACTCCCCATATCCAATATGTGTATTAATCGGTTTAATGTATAATATAGGAGCTTTTGGTGGAGCTTTATACGGATCTTCAGTCATTGAAGTTTCTAATTGCTTATACTCTCCCTTATAGTTTAATAATGTCCCATAAACGGTTCCGTTTACAGGTACATCTAATGATAAATCATCTGGAAAGTACTGTTTTCCATCCACATTTAGCAAACCTTGATTGGTATCATAGATTCCTTCTTTTATCTGACAAATCCCTTGAGGTTTAAATTTCACGTTACTCATATAACAGCGCTCCCTTACAAGATTAAAATAGGTTCTGGTTCAAAATCGGATGGTATGAAGAAAAAGAGACCAGCAGCTTACTGGCCTTTCATTCCATTTTTTCTAGAGGTACGTTAAATTTATTTAAACAGACGCTTTCTCTTCTATTTTTCCATATTCAACAAGTGTTTCACGAATTTCTTTTTGTAATGCTTCAGATGGTAAGCCCATCGGTCTACGTAAAACAGGCTCAATCATGCCCATCATACCGAGTGCAGCTTTAACGGGGGCAGGGTTTGTATCTTTAAACAGAACATCATTCAAATTCATCAATTCAAAGTGAAGGTCCTGCGCTCGCTTTAAATCTCCTTCTTCCCAAGCATCATGCATTTCAGCAACTTTCTTAGGTTCTACGTTTGCAGTCGCGCTAATGGAACCAGCTCCACCGATTGTCAACATTGGATAGCACAGAAGTTCAATTCCTGAATACAATAGGAAGTCTCTTCCACAGTTAAGTAATACTCTATTAACATGTTCGAAATCTTTGTTCGATTCTTTTGCTCCTACAATATTTGGACAATCTTTGACTAAACGAGCCATTGTCCCTACTTCCATATTTTGAGCAGTTCGCCCTGGGATATTGTAAATAATAATTGGAATCTCTACAGAATCAGCCACTGTTTTAAAATGATCGTACAATGCTTCCTGGTTTGGTTTATTATAGTAAGGAACAATCACCATAGCAGCGTCTACTCCCATTTCTTCTGCTTTCTTCGTTAAGTACATGGTTTCATCATGGTTTGTAGATCCTGTTCCTGGGGCAAATGGAATTCGCCCATTAATGGTTTTAATCGCATTTTCCATGACTTGCACGCGCTCTTCGGTTGTAAGTGAGCTTGGCTCTCCAGAAGTACCTGTTACGGAAATAGCATGTGTTCCATTTTCAATCTGAAATTCGATTAACTCAGATTGTTTTTCAAAATCAATATCCCCATTCGCTTTAAATGGTGTTATTACTGGTGCGATAGAACCTCTTAAGTTTTGTTTAATAGCATCGTATTTATTACTCATTTTATACATAACCTCCTGTTAGTTTACTAAATATATAGAATACTTATATTACTGTACTTGGCTTTCTTTTTTCTAATGTTGGCTGCTTTGTTTCCACTTTTTCTCCTGTATAAGCATTTAAGAAAGTAGAGGCCTCTTCAAACCAGCTGTCCGGTGCTTCATGTCCCCAGAAAGTTTGTCGTTGTGGATCATCTAAATCCCATTCAAGAGGCTCAAAATCGGAATCGCCAGTGTAATAATCTCCGTTATATAATTCAATACGATGGCCATCTGGGTCTTTTAGATATAAGAAAAATGCGTTAGACAATCCATGACGTCCTGGACCTCTTTCAATCGTTGAAGACAATCCTTTTGCTGCCAGATAGTCACATCCATCAATCAGGCTCATAGGATCTTTCAACCAAAAACCGATATGATGCAAGCGTGGTCCAACACTATTCATAAATGCAGTATCATGTACACCAGGTTTACGATGTAGCCACGCTGCCCAAATATTCTCTTCCCCTTTGGAAGTGGTAAATTCCGAGCAGGCAAAGCCAAGCTCTTTTGTGTAATAGTCATAGGCTTTTTGTACGTCAGGTACTGCACAGTTAAAATGATCAATGCGCTGTACTTTAGCACCAACATGAACGTCAAAGCGTCGCAGCATACGATCTGCTTTGTCCATCTCACAATAGAATTCTACAGGTATTCCTGAAACATCCTGTATGCGAATGGTACGTCCAATTGCCTTTTGAGAACCTTTTTCCATCCACTTTACTTCTGTACCTTGGCTTTGGAAGAATACTTCTAATTTATCAAGGTCCTCTTCAGAATTTACTCGATAGCTGATTACTTCCACAGCAGCTTCGGCTTTTTTCTTTAGCCAGAGACAATGGTGATTATGATCTTCAATTGCACGATAGAAAATATTCTCATCATCCGATTCGGTTTCGATTAAACCAAGCGAATCATAAAAAATTCTTGATTTCTCCAGGTCTGTCACGTGAAGCACTGCACGTCCTGTTCGTTTAATATCAAAATTCATTATTATTTCCCCTCTCCGTTTTAGATTCTATTTTCCAAACTGTGGTATATGATGATCACCAATAGCTACATGGATAATTTTTTGTTCGGTATAGAATTCAAATGCATAGTGTCCGCCTTCACGCCCGATACCACTATCTTTCGAACCGCCAAATGGCGTTCTAAGATCACGCACATTTTGCGCATTAACCCATAGCATACCGGATTCAATCGCATGTGCTACGCGGTGACCACGTTTGATATCATTTGTCCATACATAACCTGCAAGTCCATAACGAACATCATTTGCTTTTTCAATTACTTCTGCTTCCTCTTTAAACGTCATTACTGCGATGACAGGTCCGAAGATTTCTTCTTGTATGACGCGCATCTCATTTGATGCATGTAACAAGATAGTAGGAGCTACGTAATTACCTCGGCTTAATTCTTGAGGAATATCGCCGCTAATTATTTCACAACCCTCTTCCTCAGCAATCCTAAGATAATTTTTAACATTGTTGTAATGTTCCGTTTTAATCAACGGACCAATTTGTGTATCGTCTTCCAACGGGTCCCCAACCTTAATATTCCACACGCGCTGTTTTAATTTTTCAATAAAATCATCTGCAATACTTTCATGCAGGTACAGACGGGAGTTTGCTGTACAACGCTCTCCATTAAATGAGAATATTCCCCAAGTAGCTGCATCGAGTGCTCTATCTAATTCTGCATCTTCGAATACGATAATTGGTGATTTGCCGCCAAGCTCCATGGAAAAACGTTTCAATGCATCTGCACCATTTTTCATGATCGTCGATCCGGTAGTTGTCTCTCCAGTAAAGGAAATAAGCTGTACATCAGGATGTTTCACTAATGCATCTCCAGCAGTTTCTCCAAATCCATGTACAATATTGAAAACACCATCCGGAAGCCCAGCTTGGTCGATAATTTCTGCCATACGATTGGCTGTTAATGGAGACCATTCCGCAGGCTTTAAAACGACAGTATTGCCTGTTGCTAATGCCGGTGCAATTTTCCACGTTTCCAACATAAATGGAGCGTTCCAAGGAGTAATCAATCCCGCAACACCAACTGCAGAACGTACCGTATAGTTAATAAATTCGTCGTCTACTTGATATACTTCTCCATACATTTGACTTTTCACCGTATCTGCGTAAAATCGGAAGTTATTCGCAGAACGTGATACTTGTTTTCTCGTTTGGCTGATTGGAAGGCCAGTGTCCAATGATTCTAATAATGCAATTTCATCTGTATGTTGTTCAATCAAATCACCGATTTTATACACATACGCCAAACGTTCAGCTTGTTTTAAATTTCCCCACTCACCTTTAAATGCTTTTTTTGCATTTTGCACAGCTTTATCAATGTCTGCTGCTTGGCCTGAAGCAATATTATTTATTTTCTCATTTGTAAAAGGGCTAATATTCTCAAACGTTCCATTGTCCTCAGCATCAACGAATTCACCATTAATATATAGCTTAATATCTTCTAGTTTATTTGCTAATTCTTCGTGTTTCCCTGACACAATATCCACTCCTTCAATTAAATTATATTTTATTATATATGAAATAATATATGATTTTAAGTTTTTTTCTATATTTCTGATGATTATTTTTTCATCCGCTAATTTAGATAGCGTTTTCATATTCATTTAAACATTAACTGAGGATAAAACAATTACAAGGAAGGCACTTTATATAAAAGTAGTGCCATTTGGCTGTGTTTTTCTTTCATGGAATGATTTAACTGTATTTAATTTATGCGATCTAACTGCTATTTCTATTAATTGAGAATCAGCATCCTCCCTTAGTAATTGAATGATATGCTCATGTTCGTCAATCGACTCTTTCGCTCTTTTTGGGTTAAATGTTGACCCAGTCAAACGAATGGAATCCAGCTGCATCCATGTTTTTCGAATGGATTCAATTAAATACTGATTCGGGCAGTTATCATACGTTAAGTCATGGAATTCTCGATTTAACTCACCAAATTTTCCAAACTCAAATTCAGCTAAAGCCCCTTTCATTTCTTGATTTAAGTCTGTTAAGATTTTTATCTTTTCATCTGTAAATGTTGTTTTGCTAAGTGCTGTAGCATATCCTTCCAAAACTGCCAGGGTAGAAAGTGTATCGATATACTTGCTTTCATCAATTGGTGTTACAACTGGTCCAATATTTTGTTGATATTCGATTAAACCTTCCGCTTCTAATTGACGCACTGCCTCCCGAATTGGAATAGCACTTGTTGCTAATTCTTTGACAAGTTGATTAATCACAATCCGCTGTCCTGGAACATAAAAACCTTCCATAATTTTTGATTTCATATAGTCGTATGCTTTTTGTTTTTTACTTACTTGTTTAATATTATTCATAGTGACTTTATACTATACGAATTATAGCGTTTGGTCAAAGATTCTTTTGTTAAGCGTATTCTTTCTGCCTATAATCCCCATATTTACCGCAGTAAAAAGTTAATGGATTACCTTCTGTAACTTTTACATCTTTTACTTTGCCAATAAAAAGCGTATGATCACCGACTACAATTTCTTGATCTACATCACAAACTACAGAAGCCAGAGCATCTTTAATCACCGGTACACCCTGAACGTCACCAAAGTCAACACCATCTTCTTTTTTCTTTTGACCAGCAAAATTCATCGAAATATCCTGTTGCTTATCAGATAGGAAATTTACTGCATACTGCCCTGATGCTTTTATTTTTTGGAGCATATTCGCCTTGTTATCAATGGAAATCGTTATCAATTTCGGATCTAATGAAATAGACATAAATGCATTCGCTGTCATACCATGCGTATTGGTACCATCATTTGTTGTGATAACTGTTACACCTGTGGCAAATTTCCCCATTGCATTACGAAACTCTCTACTATCCATGATTACTCCTCCTTTAATTTGATACCGAAAGACTCTCTGTTACTTCGGCCTTACTAATAAATTCAATGGAACAAATATCTCCATATTCATGGACTGGATCCATAAATTCCAATATATTATCATCATTTGAATCAGGCCTTCGATGGAATTTTCCGTATGAAATTTTTGTCCCATGATTCACTTTTACAATATAAGACCCATGGCTTGGAAAAATCGATTTATCATTAGGCTGCACGACAACATTTCTATTTATTTTATATTGAAGGATATTCACGTTCACCTCATAATTGGAACCTAAATAATAAGGTACCAAATCTATATCGCCTTCCTGTACCAAACCTCTTATAAGCGTAGAGCTTATTTTTTCCTCCATATAGGTTTTTTTAGGAATAACAGATAAACCAAAGCCTGATTTTTTTGATTGCATTCTTAGAAGTTGTGTATTCCCCTGTGCCTTAAAACCAAATGTGAAATCAAACCCTACGACAACGTGTCTCGTGTTAGAATTCAATATATACTTTTGGATAAAATCAGCCGGAAGGAGTGAAGCGAAAGTGCGATCAAACTCCATGATAAATAATTTATCAACACCCATAGCTTTCATTTTTTTCTTTTTTTCCGGTAATGTCATCAAATACTTATGATCCGTATCTCCTTTTAATACTTCGTTAGGATGCGGACTAAATGTCATTACAGTAAAAAGAACATTTTGTTTCTTTGCAAGCTCTTTGGCATGATTTAATAATTCTTGATGCCCTAAATGTACGCCATCGAAAAATCCAATTGCCATGATATGAGGTTGCTTAGATATTTGTTCATCTAAATGAGTCAGGTTAACCACTTCCATCATAGATTCCTCCTTCCTGCTGCATTGTTTTCTAACTCACGTTCATCTTATAAGGTTAAATTCTTTCATTCCATAACAGGTATTGTCTAAAATATTCTTATTTTAAGACAGTTTTTGTTTGAGAATTCATTTTATTAAGAATTTCTGGTTTCTTAATGCGTTGATTTTCTAAAAATTCATCCACCATTGCTTTATATGGTTCTTGATTATAATTATCAAAATAAGCCATCCCCATTTTAACTGGGTCTCCAAAGAAATAGTACTCATAATGTGTCTGACGGCTTCCAAATGAACTCATTGTCATATCCCATGCGAGACGGAACAATTGAACACGTTCAAAACCTTCTACATTTTTACCTTGCATCGCTCTGTTTAAGATTGGTCCAAGTTCCTCGCTCGCAAAATCATCATACGTTGGAATTCCCATTAATCCAGATGCACCTAAAATTCTTAAAATTTCTGCCAGACGTGGGTATACACGCGGGAACCAGTTTCTTGCTGCATTTAATGCCTCAAAATCGGGAGTCATCACACCCCATTTATCGAGTTTAGCGTTATGTTCCGCTTTAAATAGATGCGATTTCATATTCTCCAGCGTAAGCATAATTTCCGTACCTTTGTCTTTTACATGCTGGAAACCATCAATACCGATAGAATCCATCAGTTTAAGGACAACGCCTAGCAAAAATTCCACTTTTGCGATATCTTTCGCAATAACCTGATGGGACATGTGCACAACCGCATTTGTTTCAGCAAATGCATTATTACAAATCTCTGAATCTTCTAGAATGAAAATGCGATCCCAAGGAACGAGTACATTATCAAAGGAAACAATTGCATCTCCTTCTTCAAACTGAGATCCTACTGGATGATCGTAACTATTTTTACCATAATCAAATGCTTCACGACTCAGATATTTCAATCCAGGTGTATTATTTGGTATTGCAAAAGCCAGTGAATAAGGATCATCTTTCGCACCAGTTCTAACTACTGTTGATGGGAATACAAAAATTTCATCTGTGATACCTGCTTGTGTGGCAAGTAGGCGGATACCATCAACAACAACTCCATCGTCATTTTTCTCTACAACATGTAAAGCGACATTTGCATCTTTTTGCTCCGCTTGGATTTTTGCACGATTTACTTGCGGATGAATCAACGTGTGTGTAAGACTAATATCATTTTCTCTAGCATACTCAGCGTATTTTCTTGCATTCTCAGCAAATTGTGGATTTCCTTTTCCATAATAATCATACGCTCTTTCCATTGTCATAACTTCTGAGTTTAGGTAGTCAGGAGAGCGTCCCATTAGACCTTTTGTAATACCTTGCCATTCCATCATTGCTTCTCGACGTTCAATTAACTCTTCAATGGTTTCTGGAGCCATGAACGTTTTCCCTACTTTGTCACCGCTTGTAGGTGATGTATAAAGCATTTTTTCTGGTTTTTCATATTGTAAATCATATAATTTTGCCATGGATTGAACAGCACCTTTAAATGCTGGATGTGTTGTTACATCTTCTACTCGTTCTCCATGAATATAAACGTTGTTATTTGCTTTCTTTAAATTATCAATGTACTGCTGCCCTGTTTTAGCTGGCATTACTTTCTCCTCCTTTGTTTTTCTTGCTGATTTAAAACCTGTTTCCACAAGCTTTATTCTTAATCTTCAAATAGTTGAATTCGCTTACATTAAAAGATTAAAAAAAAGAGTATATCTAGTGGCTGAAAAAGGTAAATCCTACTTTGAAATATTTAAATAATTCAACCTTATCTGTATACTAGCATGGAATAAGATATATGAAAAATATCTATTTTGTATCAGTCATATACATTTTAAGTATACTATTGTATATCATTTTATATATGATGCTTTACGAATTTCTTTATAAAGTGAAACTTCATTCAGTGGGAGATTTCATATCTCTTACAAAAACGAAATATGTGGCATCCTGAAACGTAGCGAATTTAGAGTGTCTTCTCCATCTAACTGAATAGGACTGGAACTATGATTATTCGCCCTACCGAGGATCATTTGCAATTACTCAACACATCATAAAGGACTGGTAGTTGAATCACTCGCACTGTTATGAGCTGCCAAACTGTCATTTTAAATAATGATATGCTTCCTTCACCTCTAGAAATGAATGTCTTACAAAAGCCCTTCAATGGGGCGAGTAACCGCAGCAATGTTGTCAGGTTAGTGCGACCGCTGCGGAAAAACACTACGCTAGATAGGTTTTATTACTAACTGTATAATATTTAAGTAAATTCATTAACCTGACAAAACCGCAGTCCCAGTCCCAACTTAGTTACCTAGCAATAAAATTGGAATCCATTTTTTGACTTTTCAACTGCTCCATACTATTGTATTCTTTATACATATGGGGTTGATTATTAGTTAGAAAAGAGAGAACTGGGGGGCAGGAAAAGATGGATATGAGACAATTACGTTACTTTTACACGATCGCAGAAGAGGGGCAAATTACAAGGGCTGCGAAAACATTACATATGGCTCAGCCCCCATTAAGTCAAAGTTTAAAAGCATTAGAAAAAGAAATAGGTGTTCCTTTGTTTGAAAGAAGTGGTAAGAAAATGGAACTAACCGAGGCCGGTGAAGTTTTATATAATAAGACCGGTTATTTTTTTAAATATTTAGAGGAAACGCTTACAGAGGTTAAAGAAACTGGGGAAGGTCTAAAAGGACAACTGACAGTGGGTTGTGTAAAAACACTTTTTTCTCATGTACCACAACGAATAAAATCTTTTCGCGAAAAATATCCAAATGTAACATTTGAATTAAGGGAAGGAGACTCTTACCTTCTTGCAGAGCAACTTAAAAACCGAAGCCTTGATTTAGCAATCGTTCGTCTTCCTCTTGATTTAGATCTTTATTCAAGTTTTCACCTTCCAGACGAAAACTATGTCGTTATCATGCCTGAACAATGGGCAAAATCCTACGAATCACCAAGTATCACCATGAACGAAATTGCCAATTTGCCTTTAATATTATTAAGACGGATCAGTGGTATCGGTCAATACGAATTGATTATTGATAAATTTAAAGAATTGGAACTTGCCCCCGATGTCGTGACGGTTTGTCCTGATGTAGATATGATCCTAGAGCTAGTCAGCGCGGAAGTTGGAGCTTCCATTGTTCCAGCGTCGACCTTAAAAAAACATTCTATTAATGGTATTAAAAGTTTTACCATTGAAGATGAAACGATTATTTCTAAATCAGCTATTATTTGGTTGAAGGATCGTTATCTTACCAAAAGTAAACAGCGGTTTATTGAATTATTTGAGGAGTCGTTAAAAGTTGAAAAAGTGTGAACTAAACTGATAAGTAAAAGTTATATGATTTTTACTTATCAGTTTAGTTTTATTTCATCATCATAGCTTAAAATTTAAGCATGTTTCAATACAGCAAATTGGACTAGTAAAAATTAAGGAATACTAGAAAATTTACTGGAACCATCTAGAGTACTTTCGATACCGGTTAATAAAGTTATCATCACCTAAAAGCTATCATACCAACGTCCACTGTTACAGATCCGCCATCAACAGGAATAACAGCGCCAGTAACGAAAGAGGCTTCTGGCGAAATTAGCCAGCTAACTGCATTTGCAATTTCTTCTGGATTGGATAGGCGACGAGCTGGCATAAGTTCTGTAACTCTTTGATAAGCTTGTTCAACGGTCTCCTCAGTATCTTTAGCTAAACTCTTCATTTCTTCATCCGCCATTTCTGTTTTCACCCATCCAGGACAAACGACATTAGCTCTAATATTGTCATTAGCATAATCCACAGCAATGGATTGTGTAAGAGCTGTGATGCCAGCTTTTGAAGCACTATAGGCAGGAACGGATGACGCTGTTCTAAGTCCTGCCACCGACGATATCGTTACGATGGAACCACCGTTTTTTTGTAAGTGTGGTAAGGCAGCTTTTGTAACTAAAAAAACCTGAAGTTAAGTTAATACGAATGACATTTTCCCAATTTTCCAAACTGGTTTCCGTCACTTTTCCTTCATAATTAATTCCTGCATTTAATACAAGTGCATCTAATCTTCCATACTTTTCATTGATTTGGTTTATCAATCGATTTACCTCATGCTCTACACCAACATCTGCTTGAATCGCAAAACAATCCATTTCATTTACTATTTTCTCTAAACGATCCAGCCTCCTGCCACAAATAACCACTTTATGTGTCTTTGATAATTTTCGTGCAGCAGCTGCACCAATACCTGTACCTCCACCAGTAATAAGGACTACTGTGTACTCCTCCTTATTCCTAACCATAATATAATAATCCTCCTACAATTTATTTATCGCAGTGCAACCGACTATAAGTTACAAAGGCGTTGTAATAAAATGTTGCATACTTAACCTTTGTTCCTTAGACAGTAAAGAATGGAAATAAATTCCTCATTGAGTGACATTTTATTTTACGACTTTTGCATAAGAACCTACTGGAAAATTAGATACTCTGCCAACTTCATAATCCTCGTAACCATATATTTTTCCATATGAGCGTAATGTATCTAAACCTTCAAGGACGATACCCAATGTTGGAATAACCTTTTCAATCCAAACAAATAAATAAAAATTATCATCTATTTTATAGTAGAAACAAGTATCTGTATCACTTAACCCTTTTTCACTTCCTGAAATACAGTGCCACGTATATTTATCTTCGTTTATATAAATATGCTCATAAACATCCTTTCCACTATATTCGAACTGAACCCGCTTCCCAATTAAATCGGTAGTTTGTTCATGTTTTGCTACACTTTCTGTATACAGAGTGTCTACAGCTGCATGTTCAAAATAAACGTTAACTGGTGTTAATGGCATGGACTCTTCGGCACGCTTCAAAATTGGTATGGATACACTTTCTTTTGTAGGCAAAATACCTGTAATTACTGTAGCAATACTTTTTTCCACATCTAATATGATACTGATTGATTGTGTATCTCCGTAAGAAGCAATAAAATCAATAAAGTAAATATTTTCACGTGGGTTAATGGCATGATAGGAACTGATATGCTTTTCTTCTTGTCCCCCTTCTATCGTCAATACTTTAATCGTTTCAATATCAAGAAAAGTAAGTTTTGTTTCCTTTCCATTCTTATAAAAAAGGGTAAACGTCTCGCCAATTAACCTTTCTGTTGGCTCCATTATATTTTCACTAAATCCTACAGAAAGATCTCCAACACTGATATACTCTTGTGATTCGTTCTTAATACGCATTAAAAATTTCCCCTTTCAATATATTATTTTTGAAATTACTTAGACTCCGCTACTACTTTTTCGCTAGATTCATGTTTTATTTTTCTTGAATTTGTTTCGATAAGAGCAAACCCGATTAGAGCCATCATTACCGCGGTTCCTGCTGCAACAATCATAACAAACGATAATCCTAAGGTATTTGAAATAACACCTGAACCTCCTACAATAAACGCACCAACAATCTCACCTACTCCAATAATTAAAGCACTTGTCGTGGCGTATAAATGTGGAGGCACTGTTTCCTCTGGAATGATACTCATATATATCGGAGCAATGGAACCCATTAATCCACCAAATAATATAAATAAAAGTGGGCCCGCCCATATACTTGGAAATAAGAATAACCCAAAAGGAGCTAAACCAGCTAAAAGGGCAAACAAGATTAAAGCTGGTTTTCTGCCAAAGAAATCAGAAACTAATGGAATAATCACAGCTGTAAAAATACATACTAGTCCCATTAACGACATGATAAAACCCATATTCTCCAAGGAATATTGTCCAACTGATGTTAAATACAATGGCGCAAAAGAAATCAAAATCCAATAGGAACCCATACAAAATATGGCAATAAATAGACATACTACTACATTTCGATACTTCATAATTTGGCTAAAACTTTTCTCGCTTTTTTTGATATTTGTTTTATTATTTTGCACTGCTGGCTCTACCTCAGCGGTAAACTTCCAGACAAGTAATGCTAATACTAAACTTGGGATACTCACGATGATAAATGCCCAATGCCAGTTTGTAGCCGAGATGATTTGGGTAACAATAATTGGCCCAATGGTTAACGCGATGATGGCGACTCCTGCGTTGACAATTCCAGCATTCCTGCCAAATCCTCCTGGTAATGAAACCGATGCAACCATTGCCATTGCTAAGGGTAATATGGGTCCTTCACTCATTCCAAGTAAAAGTCGCACTGCAAGCAATAAAGGATAGGAATTTGCAAATGCGGATAAGATGGAAAAAATAGCAGTAGTAATCATTGCTGCAACCAAAAATGATTTTCTTTTCCCTGTTTTATCAGATAAGATGGCAATGAAAGGTCCAGCAACTGCGTACCCAATGGTTTGCCACATATTTATTTGTCCAATCTGCCCATTACTTAATCCCAATTCTTCAACCAATGATGGTGTAACATGAGATAAAGCTGTTCGATCTAAGAAAATGAACCCCCAAGCCATAAACATAAGTCCAACTACCCAATATTCATAACGAGTAGAATGTTTTGCTTTATTGCTTTCCATAAAAATTTCACTCCTTTTGCTATCACATTTTATAAAAAAGGCTTTCATTCATGGGCAGTAAAAGTAAAGGGATACATATTGAATTTTGAATGTGCTATTTTCACCTTATTCCTTTTCGTGAATAGAAACGCTGTTACCTTCATCAATTGTTTCTAATAGCTTTGTATGACGTATTTCTTTTAGAATTGCATCGACAATATTCCTCTCAGCTACTAATTTAAGTTAGTGAGTTCTATAGCACTAACTTGCCTTTATGATTATAGATTTTATCAACCAAATTAAAGCGCTTTCAATATATGCATTACTAAACAACTTATCCTGGAATAAAACGTTTAAGAATTTAATTATCAATTCATAATGATTTTTTAGTTACAAGACTCGAGACAGATTTTTATAGTTAAAATTGCACTGTCTCGAGCCCTGTAGTCATAATATTGACATCCAAAATAAATATCTTCTCAAAAAATCACTCAATAGATTCTAACCGTCTTCTTTCCTTAATTAAAATGGATAGTCAAGCTTTTCCTTCTGTACGGATACCCATTTGGTTGTTGTTAACTCTTCCAGTACCCAATCGTGACCAAAACGGCCAATGCCACTATTTTTCACTCCGCCAAATGGAACATTCGCTTCTAATACCGCTGGTATATCATTCACATGGGTTGTTCCAGATTCAATTTCAAGAGCCAATTGTTCACCTTTTTCAAGATTATTTGTGATAATTGCTGCGGACAAACCGAACTCCGTTTCATTCGCAACCCGAATAGCTTCCTCATCACTTTCAACTGGAATCACTTGTGCTACCGGGCCAAAAATTTCCGTAGAAGCAAGGGTTGATTCATTGGAAACATCAACAAACACATATGGAGAAATCACATTTCCATTGCGCTCTCCTTCAAGAGCTACCTTAATCCCTTCTTCTTTTGCTTTGTCTATTAAGCCCATCACTTTATCTGCTTGTTTTTCATTAATTAAAGGTCCAATAACGGTTTGGGCATCTTTCGGGTCGCCTGCTTTCAAGTTCTTAACGCGGTTGACGTATTTATCAACAAATTCATCATAAATTGCTTCATGAACGATAATACGGTTCGTGATTGCGCAGATTTGTCCATTATGCATAAACTTCCCAAATACAGCAATATTAACTGCCTGGTCTACATCAGCATCCTCAAGAATAACTAATGGATTATTTCCTCCAAGTTCAAGCGCCACCTGTTTCATGCTCGTACCTGTTTTTTCCTTGATATGTTTTCCTACTGCAGTAGAACCTGTAAAACTAATAAAATCAGAATTCGGATTGGTAATAAACTCATCACCAGCTTCTTCTACATCCATCAAAATAGAATTAAATACACCAGCAGGAAGCCCAGCTTCTTCAAAGGCTTTGGCAAAAATTTGACCACCTACAAGACCTACTTGTACATCTGGTTTATGAACCACTGTGTTTCCTAATGCAAGCGCAGGAAAAATCGTTCTTGTTGCCATATTAAAAGGAAAATTGAATGGCGTAATGGATGTAATGACTCCTAATGGTAAACGATACACACGATTTAACTTGTTTGGCGTACCGGAAGTATAATCTTTTGGCTGATAAATTTCATTTACCATTGGAATAGCATCTTCCATATCCCCAACGCCAAAACCAAATTCTACTTCTGCTTTTAATGCCGTACCACCGGTTTCGCGGATAATAAGTTGAATGATATCCTCTTTATTTTCTTTTAAATAATTTAATGCTTTCGTTAAGATATCTCTTCTTTCATCTGCACTTGTTTTTTTCCATTCTTTTTGAGCTTCTTTCGCTAATTGAAACGCTTCTTGAATTTGCCCTTTATCCGCAAGCTGCACATTGGAAACAACTGAACCATCATACGGATCTTTTATTTCGAAATCTTTCTTACTTTTTCCTTCTACCCATTTTCCACCGATAAAGTTCTTGTTTATTTGATTTACTAACGTTACGTCTAAAATGTTTGACACTAATATTTCCTCCCTTTAACCAAGGTATTATTTCACTATTCTTATAATTCAACATCTATTAAACCTAGTAAGCTAGTACTCATGTAGGTAATCGTTGCTTCGATGAGCAGAGTTCTACACACACTTATTTTGCGTTCACATTATTTATAGCTAGTTTTTCATCGACAGCCGGTTCTTTAGATTTTTCCTGAGATTCCGCAATTAAAATAGATGCTACGACAAGGGCTAAGCCAATCATATCAACTACACGAAATGTCTCACCTAAGAATAGTACTGCGCTGACTGTAGCAACAATAGGAATAACAGCGGTCGCCATACCAGCGGTACTCGCATTAATTCGCGGAAACGCTAAAAATGTGAAGCAATAGGCAAATATCCAAGCTGTAAATGCAAAGAACATAATTCCAAGCCATGTTGCGCCTTCGGTAAAAAGCGTTAAATCAATTGTCGTCAATTCATAAATTGCAAGCGGAAGTGTTTGTAAAGTTCCAAATAAACACAAACCTGCTGTTAAGGTATATGGTGGCAGTTTTACTGAAAACTTCTTTGCGTAAATAAAAAATAGGGATAGGGAAACTACTGCTGACAACATAAAAATAATACCCAGTACACTGGATCCGCCTACACCTTGCACACCAGAAAGTTCCATGATAAGAACAGCAACAATTGCCAATACAACCGCAAGCGACTTCTTAAGACTTAAACGTTCACGTAAAAAGACCAACGATAAAATCAATACGACAGCAGGAGTTATGCTTGTAATGATTCCAACAGAAATGACACTTGCATACGTTAAGCCATACAGCTGAAAAACGGTATAAAGCGTTACCGTAAGCAATGCCTGCATAAACATACCATAGTAATTTTTCTTACCTAATTTTGTCCATTTTGTATTTTCAGTGATTTTCGAAAAAGGAACCAAAATAATTGTGGCAATCAAAATGGTTATAAAGGTAAATAAAAATACAGGGAATTGCTCCATCATCACGCCACCTATTGGAATACTAAGTCCAATTGACATCATACTTATGATTATAAACAACAACCCTTTGCTCAAAGGAATCCCCCATTTGTATTATTTTAAGTGCGGAATAATCAGTTAGAAAACTAAGAAAATAAAGTGAAACTTTATTCAGGTAGGGGGTTTCATTTCATCCCCCACCTGAATATTAGTTAGTACCCCAAGAGCATGTACTCAAAAGCGCCTTCTCTAAATGTCCTTGAACCAAGCGGATCGTTACAAGCTGTCCAATCTCCCTCTTAGATTTTTCAAGTTCCCTCTATTCTTGAAGTGGAAGTCTTACAAAAGCACTTCGATAGGACAAGTAATCGCAATCCCATCCCCAGTCAGTTACACTGCGATAAATGTTCTTGGGAGCATTCATATTCTTTTGATTACATCAATTATTTTCTCAGTTTTATTTTAATAGAATCGTTACATGCAGCGTCTACTTTAAGCTGTTCTCAAATACGGTTAAGGCTTTATCAACGACATTAAAAATTTCTTTCATTTCTTCTTCATTGACGACAAGAGGAGGTGCAATAGCAACAATATTGGATCCATTCCAATCAATGAATCTTAAAATTAGATTATGGTTGAAACACTCATTAACTACTTGGAAGGCAGCTCCTACTTCTGGATCAAATGGTTTTCCATTATCACGATCTTCATATAATTCAAACGCTCCAAGTAACCCGATTGCCCTTGTTTTTGTTACATGGGGATGATTTTTTTCCAACTTCTTCAACTCTGCTTTAAATATTTCTTCCATCTTCTTCACATTTTCGAGAACGTTGTCACGCTCTAAAATTTCAAGATTTTTCAACGCTACTGCACAAGATGTCGGATGACCACTGTAAGTAAATCCATGGAATAGAACATCGTCCGTTTCAATAAATTGATTGCGGATTTTCTCTTTCATAACAACTCCGCCTAGTGGAATATACCCGCTCGTAATCCCCTTAGCAAAGGTCAACATATCAGGTACAACATTCCAATTATCTACACCAAATTGTTCTCCAGTACGACCGAAACCACAAATAATTTCGTCTGTAATCATCAGGATGTCTTTTTCATCGCAAAGGTCACGTAGCGCTTGCAAATATCCTTCTGGAGGAATCATAAGACCTCCTGCTCCCATTATTGGTTCTAAAATAATTGCTGCTATATTTTCTGCTCCTTCTTGCTCAATAATGCCCCTTACACTTTTATCATAATTCTCATTCGTTCTATCACCACGTTCACATTCTAATAGATGCGGTTCAGCATGTATAAAGTCAGGAGCTTTAGAACTTACAATACTATTAAACTCCTTAATCCCCGTTGCACTTGTCGCCCCTTGAGCTACTCCATGATAACTACGACTTAAACTAACGATTTTTTTGCGATTTGGCTGTCCTTTTTGTTTCCAATAATATCTTGCCAGTTTAAATGCACTATCATTTGCTTCAGATCCGCCGGAAGTGAAAAACACGACATTCAAATCTCCAGGAGTCAGGGTTTTAATCTTTTCCGCTAAACGAATAGCAGGCTCATGTGAATAGCCATTAAAAGAGGAACTAAAGGCTAATTTAGTCATTTGTTCCTTCGCTGCTTCACCTAATTCCTCCTGTCCATGTCCGAGATTCACATTCCAAAGCATGGACATTCCATCGATATATGTTTCACCGTTCACATCTGTAACTTTGACTCCCTTCCCTTCCGACACAATAATCGGAGGACCTTGTTCGTATTGTAATTTAGGTGGAGTTAAAGGATGTAAATAATGCTTTTGGTCCAATTCTGTTAATTCTTTTGCAATATTAGTTAATGTTTCATTCGTCATGATAAATACCTCCATTGTATATTGATATTTTTTTATTCCAATTGTATTTTAATCGTAAATATTCACTTTTAGATTATTCCAGTATCTAGACTGCCGCTCTACGATTTCATCAACAGCTTCTTTTTGGTTATTTTTCAAAATGTTAGTTGGCAATGTTTCAATCACTTCCTGATAAGGATCCGCAGTCACTTTACTTTTTAGTCCCGTCAATGACTCAATAATTCTTAGTGTACAGAATGGTACATAAGCTGCACTATAACCACCTTCATGGCTTACTACTAGTCGGCCAGAACAAAGATTTCCGGCCATCTCTTTTACTAACGACGCTATTTCACCATATCCTTCTGCAGTAACCATCATTCTGGCAAGGGGATCAAATACATTTGCATCCTGACCGGCAGATACGATAATTAATTCTGGTTTAAATTCTTTAGCTATAGGAGTAACAAGTTTTTCTAGCGCATATTTATACCCTGCATTTCCAGTACCCGCAGGTAGAGGAATATTTACGTTATAGCCTTCACCATCACCGCTCCCTGTATGCTCTGCAAACCCTCTATTTGGTGGGAAGTTAAGTTCCTGATGAAGGGAAATAAATAATATTTCTGAATCCTCATAAAAGATGTTTTCTGTACCATTACCATGATGAACATCCCAATCTAAAACCATAATTCTTTTTAGGCCATATTTTTCTCTAGCATAATTAGCTGCAATGGCAACATTGTTAAATAAGCAAAAACCCATCCCCTGATCTTTCTCAGCATGGTGACCAGGTGGCCTTGTCAGTGTGTAGACGTTTTGAACATCTCCATTCATCACAGCGTCCACCCCAGTCATGGTGCCTCCAGCTGAAAGAAGTGCTATTTCATAAGAATCTCTTCCAACAAGTGCAGCTAACCCCGCATCTCCGCCATCTGCATTACTTAATTGTTTCACTTTTTCGACGTAAGAAGGATCATGAATCTTTTCTACTTCTTCTCTAGTGGCTTCTTTTGGCTTAATCGTTTGCAATTCCTCAATGAATTCACTTCTTTCCAAAAGGTTCTTAATTCTTCTTTTACTTTTAGGACTCTCTCCATGCTCGTCTGCTTCAATCCATCCTCCAGGCGGTAAGCTCAATGCTCCATTCCCAGTATCATGCCAAAAATAACTTTCATGAACGATAAATCCAGTTTTTCTCTCCATCTAAACACCCCTTCCGTTTGAGTGATTTTACTAAACAAATTACTTTTGTTAATGACAGCGTTTACATTTAAAACAAAAAAATAAAACTATCCTTAAAAGTAATTAACACCTCCGAATTCTTTCTTAACAACCAAGTCTTCCATCTATTATCCAATCGAAACTGACGAACGTTCGTCAGTTTCGATTGGATTTAAAATGTAATATACATTATTTACTGAATATTTTCAAGTGTAAAATAATATTTTTTATTTTTTTATTCCTCGCCAATAAATCCTCCAAGTCAGCTGAAATCTTTTTTTGAACTTAGGAACATTAACATATACTAATTCAACCAACAATCCATCAAAAAAAGCTAAATAGGCAGTTTTTGCTTCTTCCTTAGTAACATTTATCTTTTCTTCATGGCAAATAAATACTTGTTCAATATGTTTTTCTAACTCACCATAATACCCTAACGCAGTATGAATAACAGTTTCCTGTAATACATTAGGTGGAGTGAACATCATGTGCAATAAAAATTTAATATTATCCTCTTTACTAGAGGTAAATCTTTTTTCTATATGAATAATAAAATGGTACAAAACTTCTTCTAATGGATCATTTTTATATTGATTAAAATAATAATTTAAAAAAGCAATTTCTTCATTCACTACTTCTTCAATAATTTGTATGAATAATTCTTCTTTATTTTTAAAATGAGAATATATGGATTGTTTCTTTATCCCTACCCTCCCTGCTATATCAGCCAGTGATGTTTCCGTATACCCTTTTTCAACAAAAAGGCTTAATGCATTTTTTTTAATTTTTGTTACCGTACTTGCCATGTTCATCCTCCTGAAGCAATCTTTTCAATTGATATTCTTTAATTAAGATAAGAGAGGGACACACATATAAATAGTTGGTCCCTAATTTTTATTTATATTGAGAACAATACAATCTAATAATTCCCCACTGCATCACCTACATCGATGGTTCTCTCCATAACTTTACTCAGAATAGCATCCTAAATAGATTTACTATTTTATCGAATAACCATATTAATAATATCATAGAATAACAAGCTATGGGTTGGTAGGCGTTAAGTGATGTTCATCAAACTTCATAATTAAAAGTTTTCACAAAAAAACCTTTACAGTGCACATACATTGTAAAGGTTTTTCAATTTTTTATATACAGAGGAATAAAATGTCCCCCATTTCCGCCAAGTTGTCCTCATTCACCATTCTTGAGAATGTTTATCCCATCTTACTCTCGTCTACCGATTCAAACTCAGCTTGATCTACTATAGCAGTGTTCGTATACGTCAGCGTTTTTCCAGTAATTCCAAAAATAATTGTTAAAACTGGACATAACAGGCAAAAGAAAGCAAATGGCAAGTATTCCAAAGTCGGTACGTCTAAGACACTTGCAATAAATACACCACATACACTCCATGGAACGAGAGGGTTAACTACTGTTCCTGCGTCCTCCGATACCCTAGATAAGTTTTTATTTTCCAATCCGAGTTTTTGATATTGCGGCTGAAATGTTTCTGTTGTTAAAAGAATAGACAGATATTGTTCTCCAATCAGCACATTAACTCCAATCGCATTTATAGCTGTTCCTATGATTACTGACTTGACAGATTGAAACATTCTTTCCGCGGATTCAAATATTGTCGGTACAATCCCTAATTTAAATAATAATCCTCCCATCCCCAGCGCTAGTAAAATGAGCGCAATCGTAAAAAACATACTTTCCATACCTCCCCGCGTTAGCAGGGAATCGATTTGTTCAATACCTGTCTCTGAAACATAACCTCCAAATAAAATTCCAAATAACCCTCCAATTGAAGGAATAGTATGAAAAATCGATATAACAATAGCACTAAGAGCACCGGCTGCAAGAGTTAATAATGCAGGCGCCTTAAAAATAGAAAAAATCACTAAAACGGCAAGTGGTACGACCGCATTATACCAATGAATCAACCCTGTATCCAAAAGACCCTGCTGGTATAATTCCATTTCACCAAAGTTAGCATTTGAAATACTCGGCGATATAATACCGAAAATAACTAATGCAATCAAGAATGCCGGAACAGTTGTCCACATCATATTCCGAATATGTTCAAATAAATCTACTTTTAAAATACTTGAAGCCATATTCGTTGTATCTGAAATCGGGGACATCTTATCTCCGAAAAACGCACCAGATACAACAGATCCTGCAGTAATTGCCAACGAAATATCAAGCGCTTGAGATATCCCTATAAAAGCTAAGCCGACTGTTGCAACAGTTGTTAAAGAACTCCCTACACAGATCCCAACGAGCGAAGTTATTATAAAAACAATGGCATAGTAAAAATTTGGTGTCACTAATTCAAAACCGCCATAGATTAATGTCGGAATGGTTCCGCTATAAATCCAGGAAGCAATTAGAATACCAATCATAAAAAAGAGAAATACCGCTCCCATTCCCGAAACTGCACCTTCTGAAAATCCTGCTTGTAATTTTTCATAAGGAACCTTTTTAATCATCCCATAAATGATTAGGAGTAATAGTGAAATAGCTAAAGGAATATGTGGTGGAGCTTCAAAATAGATAATACTGACACTCATAATAGCAATGATAGCTGCTATTACAAAGATTGCTTCAGATAAAGACGGCATTTGTTCAGGTTTAATTCGATACATAATGAACCTCCCTTTGTTATAAAATATTACGTTAACTCAGTTCCACCAGCAGCAGCTTGGGGTTTTCAAGCAATGCTTTAAATCTATTTGTAAAGTTTATTGCGTTTCCTCCATCTGTGACACGATGGTCAAAAGTTAACGTTACATTCATCATTGACCGGATAATAATCTCATCATCATCAGTTACAACTGGCATTTTTTTCGTTTTGTGAAAAGCCATTAACGCGACTTCTGGGTAGTTAATGATTGGCGTTGCACCAATACTTCCCATTGGACCAACATTACTAATTGTAAAAGTGCTTCCTGTCATCTCTTTTGGTGATAGTTTATCAACTCTAGCTTTATTCATTAGTTCCTTCATTTCTTTTTGTATAGCCAGGATTGACTTTTTATCTGCGTTTTTAATAACCGGAACAATCAAGCCATCTTCTGTGTCCGTTGCAATTCCTATATGAGCTGCTTTTTCCAACCTGATTTCCTCTTTTTCCTCATTCAATTTAGCATTAAAGATTGGATGCTCTCTCAACACAATCGTAAGCGCTTTTATAAAAAATGCTGCAACAGATACATCGAGATCAGATTTAATCTCTTTTCTAAAATGCAATAACTCCGTCATATCAATTTCTTCCATGTGATGGACATGTGGTATTGTATAAACAGATGTAGTCATTTTTTTTGCAATTTGTTTGCGCCGGCCTTTGAACGGTATAATGTTCGCTTCCTCATTATTATGGAATTCTCTTTTCTCCATTAAGCTTTGCCAATGTATCTGTTTATTTGTTGAATCGGATTTTGTTGCAGCACTCTCTCTGTCCTGAGCGAATTGATGAACGTCCTCTACGGTAATCCTTCCATCTTTACCGCTTCCTTCCACCAATTCAATATCTACCTCGAGTTCTCTGGCTATTTTTCTCGTATATGGTGCTGCTTTTATTCGTTTAGGCCCTTTTATTTTTTTATGTTTCGTTTGAGTTTCAGGATCATCACTTGTTGCTAATTGGACAGAATAATCGTATTCTTTTTGTTGCATTTCCGAAGATTCATTTTTTTCCGAACCTCTCTCCGATTCAATTGTTAAAATGGTTGTTCCAACAGGGATCGTTGTTCCTTCAGTAATAAAAATTTCTTTTACTATTCCTTTGGTTGGCGCTGTTAATTCAGCAACCATCTTTTCTGTTTGCAATTCTACAATCGGCTGATCCTCCTCTACCCAGTCTCCTTTTTTTATAAAATAAGTCAGTATATTTCCTTCCGTCATACCTTCTCCGATATCATGCAATTTTACTTCGACCAATCGTATCACCCCCTAAAAATTTGTCACTTTATGAATGGCCTCTAGTACACGTTTTGGTGTTGGTATATTATGTTCTTCCAAAGCCCAAAATGGAACATGAACATCTGCACCTGTAACGCGTTCAATTGGTGATTTCATATATAAAAAGGAAGTATCATTTAGAATTGAAATAATATCATTTCCTAATCCCCCCGTAGCAGGAGCTTCATGAACAATGACACAGCAACCCGTTTTCTGAACAGATTCTGCAATTATGTCTTTATCAATTGGATATAATGTACGTAAATCGATGATGTCACAGGTAATGCCTTTTTCCTCGGCCTGCTCTGCCGCTTTTATCGCAACATTTACCATAGCTCCCCATGCAATCACCGTTACATCTTCCCCTTCACGCAAATATTTTCCACTACCAATTTCAATTTCATATTTTTCTTCTGGAACCTCATCTCTAACTGAACGATATAATCTCAATGGTTCCATAAACAAAACTGGGTCCGGATCTTGAATCGCTGCAATAAGAAGTCCTTTTGCATCGTATGGATTGGAGGGGCATACTACCTTTATCCCTGGCATATGAGTGAATAATGCTTCCATACTATCGGAATGAATTTCAGGAGCGCGTACTCCTGCTCCATAAGGTGCTCGTATTACGAGTGGTACAGTAAAGACACCTTTTGTACGGTAACGCATTCTTGTCGCTTGAGTCATAATTTGTTCGTATGCCGGATAAATAAACCCTAAAAATTGAATTTCTGCTATTGGAAGTAGTCCATTCATTGCCATACCAATGGATGAACCAATAATTCCTGCTTCGCTTAATGGTGTATCAAATACCCTTTTCTCTCCAAACTCTTCTTGCAAGCCCTCTGTCGCCCGAAAAACCCCCCCGTTTTTCCCTACATCTTCTCCTAAAATAACAACTTCTTCTTTTTCCTGAAGCATCGTACGCATTCCATCTGTTATTGCTTGAATAAGCGTCAATTGTTTCGTTTTAGTCATCGTTATCATGCTATTTTTCACCTCGCAAATGATTAATATAATCTTTCTTTTGCTGTTTAATCATCCAAGTGGGGTTTTCAAACATATAATCATAAATATCATTCACATCTGCCGGGGGCATAGATTCCAATTCTCTTACTGCATCATCAATTTCCTCTTTTATTTCTTCTTTCAACTGTTCTATTAAAGTTTCTTCCCAATAATCATATCTTTTCATAAATGATTCGATTCTTGTAATTGGATCATTTTTACGGTGCTTTTCATTTTCTTCTTTCTGATTCCGATATTTAGTAGGATCATCTGCAGTCGTATGAGCTCCATAGCGCCATGTTACTGCTTCAATGAAAGTTGGGCCTTCTCCCTTTCTAGCTCGGTCCAATGCCTTTTTGGTTTCAAAATAAACAGCGAAAATATCATTTCCATCTACGCGAACACCTGGAATTTCATAAGCAAGTGATTTTTGAACAATGGTTTTGGAATTCATCTGCTTCCAAACGGGAACCGAGATAGCGTATTGATTATTTTGATTAAAAAATACAACTGGTGCCTGAAAAACACTTGCAAAGTTTAAGCCTTCATGAAAATCTCCCTCAGAAGTTGCTCCATCGCCAAAGTAAACAATAGCAACCTGATTTGAGTCTCTGTATTTACTTGCCAGAGCTGCCCCAGCCGCAAGCGGAAGCTGTGTTGCAATTGGAACAGAAGGCGGTAATATATTTTTCCCTTTTGGCGGGAGATTCCCTTCAACTCTTCCATTCCATGAAGATAAAATATTATACGATTTTCCAAAAGTAATGCTTGCTGCATGGTCCCGGTAAGTTGGAAACATCCAGTCATCTTCATTAAGAGCTAGAGCGCTTCCCACCTGGGATGCTTCTTGACCTTCAAAACCAGGGTATGTTCCGAGCCTTCCCTGACGCTGCAGGTTAATTGCCTTTTGATCAAATGCACGCATACAAAGCAATTGCCGATAAAAATGTTGTACTAAAGTTTTATCAATTTGATTTATATAGGATGTGTCGGTAATATCTCCATTTTCATCCATGATTTGTATCAATGGAAATGCTTCTTGCATATCCAATTTCATATCCATCACCTCTGTGACTCTTATTTTAATTGCTTATAAAATAAAACTTAATTCAGCGGGGTTTCTTTTTATCCCCGTTGAAAAACATTGTCTCAAGATCCTTTGTGACCTACATCCTGTAGACTATAACAAATCGGGCGTTACTATGTCCTTGACTCCTACTTAGAAATTTCAGGTCTTTTGTATCCTTGAAGTGGGAGTCTTACATCCATTTACACCGCTATAAAAATGTAGAGAATTACTCTCTAATTTTCCATTTCGGTCTGCGTTTACGAGAATAAAAGTTATTTCTATTTTTCTGATCATCCAATACCCTTTGTACTCTTCTATTTGCGGCTTCTACTGTTGGAATTGCATCCATATCTGCATGCTGGTAAATATCTAAAAGTGAACTATAAATCGCTTTTGTCTTTACAAGTACTCGCTTATGGTTGGGACCATATAATTCATCTGCAACTTGAATTAGTCCTCCTGCATTTACAATATAATCCGGTGCATATAAAATTCCTTTATTATGAAGTAATTTCGCATGATCTAGAGTTTGCAGTTGATTATTTGCTGATCCTACAATCGCTTTTACTTTTATTTGATTGATAGTCTGGTCATTAATGATTGCCCCCATTGCACAAGGGATAAAAATATCCGCATCCGTATGATAAATAGTATCACTATTTACATCATGCACTTCACCACTAGAATCTTTTGCTTTCGTTTTAATCTGTTCTATTAAATTTTGGTTAAGGTCAGAGACATAGATTTGAGCTCCAGCTTCCAATAAATGTTCAGCAACCTTATAGCCTACTTTTCCTAACCCTTGAATAGCATAGATTCTACTTCCTAAATCACTAGTTTTAAAAAGATATTCATTGGTTGCTTCTAGTGCATAAATTACTCCATAGGCTGTGGAAATAGAAGAATCACCGCTACCTCCATAAGCTTCAGGAATCCCATTAATAAAATTGGTTTCCTTAAATGCCTCCACAAAATCATCCATTGTTGTCCCCATATCTGTGCCTGTATAGAAACGCCCGTTCAAAGAATCTACAAATTGTCCAAATGCCCGGAATAATGCAGGCGATTTATCTTTTTCTGGATTGCCAATAATAACTGCCTTTCCCCCACCAAAATCAAGACCAGAAGCTGCACATTTATAGGTCATCCCTTCTGACAGACGTAAGGCATCTTCCAATGCTTCATCAACACTTTTATAAGGATACATTCTTGTTCCCCCTAATGCTGGACCAAGTGTTGTATCATGAATTGCAATAATTGCTTGAAGTCCAGTTGTCGGATCATTACAGAACATCACTTGTTCATGATTGGCTATTTTTTCGAATGTATTTTCCGTTGTTGGTTTAATTTGTTCGAGTTGTTTCAAGAAAATTACCTCCAGTTCCTTCATTTTTTAGTTTCAATTGTGCATCTAATTTGCTTTGCATTGTATTTTCAGGCATGATTATCTGTTTAATTTCTCCCACTCCAATGATTGCGCTTTCATTTTTGACCGTAACTTCTGTCATCACTTGTTTATCCGTAACATTTATAACAACAGCTTTCACTTTAACATTTGTTCCTAATGCTGAAGGGGCAACATGTTTTAATTTTACAGCTGCTCCTGCACTTTCCTCATTTGCTTCTAGATGAGGGATCAATAGATTTCTCGATGCCCATTCCATGTGATAAACCATGGAAGCAGTGGAATAAGCTGGATGAATCAATTCCCCATCAAATTGAGCAAACATATCTTCAGTCACTTTTACTTCAAGAATGGTTGAGTCTCCAACTTTCAATCCTTTTTTCATTTCTCTCACCTTCTCCTTCTAATCATTTAATGAAAGTTTCTTTGTGTGTACCTTTTATAAAGCTAAAAAATATTATTTCTTATTTTCATTCTTTTCTCAATATTACAGTTTAATTATATTCACCCAACAGTTAACTGTCAACCAAAAATAAAATTAAAATCGAGTAGAGGGAAAAGCTAAATAACTTTTCGCCCCTCTCACACCACCAGTACATACGGTTCCGTATACGGCGGTTCAATTTATATTTCAGTGTGTACTTT